>JBAXRS010000025.1:0-22994 GCA_037131085.1 Verrucomicrobiota bacterium | reverse complement strand
TCCTTGGCGGGCGGATGAAGTCGAACCAAAGGTCGAGTTCAACGAACGAAGATTCGTCTGGGCTCGGACGGTGTTGGTAAACGTTCCGTTTGGCAGACCGGTGGTCACATCGATATTAGGCGTCAAAGTCGACAGCCGGAAGTTGGTCGACAATTCATTGAGTGTATTCTGAGCCACTTCGATGAACTTAGCCTCGATGTGGACCTGCTTAATGTCCGAATAGCGACGGAGAATATTACGGACGCGATCGAGATTCTTCCGATTCTGGGTGACGATGAGATTGGTCCCATCGTAATTGAGTTGGGCACCGGTCACGCCTTCGAAGGGGACGCCCGAACGAACCAAGAAGCTCTTCAAGGCCTCGTTACGAGGGCTACCGTCTCCGCCAGCGCTCGCGCCCGCACCCGCCGCACCACCGAACGGGCTCGCACCTGCGGCAGGCGCTGCACCCGCCGCACCACCGCCGGCTGACATGCCAGTCATTTTCATTTCAGCACCACTGTTAAGACTGAAGAATTCGGTTTCCAAATCGTTGGATCCAGAATCAGGACGGATTTCAACGATGCCTTGGCTAATCGTGAAAGTGAAGTTAGCCTGCTTGGTGATGATTTCGAGCGCCTTCTCGAGCGTCAGGTTGCGCAAGCTGGTATTCGGGATCAACGGATTCTTACGTTCCGGATCCATTACGACCATATTCACGCCTTTTTGGTCCTTGTCGTAAGTCTGGCCGGCATTGTTCAGCTGCTGAATCGCCCGGTCCAAGGTCATTTCACGGATAGTCAATTCAGGTAAGGTGATCGAGCGGAGTTTCTCGATGACGGGGTCGGTGGTAGAAACGCCGCCTTCTTTGATGCTTTCGCGATTAAATACTTCCGGGAGCTTCCAAGTTTCATCGAGGAGCTCGAGCAACTTACCCTTAGTCACACCGCGATTCCATTGACCCGAGTTCTCCGAAAGAATTTCCCGGATTCGGACCTGATAGGCCTTGGACTCCGAATTATTTGGCTGGTACTGGAGAACTTCGCGGTAGGCCTCGAGGGCGCCTTGGTAATCACCGTACAGGTAACGCGCGCGGCCTTTGACCAAAAGTTCGTCCACCTTGTCGTCCTTCGCCCGTAGGCCAGGCGAGACGTCGTCGACATTACGATAGGTAGGGTTCATCTTCTTCGCGCTGAATTCAGCCCGGAGTCGGCGGGCGCTCGCGTCATCTGCCCCCATGAGTTTTTCGTATTCGCGGATTTTTTCGTCAGCCCGGCTCATTTCGCGAGCTTCCATGGCGACCAGCGCACGGCGGGCCAAGGCACCTGCTTTGGCTTCCTTGATGCGAGACTTAAAAGTTGTTGAGGAAATATTCTCCGGCAGGGCTTTCTCCGCGCGATCGAGTTCACTGATAGCCTCATCTAGGTTCGCGGCTCCGCCCTTGCGGATTAGCGATTGGGCCTTGGAGATGGCGTCGTCACAGTTTGAAAATGTCGTTTTCGTAATCTGGCGCAAACGGCTCAGCTCGTCGCTAGGATTGATGGCCTCGCGTCTCAAAATGATATCCTGCTTGGCTAAAGAGATTTTGTCTCGGTAAGGCTGGGCGGCACTCGTGTTCGGCAAGGCAGAAAACGCCCCGTCTAATTTGGCCAACGCATCTGCAAAATTCCCGTCTTTGGCTAACTGATTGGCGTAAGTAGTGGCCGCTTCGACTTCGGCAAAGAGTTTTTGGTGATCACTGACCACCGCATCCAAGGCGGTTTCGGGCTTTGCCATGACGACCGGAGCAGCGGAGGGCGTCGGAGCTGGAGCGGCGGCGTCTTCGGCCTTTTTCTTCTCCAGGGCGGCGGCATCAATCGCAGCCTTCACTGCATCGCGACCTTCCAAGGCCCCGACATCTTTATCATCAATTTGCAGGATTTGCTCATACTTCTCTTGAGCAAGGGCCAGGCTACCCTCTTCCCGCGCTTTCAGCGCCTCGATAAGAAGTTGGGTTTTCTTCTGAATGGGATCGGCATCTTGGGCGACCAACGTGCCAGCGATAACGATGGCGACAATAATGGCCCAAGTAAATGGGGTGCGGAGTTTTTTCTTCATACAATTCTGGGGTTGGTAAAGGGATTATTTTTTAAGCGGCGTTTTCGGAGTGGAAATGGGTTTTACGACCGGAATCGGAGCCGCGACCGTCAAGGCCTCGGTAAATGTTTTCCTCCCCTTCTTAGGATTCGGCGTGAAGGTCTTATCAACGGTCACGGTCTTGGCATCCAAGTCAATGCCTTTGACCACGTAGAGCGCCCCTTTATAGGTGAACTTATCCCCAACCGCGTGGAGCACCCAGGTATCGGCTGGGTCGGAAGTTGAGGCCAAATAGAGGTCGGTTTTATTCGGGAATTCTAACGGCTTAATGTCGTCGATTTCGACGACCTGCCCAAGTTGTTTATCATCAAGGCGTAGAACATTTCGGGTCGACGTAAAGCCCTCGGCATCTTTTTCCTTTACTGATTTATAAGAGAGCGGCGTGATGGGAACCGTCGCACTGAGCGGCTTCTTAATCTTACAGCGGTCAAAGTATTCCTTGGTGGCGATATTTTCGATCGAGAACTCGCGATCCTCTTCTTTCCCTGAGCGCCCTGCCATCGTCGACCTTAAGACGTAGGGATATTTGGGGTGTTCGGCATTCACCAACGCGACTCCGAACGGCGGCAAAGGTTCAATCTTTCGGCGGCTTGGGACGTAATCTTTCGTCGCCGGATCCCAAACGACATCGATGGTCGTAAATAAATCGTAGTCCCAACTGTCTTCATTTTCCTCTGGGCTTAACCAATCCTTAATATTATCAAGCAAGGATGCCCGGGGCGTCGCCGGATACTCGATACCCTTAGGGGATGCTAAAAGCTGCGGGATTTGGACACCTGCGGCCTGTTCGTCTAAGACGATTGGCTTAATCCATTTCGGGGTAAGCTCGGGCGAAATACCATCGAGGAGGCAAGCAACCGTAACCGCCAAGGTAAGCAGTACGCCAGCTGCGATAATGAAAATAAGATCCTTACGAGGTGTGTTCATGGATGGTAGGCTTATTTCTTGGCTTCGCCCTCAAGGGCAGCTGGTTTTTCCTCAGGGATGCTAAGGTAGTCGACTTGGACGATGAACTCGGAGGGAGTTTCTTTAAAGACGAGCGTTCGGACTTCCTTGGGCGTGGCACCTGAAGACTTGGCTTTGCTGGCGCTGGCCGCGGTATCTTCAGCAAAAAAACCGGGGAGGTTAGCTACAGCCGGAGCCGTGGGGGCGCCGGGCGCGGCGATGATGCCGATCGCCTTGGTGATTTCTGGGCTGGGGAGGCGGACCTCCACGGCGGTGATGGCGAACGCCCGTCCGGAATTTCTTATTTTATTAACAAAGGTACGCAGCGTCGGCGTCGTTCCCGCAAAACGCAGTCGGAAGGATAAGGTCTCGACTAAGCCCATACGGTCAAAGGTCCGGGTCGGGGAAAATTCGTCGTTTTCATTTCGGCTGCTTTCATTTTCGGGACCATAAGTGCCGGCACCCGGTTTGCCTTCTGGGATCAACACGTAAGTCTCGACTGGCTCACGGTCAACCGAGAGCAGAAGCAGGGGTGCCGAGGCAGGGCGCGATTCTACCAATTGGCGGTAAAGGAAATCGATGATCAGCCGCTGCTGGTCGACCCGCTGGAATTCGCGCTTAGGCGAGGTGCCAGGGTTGCGGATATAACGGCGAAACCCGAAGTCGCACTGGTCGTTCGGCAAAATCTTTACGTCGTGGTCGACCGCCAGCTTCTTCCATTCGTCAACCGACTGCTTCAACGTCGCGTTCAACTCGTTGGAGTTAGTGGATTGTTTACCACGAATAATCAGTTCCGGATTACTCGCGATACTGGTACGCAAGGCCGCCAGCTGTTCGTTCAGGTCTGCCAAGTCCTTGGCCGCATTCTTAACGTTTTCATCCGTCAGGGAAATCGCCCGGTCTTCATGAGCGAAAACGTGTCCGGCCAGAAGCGCCGCGGTCTCCTTCTTGACCTTCTCCAGCGCCAAAGCCGTCTTGCTCTGGTCGAGCACGGAAACAACGGCAAAGTAGATTCCGGCAATGAAGATTAATCCAACGAGGGAGAGTCCGACGTAAAAAATTTTGTTTTTCTTAAAATTATCCATCTTAGAGAGCCGTGTCCTTACGGATGACCAAAGTTAGGGTGATCTTGGGAGAGTTAGCCGGGTTGAAATTCTGCTTGATGTCGGCGTCGGGGATTTCCGCGATGAACGGCGATTTACGCAGGACCGCGAGCAACTCTTGTTCGCGGGTGGAGTAAGGCTTCTTTGCGAAATTGGAGCCTGGTGAAATTTCAGGCAAAAGGAAACGGGCCGTGAGGACGATTTTAGTGACTTCGACGGGCGGAACTACGACGGTCCCAGGAGGCGGCGGCTCGACGGACGTGACGGCCGGGGGCACGACGCGCTTTACCTCGAGTTCTTCAATCCACGTATTCTTACAGCTGGAGACGCGCGACTGGAGGTCGGACAGGAAGGCGGGCCAATTAGGCCGACTCAGCGCCACATCCTCTAATTTTTTGTTAATCGCAAAAATTTCCGTAGCCTTTTTTCGCGTTTCTTCAATCGCGGCCTGATGGCCTCCCAACTCGGTTTTGCGCTTTACCAATTTGGCGGAAAGTTCTCGGTTAGTATCCGCGCCCTTATCAAAAGCCCACCAAATCGGCCAAGGGATCAAGGCCATCAGAAGTGCGGCGACCAATAAACCTGGCTTGCGACCATCAAAGGCAAGCTGGGCGGCGATATCGCGGGGAATCAGGTTAACCCCCGTTACATGAGTGAGGACCAATCGAGCGGCCTCACCGATGACTTCCGAAATTTGGTGACGGGCGCGCTGCATGTTCTCCGGATCCACGTCTGCACCGAGGGCCAAAACCGAGGAGGGGTCAAAAGGCTCAACGGGCATCCGCAAGGTTTCGCAGAGTTGCTCTGAAAGGCCCGAGACCAGCGAACCACGCCCGGTCAGCAAAATGCGGGTGGGCTGACGGCCGGCGGTTCCGCGACGCACATTGATTAACCGACGATTGATATCTTGGGTTAAGCGGCGAATGAAGCTTTGGGCATTTGCCTGAAGGATGGCGACCTGTGGGTCCGACTCCGGCAAATGGATGACACCTGAATAATAGCCGACCTTAATGGCTTCGGCATTCATGAAGGGTTGCCCGGTATTATCGGACACCCCTTGGGTCAGGAGATTACCTCCGATATTGGCCGTCTGGATATTGGAACCGCTTGGGCCGATGAAACTGAGGGTGGTCGAACGGGCGCCGATGTTGATGATTAGCACTTCTTCCGTAGCCGAACCGCCGGCCAGCAGGAAGGCTTGGCTGTCGAGCAACGGAGCGGCCTGGACAGACAGGGGCCGCAGGCCGGTGGCTGCAACGAGGTTGGCAATCTTGCTCGCCATCTCGGTACGCAGGGCAAAAAGGAGGACCTCGGCCTCAACCCCGTCGGAGGCCATGACCTGGCTATCCCAAATCACCTCATTAAGTGGGTAAGGAATGGCATTCTGCGCTTCAAAGGCGACGATCTGAGCCTGACGTTGGCGCTCAACCTGAGGCACCTTCAAAGATTTCTGGAGGAGCAGAAAGCTGGGAGCGATGACCGTAACTTGTCCCGAAATACCGTACGTGGTGACTAGGTTGCCCAAAGCGCCCATCGCTGTGTTCAGCCACTCGTCATCATTAGTCAGACCGGGGGCGATTTCTTCGACGTAAAATTTTTCGAGCACCAACCCTTTGGATTGGACGCCAAAAAGTGAGACCGAGACATGCGACGCGGCGAGATTTACAATAGTGGCCTTCTTCTGGCTCATAAAAAAGTCCGTGGTTTATGGGTTAATTAGCGAGTAGGCACGTCCTCGCGGATAAACTCCGGCGAAGGCGGTACGACCACGGTATCCGCATAAAGAACCAGATACTGCGGGCGCAAGATCCCGGCCGAAACCCCGACTCCGCGATCGGCAGCGTCTTTGGCGTTATCAAAATCAGCTTTTTTGGAAATATCCTTATGAACGGCCCGGGCATGATCGGCGGCGATCTTCCCAGCGGCATCAAATAAAGGAACTTCGTTACCACCGACCTCAATTTGGACGAAATAATAGTCAGGCTCCTTGTGCAAGACGTCGCGCTTGACGATATCTCCGGGAAGGTAAAAAACAACGGAGCGGGGCTGCTGCACTTCCATGGTCAAAACCGTCGCGCTCGCTCGATAATAATTCCAGTCTTTGGCATCTTTAGAGGCATTCTTGTAAATTTGCGTCACGGTTACTTTTATTTTATCCACATACCGCTTGTTCACGATGGCTTTCGGATCAGCGCTGGCGGGGTTATAGTTTGCCTGCAATTCAACCTGCATCCGATTCCAGGGGTAGATCTGGCCGCCCAATTTTGTCTGGGTGAATTTGACATCTTTTACAGAGACGGGGGCCTTTGACCCAGCTCCTTTGACCGGAGCAGCCTCATCGCCCTTGGCAGTCTGCCCAATGACGCCAACGGCCGTGGTGAGCACCGCTAAAATAATAGCGAAAACAACTCGAAAGTGGGGCATGGGGAGTTCTTTGTTAGTCGACAATGCTCCTCTGGCAAATGCAAAAGAAGGAACTAAAGTTACAGTCAGTAACTGCAAATAACTTGCAATTGTTAGCCGTTTTGCTACACCCTTTCTCCGGTGCTTCGACTTACCCTTTTAGTCTTAATTTTCTTAAGTCCTCAACCCGGCTGGGGGGATGATTCTCCGAGCAAAGCGGGGGGGGTGATTTCCAGCTTCACCATTCCGGATGACTGGGTCTCCATTATCCTTCCATCTGGATATAGACACCGGAGCTTGGTGCCGGAGCGAAGCGAGCTCCACGGCTATCAAATCAACGCTAATGACGCCCGAGACCTGGCAAAAGCTGAGCTAATCGTTGGTTTAAGCCCAGAGCTTGAGCCCTGGCTGGCTGACTGGATTAAAGCAAACCATCGGGAGGATGCCACCCTCTGGTTAACCCTAGAAGCTGGGCCCACCTTCCAGGTAATAGGTAAACAAAGCGCGCCAGACCCACACGTCTGGACGGATCCAATCCTGGTGCTAAAAATCGTCGAAAAATTACGCGA
Source organism: Verrucomicrobiota bacterium (assembly GCA_037131085.1). Lineage (GTDB taxonomy): Bacteria > Verrucomicrobiota > Verrucomicrobiia > Opitutales > UBA953 > UBA953. Next base: position 15,859 of record JBAXRS010000025.1, on the reverse strand, counting down.
AAAACTCCAATCTTTATACCCGCAGGTAAGCATGGAAGATGCTTATAACCAGTTAGTTAAAGATGTCATGTCCGTTGATAACAACCTGAGTAGGTCTTTTGCCTTAGTTCCTATAAATCAACGCCGAATCATCACCCAGCATGCCAACCTTGGGCCTTTTGCGCATCGCTACGGTCTGACCATAGCTTCGACGATCTTACAGAGCACTTCAACTGAGGCAGCCGACCCCTCTGCGAAACAGTTCTCTAAGCTTCTTGAAACCATCCGCATCCAGGGGGTTAGGGTCGTGGTGGTCGACGACGGCCAAAACGATGTGATCGCTCAACAACTTTGCCGAGACGCCGGAATACCGCCTCCGCTTCAACTTTCCTTCGAATTCCTAGAGCCCAAAGGCCTAGAAGGTGGCACTTGGGCAAGCATGATGCTTAGAAATGGTCGAAAACTTCAGGCCGCTCTCTTAAAACCATGAGCCTTCATTTTCCCACTTGGCTTCAACGCATTAATGATGTGCCCCTAGAATTAATCCCAACACTGCCCTACGCTTCAGTCGAAAAAGCCCCTTGTCGGGGTATCGCCGTGCAAGCCACGGATCTGTCAGCATCCGCAAGGCCTGATGGCCACCTCGCCTTCGAACAGGCCACCTTTGAGATACCTTGCGGCTGCCGTGCCGCTCTCATCGGACCTAATGGCTCCGGAAAATCAACCGTCCTCCGCGTCTTGGCCGGACTCATCAAACCCCGATCAGGGAAGGTCCAAGTTTTAGGTTCGCCTCCCGCCCTGGGTCGAAGCCGAGTGGCCTACCTCTCTCAACGCCCAACTTTTACGGAAAACTTTCCCCTGCAACTCCGGCGGCTGGTCCAAATGGGAACCTATGCTCACCACGGATGGTTCGAGGAATGCCATCACGGCAATCAAGAGGTGAATCGGGCCCTCGACCTCATGGGGCTCACTGATTTAGCTGATCGCCCGGTACATACGCTTTCAGGGGGCCAGCTCCAACGCGGCCTGCTGGCTCGGGCCACCGTGCAAGGCGCCGAAATCCTCCTGCTCGACGAACCTTTTGCGGCCCTGGATCAAGCGAGTCGCGATATCGTCGAGAAATTTCTTTTCGACCAAGGTCACCCCTTCACGGTTATCATGGCCACGCACGACCCGGCCGACTCGCGTCGGTTTGATCGTATTTTGGAAATAAAAAACGGTGCCATCACCACCAGCCACTCCTGCGCTGGGCACGGCCCCCATCACCATGCTTGAGACCATCCGCGAACCGTTGGCCGAAGCCTTCTTCGTGCGAGCCCTTTGGGCTGTCGTGCTCGGAGGCCTCACCTGCGCCTGCTTGGGCGCCTACGTGGTGCTTCGCCGTATGGCCTTCGTGAGTACGGCCCTGACCCATTCGATCTTACCGGGAGTCGTCGGCGCGATGTTGCTGGGCATCTCTCCTTATCTCGGAGCTCTCGCCGCCGCTTTGCTGACCGCCGCCGGGGCGGCTTGGCTTTCTGCCCGCAAAGGTACCAGCGAAGACAGCGCCATCGGCGTGATGCTTTCAGTGATGTTCGCCGCCGGGATTGCCATGATGCAGTTGGCGCATTCGTGGCGCGACTTCACGGGGTTGCTTTTTGGCAGCGTGGTATCCGTCGGCCCTCAGGACATCGCTATCATCGCCGTCACGGCCTTCGTCGTACTCGCGAGTCTGCGCATCCTGCATAAGGAAATGGAGCTGGCTTCTTTTGACGAAGAATATGCGCGGCTGCTCGGCGCCAAACCCGCTCTCCTGCGCGCCATCTTACTCGGCTTGGTGGCCCTTGGTGCAGTGGCCTGCGTGCGCCTCGTGGGCGCGCTCCTGACAACCGCGCTCTTTGTCATTCCTGCGGCCACCGGCGTCCTGCTCGGTCGCACGCTACCCCAAGTGATGGGTTGGGCGGTTGCTTGCGCCCTACTCGGCGGGATCGGTGGCCTCTATCTTTCTTATTACCTAGCGTGGATGCCTTCTGGCGCCGCCATCGTGCTTTGTTGCGCTTTGCCCTACCTGGCCGCGCGCATCTTCGCACCGCGCCGTTGATCAGAAGCGCGGCGGACGGAGGGACAGCGGCAGGCCAAGAACTTCGCGGGCGACAATTGCCTGCCGGAGCGCGGCCGAGCCGCGAAACTGCAGGCGCGACTGCGCGCGCGCGGGCCGCGTGACCACGAGGGAAGTATCGTCGAGATGGGTCGCGCCGACCGTGGCGGAAGGCTCCGGCTCCGGCGCGAGAGGCGGCGGCGCATTGCGCACCCGACGGGTGCGACGCGGCACGGACGGCGGCACGGCAATCGGGGCGGGCTGGCCAGCCTCCGTCTTCATCTGGCCGGCGACCCAAGCCGCGAACGCGACCACGCCGATGGCGATTTTAATAAAGAGTCCCAGCTCCATACTTAGGCCTTGGTGCCGGGCGCAGGGCCGTCACCAGCGATACCCTTACGCATCTCGGTGTCGGAACGGAGGTTTTCGAGACGCTGGAAATCCATATAGCCCATGCGGCCGGAACGCAACGCGTCGGCCAGAGCCTGCGGGATCTGGGCCTCGGCTTCGACGACGCGGGCACGCATCTCTTCGACCCGAGCGCGCATTTCCTGCTCGAGCGCGACGGCGGCCGCGCGACGGATTTCGGCCTGAGCCTGCGCCATGTTCTTGTTTGCGTTGGCCTGGGCCTCTTGGAGCATCGCGCCGATATTGTCGCCGACATCGACGTCCGCGATGTCGATCGACATAATCTCATACGCGGTATTGGCGTCGAGACCGCGCTCGAGGACGGTCTTGGAGATGCGGTCGGGGTTCTCGAGGACGATCTTATAACTCTCCGAGGAGCCGATGGTGGTGACGATACCTTCGCCGACGCGGGCGATGATGGTCTCTTCCTGGGCGCCGCCAACGAAGCGGTCGAGGTTGGTGCGAACGGTGACGCGAGCCTTCACCTTCACCTGGATGCCATCCTTGGCAACGGCGTCAATCGTGGTACGGCCGCTGGCCGGATTAGGCACGTCGATGACCTTGGGGCTGACGGAAGTGAGCACGGCCTCGAGGACGGACTTATTCGTCCCGCGGGTGGCGATGTCGATCGCGCAGGCGCGATTCCAGTCGAGGTGTAAGCCGGCCTTCTGGGCGGCGATGAGCGCCTGCACCGTCTGCACGATATTGCCGCCAGCGAGGTAGTGGGCGTCGATCTTCTCGACCTCGACCGAGAGACCGGCCTTGGTGGCGGCGATCTTGGCGTCAACAATCACGGCGTAGGGAACGCTGCGCAGACGCATGCCGACGAGGTCGAACAGGCCGACCTCGGCACCGGCGAGTCGCGCACGCACCCAGACGGCGAGGAAGGAGAGCAGGAAGAGGACGAAGAGCAGCAGGGCACCGGCTGCGATCCAGATGATGATGTTAGGCATGGTAGGAATGAGAGGGGAAAGGTTAGCGAGAGCGGCGGACGGTCACGCGGCCGGAGCCAGCCTCGGTGACGACGACGGCGGCACCACGTTCGACAAAACCGTCGAGGGAAAAGGCTTCAATCAAGGTGCCGTCGATCTCAATCGTGCCCGAAGGCGCCAGGACGGTGGCGGCCTTGCCAGTCTTACCGACGTAGACGGCGTAACCGGCGGCGGCGGGCACGGCGGCACCTTCATTACTGCTGGCGTTGATCATCGACCGGCCGATGCTAGTCTGCGGCAGGAGGCGGCGAAACGCGAAGAACTCGAGCGTTAAGACGACCAGGAATACGCCGCAAAACACCGCACAGGTGAGGAAGCCCGCCTCCGCCGAAAGATAGATGCCGGCGAAGGAGACAACGGCGCCGATGAAACCAAGTACGACCGTCGGAAGAAAGAACTCCGCCCCGATCAAAACCAAACCAGCGACGAGCAGACCGATTGGTAGGACCAAGGAAACCTCTTCAGGGGAGGCGGCGAAAAGCGTCATGCAGTCAAAGATGTCGACCCCCTTCCCGCTTTCCAATCTTTTCTGGCCCGACCGTCTTACAATAAGGTGAAAAACCTGTAATATCCCTCGCACGCTTGCGGGCTGAGCACTCCCCGCCCTATGCTCGACCATGGCCAAGAAACCGCCCGCACCCCGCCTCACCCCCATCAAGGAAGCGCACCATGTACTGCAGGACGCCCTGCTCAAGGCCGGCCAGGGTGGCGGCAAGGACAGCCAGCTTAATAAGCACGGGGAGATTGCCAAGTCGCTCGGCGTCTCTCCCTCGATGCTCTACAAATGGCGAGAGCCGGCCGAAAAAGGTAGCGGCCAACCCAACCCGCTCCACCGCACCGCCCTGCTGATCGACCTAACCGGCGACACCCGCATCATCGACTGGCTCGCTCGACGTGCGGGCGGTCAGTTCACGCCAATCGAAGGCGAAGCCCCGAGCGGCAACCTAGACAAAGCAGCCAACGCCCTCGTCCGCGAATTTGGCTTACTCATCGCCGACGTCGCCGACGCGATGGAAGACCACCGCATCACCGCCGACGAGACCCAGGAACTCCGCGAGAAATGGGACCGCATCCGCAAGCGCACGGAGGCCTTCGTCCGCCGCTGCGAAAAAGGTGACTACGGCACCAAGCCTTGAAATTTTTCCCTTTCCCCCAAGGCGACACCGAGTAACCAAGACGTATGGCAGAATTCACCATCCGGACTTACGGCGACCCGCTTTTGCGGATGCCTGGCGAGCCCGTCCGTGAATTCGGGCCGCCGCTACGCACCTTGGGAGAAGCCATGCTCTCCGCGATGCGCAAAGCGCGCGGCATCGGGCTGGCCGCCCCACAGGTCGGTCTTTCCTTACAACTTTTCGTCTTAAATATCTGCGACGAAGAAAACCCGCTTTTGCTAGACGGAAAAATCGTCGAAACGGCCAAGGTCATGCCGATGCTCTTGGCCAACGCCCACGTGACCGTACCGGCTGGCGAAAAGGACTGCTACACTGAGGGTTGTCTCTCCTTTCCGGGCGTCACGGGTGAAGTCGAACGCGTGGAGCGGGCCATCGTGCGTTTCCGCGATGCCGACGGGGCGCCGCACACGATGGAGTGCGAAGGGCTGCTCGCCCGATGCGTCCAACACGAGCACGATCACTGCCAAGGTATCTTGTTCATCGACCGGATGACGCGCCCACATCAACTGCTCACCGCCGCCAAAGTTAAGAAAATTAAGAAGGCCACCCTGGCCGAACTGAAGGCGGCGAGCAAAAAGACTTAGCCTATTTGGTCGCGGGCTTCACCGGCTCTTCGACCTTAAGACCTAATTGGCCGACCTCGGTCGTGGCCGCACCATTAAGCGTCGCCGTCACGACAAAACTGGGGGACAGGGCCGGGCCTTTTTCAGGCGCGGTTTTCCAACTCGCCCGCGCTCCATCAAGTCCCGGAGCATCGCCGCCGATGATTGCTGTCACCGAACTGCTGGCCCCGACGCCGACGTTGCCGATCCGGACGCAAAAATGCCTGAGCAGCGCGTTGCTTAAAGCCGAATTGGTACGGTCATAAGAAAGCAACCAATCGCCAGACGCCGTCAGGCGGGGAATAAAACTGCGCTGATCTTTCAGGAATATCGATCCAACATAGGCCTTGGGAAAGGCGTCCGCGGGTCCCATGGTCGTCAAGAAAACTTCGGAGCCGATCAGACGCATCGAATAAGCGTCCGCGAGTCGGACCATGAGTAAAGCCGCGCTATTATCGGAGGCCAATGGGTAGACTTCGGCCCAAACCAACGCCACCTGGCGAATCGAGCTGGCCGTCTTCAATCCCTTGGCGAGCGACGGAGCGCCTTCACCCCCGGATGGCACTCCGTAAGAGTAGCCGGCGTCGGGAGTGTGCGCGAGTAATTTGGCGGCGTCTGCCTTCAGCCAGGCAGCGCGAATCGAATCGGTTAGCGCTGGCGTCCGGATAATATTTTCATCCTCTAAAATCGTCATGGAGCCGACTAAGTGTACTTCCTTGTACCCGCCTTCGCGAGCCAGCTTAGCCAGACGGACAGCCGATAAATTGATGGCGTTACTCCAAAGCGTCTGAGCGAGCTCCTCGGTCGTATTAATCGTCTTTATAGAATCTAATTGGCGAGCAGTCGCGCTGGCGCGCAAACGGTTTAACGACGGCAGAGCCTGCTGGATTTTTGCATTCCCTTCGGCGATGATGCCAGCTCCGCGAGCTTTTATATGTTCGGGGGTTTCCACAACGCCGCCGGTCTTTCCCCGCGGGATATTTGCCGAATTGACGATGCTCGTACCTACCTGTGTCCGTTGTTGGCCTTGCTCTGTCATCCGCATATAGAGTTCCCATTCCTTGGCCTCAACAGGCTTCAGATAGCGCACCACTTCAGCGTCAGCAATAAAAGCCGGAGGGGGCGAAACCTCGCCAGCCGCCGCCAACATTAAACTAGCGAGGAGTACGAACATACCAAACTTTAGGATTCGTCGAACTTACGGGCAAAGAGATTATCCATCTCGTCCAAGAATTGGGCGGCATCTTTGCCTTGCGCGGAAAACCGTAGTTTAGATCCCTGCCCGGCGGCCAACATCATAAGACCCATGATACTCTTGCCGTTGACCGACTCGTCGTCCTTGGAAACGGTCACTTCGACCTCCGGATAGCGGTTTGCCAGCCGGACGATTTGGGCCGCGGGGCGGGTATGAATGCCCATGCGGTTCTGGACGGTGAATTCTCGGGCTAAGGCCTCGTGGGTTTCTTCCATAATAAGGGGTTACCCGTAAGATTTACAGGTAAGGCAAAAAGGGAGGGGGCAGGCAAGGCGGGTCAAGGCAAATTAGGGAGTCGGGAGGGTTCGCTTGACCTTCCTCGTCAGACCCCTCCAATCAACCGAAACGAACCACCGTGGCCAAGCCCGCTGTCCTAACTCATCCGGAATCACTGAAGCACCCTGCCGGGCCTTCAGCTTACGCCAAAGATCCCGTCAACGCCTCCATGACCAAAGAGGCGAAAATAGCCCTTTATACTAAAATGGCACGTATCCGCCATTTTGAGCAGCGCTGCATCCGTATCTACCAACAGGGAAAGATCGGCGGATTCCTCCACCTCTACGTCGGCCAAGAAGCGGTGGCGGCGGGTACCATCTCCCTTTTAGGTAAAAACGACCACCTCATCACGGGTTACCGCGACCATGGCCACGGGCTCATGGTCGGCATGGGCATGAACGAGTGCATGGCCGAATTAACCGGCAAAGTCACCGGATGCTCCCAGGGTAAGGGCGGCTCGATGCACTACTTCGCGCCTGATAAAAATTACTGGGGCGGCCACGGCATCGTCGGCGGCCAAGCTCCCCTGGGCACCGGACTTGCTTACGCCGTCAAATACCAGGGATTAAAAGGCTCCTGCCTCACCTTCATGGGAGATGGTGCCGTTAATCAAGGTGCGGTCCATGAAGCCTACAACCTGGCTTCACTCTGGGACTTGCCGGTGATTTTCGTCGTTGAAAATAACGGCTATTCCATGGGCACCTCCCAAGAGCGCTCGACCGCACACCCTGGCTGTTTGGCCAAACGCGCCGAAGGTTACAACATGGCTTGGGATGTCATCAACGGTCACGATGTCTATGAAGTGCGGGCCAAGACGGCGCTGGCGCTAAAACGCGCTCACGAAGAATCCAAGCCCACCGTACTCGAAATCTTCACCTATCGCTATTTCGGGCACTCGATGGCCGACCCGGACAAGACCTATCGGGAAAAGGAAGAAATCAAGACCTACCGGGACAAGAAGGATCCGGTTTTGCTCTTCGAACAAGAATTGCTCCGCGAGAAAGTCCTGACACCCGAACTTTCTCAGACCATCAATGACGCGGCCATGGCCGAGGCCGACAAGGCGGCTATCTTCGCCGACGAGTCGCCCGACCCGACCCTCGCCGATATTACCAAGCATATCTACTGGGAAGAAGATAACCGCGGTCCCAAGACTACCAGCCGCGGCACCATCATTTTCGAATAATAATTTCCATGGCTGTCATTTCCTACCGCGAGGCGCTCCGCGCCGCGATGCGCGACGAACTTAACCGCGACAAAAACGTCGTCATCATGGGCGAAGAAGTCGCTCAGTTCAACGGGGCCTATAAGGTGACCGAAGGACTGCTCAAGGAGTTCGGGCCGAAACGCATCGTCGACACCCCGATTTCGGAGGCCGGCTTCATCGGGCTTGGCATCGGTGCTTCGATGCTCGGCATCCGCCCAGTCATGGAGCTGATGTTCTGGTCCTTCTCGTACGTCGCCTTTGACCAAATCGTCAATAACGCAGGCAACATCCGTTATATGTCCGGAGGGCTGATTAACTGCCCTATCGTGATCCGCGGCCCAGCCAACGGCGGCACGAACGTCGGCGCGACGCACTCGCACACGCCTGAAGCAATCCTCGCTTCGCACCCCGGCATCAAAGTCGTCTGTCCAGCCACTCCATACGACGCCAAGGGCCTGCTCAAAGCAGCCATTCGCGATAACGATCCCGTCTACGTGATGGAGAACACCATTCTTTATAACGACAAAGGCGAAGTCCCCGACGAAGATTATATCGTACCTATCGGTGTCGCTGACGTTAAGCGCGTCGGAACAGATCTCACCATCGTCGCCCACGGCCGCGCCGTCATCACCTCGCTCAAAGCCGCGGAAATTCTCGAAAAAGATCATGGCGTCAGCGTAGAAGTCGTCGATCTTCGCTCGATTCGTCCGCTCGATGAGGAAACCATCTTAAAATCGGTACGCAAAACGCACCGCGCGTTATTGGTCGAAGAGAATAAGCCTTTCTGCGGCGTCGACGCCCAAATCGCTTACCTGATTCAGTCCAAGGCCTTTGATGAACTGGACGCTCCCGTCCATCGCGTATCCTCCATCGATGCTCCGCAGATTTACTGTAAGCGCATGGAAGACTTACAGATGCCCAGCGTCGAACGCGTCGTCGCCGAAGCGCTCAAGGTACTCGCCTAACCCCTTACCCTCTTACTTTTAAAACCGATGGCTGAAATTATCGATATGCCCAAGCTCTCCGACACGATGTCGGTCGGTACCTTGGTGAAATGGAACATCAAAGAAGGCCAAGTGGTGGCCTTTGGCGACATCTTGGCCGAAGTCGAAACCGACAAGGCGACGATGGAACTTTCCTGCACCGTCCCCGGCACAATCCTTAAGATTTATGCGGCGGCCGGAGCCCAGCTGCCTGTCGGCGCACCCATCTGCGCTATCGGGAAGAAAGGCGAAACGGCCCCAGAGCCCGCCGCCGCTCCAGCGCCCAAGGCTCCCGCCACCGCCGTCCCCGCGATCCCCGAGAAGGCCGAAGTGAGCTGCGTCCCCGCTGCTCCCGCTTCCGCTGGCTCCGTCTCGCCGCAGTCTGACGCTTCCCGCACCAAGGCCTCGCCTTACGCCAAGCGTATGGCTGAAAAAGCCGCCCTCAATGTCGCCAATCTTCCCGGCACCGGTCCGGGGGGTCGTGTCGTCGGTCGTGATGTCACCGCCGCTGCTTCGGCTCCGGCCGCCTCCGCCCCTTCCGGTCCGCTGAACGTCGCGGTGGCTCCGCCCGCCGACGGCAAAGGCATCCAACCCGACGGTGACCTTCCGGTTGGCGGCATGCGCCAGACGATCGCCCGCCGTTTGTTGGAATCAAAAATTACAGTTCCTCACTTCTACCTGGAAGTCGAAGTCGACGCCGCTCCGCTCATGGCGATGCGCGAATCACTGAACAAGCGTCTCGCCGAAGCCGGCGGCGAATCCGCCATCAAGCTCTCGGTCAACGACTTCATCCTGAAGGCCTCCGCCGAAGCCTTGCGTCGCGTGCCCGCCGTCAATGCCTCCTGGGCCGGTACGAGCATCCGCCAACACGGCGCCGTGCACCTTTCCTTCGGAGTCGCCTTAGAGGACGGGCTGGTCACTCCGGTGATTCGTGACGCTCACGCCAAGACGCTCAAGGATATCGCGGTCGAAGCCAAGCTCCTGATCGGGAAAGCCCGCTCAAAGAAACTTACGCCGGCCGAAATGTCCGGATCTACCTTCACGGTGACCAACCTCGGGATGTTCGGCGTGACTGGTTTCTTCGGTATCATCAACGTCCCCAACGCCGCCATCCTTTCCGTCGGCGCGACCATCAAGAAGCCCGTTGTCGATGCCCATGACCGTCTCGTCGTCGGTCATCGTATGGTCATTGGTCTCTCCGGCGACCACCGCGTGGTCGATGGCGCCAACGCCGCGCAGTTCCTCCAAGCACTCAAGCAACTCCTCGAAGAGCCGGCCTTGATGCTGATCTAAGCGGAACCTCGGCTTAACCAGAACCCGGGCCTATCCCGCGCCCGGGTTTTTTGTGCCCTCAAAAAATCCGCACCGAGGAAAGCCCGCCATCCATGCGCAAAACCTGACCAGTCATGAAACGCGAAGTATCCGACAGGAGGTGCGCGACGACGGCGGCAATATCTTCCGGCTGCCCGACCTGCTGCAGCGGATGACGCTTGGCGGCGGCTTCTTTCTTTAGTTCGGAGTTCAAAAATGCAGACGCAAGCGGCGTCTCCGTCAGCGACGGCGCAATGACGTTGACGCGAATCATGGGCGCCCATTCGGCCGCAAGGCTCTTCGCGAGGCCTTCGACGGCGCCTTTGGCGGCCGAGATGCTCGCATGCATGGGCATGCCCTGCGCGACGGCGACCGTGGAGAAGAGCACGACGGAAGCATTACCCGAGGCCTTGAGCGCTGGCAGCGCCGACTGCAGCGCAGCGAGGGCGCCGAAGAAGTTCACCTGCAGGTCGCGCTGAAAATCTTCCGCGGTCAGCCGATGAAAGGGTTTCAAAACAATGGTGCCCGGAAAATAAACCAACCCGTCGAGGCGTTCCGGCCAACTAAGCGGACCAGGTGACGAGGCGTCGAACGGCTGCGCGACAATCCCGAGATCGGCAAACTTCTCCGGCGAGCGGCACGCGGCATGAACCTGATGACCAGCAGCCAGGAGCTGCACGACGGTTGCGCGACCGATGCCGGAGGTGCCGCCGACAATCGCGATATGCTTGGACATGCCATCAAGATTGCGAGGCTGTCCCGGAGGTCAAACGACGAGCCGCTTTTCTGGGCACAAAAAAGCCGGAGGCGAACCTCCGGCCTAAATATGCCAGAAACGTCGCCCGCCTACTTTTTTACTGCCGGCTTGGGGGCAACCTTACGCGGAGTCTTCTTATCGAGATTCGCCTTCAATTCATCCTCGGTAAACTTGGTCTGAACGCCATCGGCCGGAACATCCGCCTTAGCCGTCCAAACAATGGCGTTGAGCACTAAGGTGCGTTGGCTATCGAGAGCCCAACCCGCATGGTAGTGGCCGCCACAGAAACCGAAGCCGCGACCACCATCCTTGCGGTCGACCGCCCAAGCCACCACTTGTGGCTTCTTTTCTTCGAGCACCATTTTCCGCACATCCGGATTACCGCCATGGTCGCCATCTTTGCGACTCATCGTATCATCCGGAGCGATTGCCGAAAGAATGGGCGTAACTCCCTCCATGTTATCGCGGAAGCGTAGGTTGAAATACCATTCATCCGAAGACGCGTAAGGCTTCACCCCTCGGCTGACCGGATGGTTTGGCAAGGTCTTGAAGTCGGCCAACCAGTGAGGATTGACGGACCAGAATTGCTCGAAATATCCGCCCAGCCATTCCTTGAATTCCTTGGCTCCAGCGCCCGTCGAAGAACGGCCAGCTGGGGGCGGATCAATCGGCTTACCGTCCACACTCAACCATCCCGCACGTTCATAGACGGGTTCGACGGCATAGTGCAGACAGACAAAACCGCAGCCCGCTTCCATCTTCTTCGCCAACTGCGCGAGATGGGTGACGGCCGGATGACCTGCCTGGCCGTCGGAATAAATCACGATGGTATCCGCCTTGGCCACGCGCTCATCGGAAGGCCATTCGCCGTTCAAGGAGACGTCGACATTGACGAGCCCGGCGGCGCTCTGCTTCAGGCCAGCGGCGAGGAGTTGAATACCCGCATTATGTTCGTGCTCGCCAGGGCCGTGGCTCGGCTTTCCCGCGATGAGTAAGACGTTTTTCTTGTCGGCAGCCGAGACGAGTGTAGCGGCCGTGAGCAGGAGGAGGCTTAAGAGGGATTTTTTCATAAGATTATTTGATCCCCTTCAAGAGGATGTCCTTGAATTGGACCGTCATCGCCGTGCCCGCATGGAGCTGAAGAGCGAGGACGCCCTTCTTAGCGCCGATGGCAGTCTCGTCGGTGACGTCGATGGTCTGGACGCCATTGATGAAGTGTTGCAGATGGCCGCCCTGGGCGACGATGCGATATTCGTTCCAATCAGCTGCCTTAATCTTGGCCTGGATTTCGTCGGATTTCCCGACCGAGCCCGTCACCTCAAGCTTTGGCTTCTTAGCGTCTTTTCCTTCATGGATGACGACCTTCTCGCCGCGCTTGGCGAGAATACCGCGCCCCTTCTCTTCGTAAAGGATGCCGGAGTATGCCTTACCGCACTCGAAATCGCCCTGATAGCCAGCGACGACGAAACCCTTTTCGTCGACGACCTTGGAGCGATACTGGATGCCGGAGTTGCCGAACTTTTCGGACTTACCGTCGAGGTCGACGATCTTGTACTGGAGCGTGAGCTCGAAGTCGGCGACTTCGCCTTCCCAGACGAGGAACGTGTTGCCCTTGGTCGGGTGCTCAGCGGTGGTCTGGCCAGTGATCGCGCCGTCCTTGACGGACCAGAAATCCAAGCCCTTCCAGCCGGTGAGATCTTTGCCGTTGAAGAGGTTTTTATCTTCAGCGGAAACCGTGGCACAAAGTGTCACGAGCGCAAAGAGGGCGATGGGGTATTTCATGAATTTTATGGGGTAGAGAATCGCTTACTTCTGCTTGCCGAAGAAACGGTGCAAATTCTTAAGGCCTTTGACGGCGATGTCATCGCGATGGGGCTCCATCTTGCGCCAGATGGCAGCGGCCCGAGCGATGACTTTCACGTCCGTGGTAAAAGATTCGATGACGACATCGTTCTTATAGCCGATCTTCTTGAGTGCCGCGACGATGGGCTTCCAGTCGAGCGAGTCGCCGCCAGGCGTGCCACGATCGGTACCGCAAGCGTGGAAGTGGCCGAGGTGCTTGCCAGCCTTGATAATCGAAGCGGCCTGATTTTTCTCTTCGATGTTCATATGGAACGTATCGAGGTGAAGTTTCACGTTAGGCAGATTGATCGCCTTTACCAGACGCAGGCCTTGGTCACAGGTATTGAGGAAGTCGGTTTCAAAACGATTCAGCGGCTCGATATCGAGCTCGATGCCTTTCTGCTGCGCATGCTTGCCGAGCTCCTTGAGATTCTTGACCACCAGTTTGAAATGCTTGGCCTTGGTCTTGTCATCATGGGCGCCGATGAGGCCGACCACGGAATAAAGCGGCCCAATCAAACGCGGACAGCCCATCTCCGCGGCTTGGTCGATTAAGGCTTTGATATATTTCCGGCCATTGGCTTGGTCGGCCGCGTTGCCGCGCAAATCTCGGCCCGGGCCCATGCAGGCACAGATTGAACCGATCGCGAGGCCAGCCTTCGCCGCGGCGGCTTTCAAGAAGCGCGGGTCGACGTGCGACGGATCTTCCACGGGAATTTCGACTGAATCAAAACCCCACTTCTTTAACTTGGGGAACATGGAAACGCTCTCGTTGGTGAAAGGTGAAGCGTAGAGGAAGGTATTAAGGCCGAAGCGCATGGTAGGATGTGGGGATTGGGAAAGGGGAGTTTTGTCCGAGGGCTAGCTTCGGTCAAGGCTGGGCGTTGGGATGGAAGCATTTAAGCCACCTTGACCGTCGATTCGACTGCCAGCGTTGAAACACCTATGAGCAACGCAAGGCAGCAGCTGCGCGGGAAAGGGTCATCAGAGTGAGTACTCTTTAGGCGGCCTTAGTTCCCCATAATATCCAGCCCGAAGAAGCGGAAATGAAATATAAATCCAACTGACTTCCCCGCCACCGCCACCTAAGCTTATCGGCATGGATAACGTCACGCATGCCGCCTTGGGCATTACCGCCGGCATTATCGTCCATCGCCGCGGTAGCTCACTTTCCGCCGCCGCGCTCGCCGGCCTGCTCGCCGCCGAAGCCCCGGACCTCGACGTCTTTATCCGTCAATCCGGCGACCCGCTGGTAGCCTTTCGGTGGCACCGCCACTTTACCCACAGTTTCGTCTTCATGCCCGTCTGGGCGCTACTCAGCGCGTGGCTCACATCCCTTTTCTTTCGCCGCCATCACAACGTCAGCTGGCGCGCACTATTTCTCCCGGGCCTCGCCGGCGCGCTGACCCACCTACTCTGCGATGGCTGCACCAGCTACGGCACCATGCTACTTTGGCCGTTCAACGAAACGCGCTATGCTTGGGATTGTCTTCCGATTATCGACCTCCTCGCCACCCTGCCCTTACTCGTCCTCGCCATCCTGGCCTGGCGGCGGCAATCGGTCCGCCTCGCGAGCTACGGTCTGCTCTGGTTCGGGGCGTACGCGTTGCTCGGCGTTTGGCAGCACGCGCGCGCCGAACAGAGCCTTCGTACCTGGCTCGCGCAAAGACACATCGAACCCGCACGCCTCGCGGTGAAGCCGACGATTTCCAATCTCATCGTGTGGCGCTCGGTCTGGTTGCACGACGGCCGCTGGCAGGTCGCCGCCCTCCGCAACATCCCGTTCACCGACACCCGACTGGTGGTCGGTGAAAGCCGGGCCGCCTGGACCGTAAACTCCGCTGGTAATCCGCCGGCCTTCTCCGAAGGCGCTCACGTCATCGCCGACTTCTCCCGCTTCACCGGTGGCTGGAATTCCTACGAAGTTCTCCCTGGCGCCATCTCCGTCGGCGATATCCGCTTCGCCATGTTGCCGACCAGCAGCGAGCCGCTCTGGTCCGTCCACTGCGCCCCTGGCGGCGGCCTCGCCGACACGACCCTCATCATGGATCGCGGACTGAAAGAAGGAGACTGGGGTCGCCTTGGAACCTTGCTCTTAGGCTCAGACCCCCGCTACATCGTCATCAAGTAACATGCGTACGCTTTTCCTGCTAGTTACGACGGCCGCCTTCGGCGCAGACGACTTGAAGTTTAAACTGGTCCTCGATGAAAATTTCGAAGGGTCCTCCTTGAACGAAAAAATCTGGAATATCGAAACTGGGGATCGAAAAGACGCCGTAAACTCGGAGAAATCCGTCGATATTAAAAATGGTCAGCTGACAATCACGACCTGGACCGACGTCGACGGCACGACTTACTGCGGCTTCGTGACGACGAGGAAAAAGTTCGTGCTCACTCAAGGTAAGACCGAAGCGCGCTGCCGCTTTGCGGTTCAGCCTGGGACGCAGGTGGCCTTCTGGGCCCAATCCGAAACTTACGGTAAGGGAGGTCCTTCAGCAGCAGCCACCGACGGCGTGGAAATCGATATCCTTGAGACCACGGGTCTGATGAAAGGCGCCTATCAATACGCCCTTCATTGGGGCGGCTTGGTCGACCCCGCAGTACACAAGACGAGTAGTCGGCAATTCACGACCGTCGCCGGCAAATCCTGGCACGTCTACGGGGTCGAATGGAATGACTTGGGCTACCGCTTTACCTTCGACGGAAAAATCGTTGCCACCGATAAGAATTGTCCCGGCTCCAAGGCGCCCGAGTACTTGTTACTAACCAGCGAGTCGACCGTCAAATCATGGAATGGCGAACGTCCCAAGCGTGGCTATGGCCTGAAAGAGAAATCAAAGAACACCTTCGAGGTCGACTGGGTCAAAGCCTGGGAACGTATTCCCGCGGACAAATAACTTAGCGCAGTTCGAAACGGTAGGTAGCCGTTGCTTCCGCTGAGACCGGCACCCCGCTCCGGGCCGCGGGCGTAAAGATCGAAGATCGGGCGGCCGCC
>JBAXRS010000024.1:0-23006 GCA_037131085.1 Verrucomicrobiota bacterium | reverse complement strand
CGCTTAATCTGCCGCAGCGCCTCGTAGGTGGCGATTCCGCAGGCGGTCGAAAGGTTGAGCGAACGGGTCTTATCGTTGAAGTGTGGGATTTTAACTTCGCGGTCCGCACCGAACCACGCGTGAATCTCATCGGGCGTGCCGGAGCCTTCGTTACCGAAGACGAGACCGTCGCCTTCCTGGAACTGCGCATCCCAAAGGCCGCGCGTCGTCTTGGTGGTGAAAAGCCAAAGGCGTTCCGGGCGCCCGGGCGAGGCCAGGAAGGCTTCCCAGTTGTCGTGGTGGCGGACATCAAGCTCGTGCCAGTAATCCATGCCCGCCCGGCGGAGCTTGGCGTCATCGATCTTGAAGCCCAGCGGGTGGACGAGGTGCAGGACGCAACCCGTCACGGCGCACATGCGACCGACATTGCCGGTGTTCGGCGGAATCTCCGGGCGGAGCAGAATCAGATGCAGGGGCGGCTTCACCGGCGGCGGCTCATCGCACGGGAGATTTCGCGCTTGGATTCACGTTCTTTGATATCCTGCCGCTTATCGTGCTGTTTCTTACCCTTGCCGACCGCGAGCAGGCATTTGGCTAAGCCGTGCTTGAAATAAATTTTCAGCGGGACGATCGCATGGCCTCCGGACTGGATTTCAGCCACGATCTTATCGACCTCGGACTTCTTGAGAAGCAGGGGCCGCGTCCGATAGGTGTCATGATTATTGTGACTCCCGAAATCATATTCCGCGATATGCGCGTGGTAGAGCATCACACCCTTGGGACTGATCTTGATGAAAGCGTCGGCGATATTAGCCCGACCGGCCCGCAAGGCCTTCACCTCGGTGCCCAGCAAAATCATACCTGCTTCATAGGTCTGGCCAATAAAGTAATCTCGTCCAGCCTTAGGATTGCTGACTTCGGGAAGAGTATGCTCTCGGCGGGCGGCCATCGGAAACGAAAAGACTACGCGCCGGGAAAACCGGCAGGAGCGGACCGGCGCTTAGGTAGGCAGGCGATCTTCGGGACGGAACTCCCAAGTGATGCGGCCTTCGATGATTTCGCGCAAAGCCACGTCTTCCGGAGAGAGTTTTTCAAAAACGTCGCCCAAGAGGTGATTAAACTTAGGAGGGGTGACGGAATAGTCAGCCGTCGCCCGGAGCTGCTTCACGCGCTTGGAGACGACATTGATCAGAATGTTTGCATCTGGGATGACTTTACGGGCTTCCTGGAGGTATTCGTCGCGCATGGTGGTTTCCCGACTAGGGAACCACTGAACCTAGGGTAGCACCCCCCTCTGGCAAGCGATTTTTGGGGGTAAAATTGCCTTTGCTCTCTCCTTTATCCGCCAATAACACTCCTTAGCGCATGCAAAACCCGACGCCTTACGGTAAAACGATGAAATCAAAGGGGGGCCTGTTTCGTGTAATCAACGCTCTTCGTTATACCTGGGACGGACTTCGGGCAGCGGCCAAGCACGAGGAGGCCTTCAAGCAGGAGCTCATGATCGTCATACCCTTGTCAGTCATCGCGTGGCTCATCCCTGGCATCAGCTTACTCGAGCACGCCCTCCTCTTTTCGGTCCTGCAACTTATCCTTATTGTCGAACTCATCAACTCGGCCATCGAAGCGAATACAGATCATATTTCGCTCGAGCGCCACCCTTTGGCCAAACGCGCCAAAGACATGGGCAGCGCCGCCGTCTTCCTGACGATCGTGATCGGTATGGCCATCTGGGGCGCCGTCCTCTGGCAGCGCTTTACCCGCTAAATAACTTCAGGCCTTCGGAGCGGAGACGTCGCGAATTTCGGGAATAACTGCGAGCACGCGACCCATTAGGCACAAAAAACCCGCCAGGCGGCGGGTCGCTATTTCTCCTTTAGGGGGGAGAGGTCTTAGGCCTTGGTGACGAGACCAGCCTTGATCGCCTTCACGGACACCCATTGGCGCTTCACCGAGCCGTTAGGCTGGAGCACGCGGATGCGCTGGACGTTGGGACGGAATACGCGCTTGGTCTGTTTGACCAGCTGGAAGCCGATACCACCGCTCTTCTTGGATTGACCGCGGTGAATGATACGACGGCCTTTGTGAGGGCGCTTGCCGGTGACGCTGCAGATACGGGACATAGTGTTCGAGCTCCTTTTGGAAAGTTGGAGCAAAGGAGTGCTGAGCCGCTTGGCAAGCGGTAATTGGTCGCCTAGCTCCGTTTCAAAGCCCGATCCAAGGCCTGGAGCCCTGCCGAAAGCATGTCTGGCGGGGTCAAAAGGCTTAAAACGACACTCGGCGTGATAGGCGCCATTCCGTAAAAATAACCTGGGTGAGCCCAAACCCCCTCATCGATCGCATTAAGAAGGAGCTTCTCCTCTGAAACCCCGGGCGGGAGGGTGACGATCGCCGACCAGCCCGAGGCCCGAGGTAAAACGGTACAGCGGTTGGCTGAATTAATCGCCCATAAGCGCATAGCCGCATCGCCTTGGGCGACCCGCGCCCGCACGGAAGCCCGCAAGGGCTCAGCCCGGCGAAGCAAATCTGGCAGGGCTAGTTGAGCTGGCGTATTTACCGAAAGAAAAGCGTCCGCGATATGCTCCAATCGACGACAGGCTTCCATCGCGAAATCAATCGGGCCAGCGACGGCGATCCAACCGAGCTTCAATTGAGGGGTCAGGGCGACCTTGGAAAGCCCGCTCAAAACAAACGTGGCGACTTGCGCCTCCCCGGCCCACGTGCCTGGCGAAGCGACTCCTTCTGCCGGATAATCCAAAAAGACTTCATCGCACAAAATGGCCAAGCCGTGTTTTTGGGCAAAGCCACGCAAGACATCGCGGTCGCGGCGGCTCACAAAAGAACCCGTGGGATTGGAGGGATTAATGCAGACGATGGCCTTGGTCTGCCGTGTCACGGAAAGACTAGCGGTGTCGATGACCCACTCGCCGGCCAGTTGCACCACCTGATAAGGCCGTAAGGTCACGCCTTCGAGGGCGGCGATCACTTCGAGTAACGGATAAGCGGGCTCCGGCACGAGGACTTCGTCTCCAGGATTGCACAATAATTTAAATAACCAGCTGTAACTCTCACTGGTACTCGCCGAAATAAATAACCGATCCGTGGGCACGCGGGCTCCGCGCACGGTATAATAATCGGAAATCGCCGTGCGCGTCACGGCCAGGCCATGCGGATCCGGATCTTGGCGCTGGATACCCTCACGTCGGAGCAAGGAACCTAAATCAGCGACCGACCAGGAGAACCCCGCGTTGGCCGGATTGGAGTCGGATAAATCAATGGTCGATTGCCCTGCCACTTTACGCCGATCGCGCGCCTTGCTTAAGGCGTTGGTGGTATCTGCAAAATCAAGCCTGGAGCTGAACATGCCCAGAAGAGACGGCAAGAAAGCGGCACAAGCGAGAGGAAACCATACGGGCGCGGTCCGCTGACCATCCCTGCCCTCATACTTACGGATTGAACTCAGTATCTGCCTCTTCAAAGGTGGAGTTATGTCCCAGCAAGTCGTGAAGCCCCGTGTCCGTGGGTTCATCTGCATCACCTCCCACCCCGACGGCTGTGCCGCCGCGGTCCGCGAGCAGATCGCCTATGTGAAATCCCGCCAGCCCCTCCAAGGCGGACCCAAATCGGTCTTGGTCATCGGCGCCTCCACGGGCTACGGACTCTCTTCGCGTATCGCCGCCGCCTTCGGTTCTGGGGCCGCAACGCTCGGCGTATTTTTCGAACGCAACGGCGAAGGTGACAAGCCTGGTTCGCCCGGATGGTATAATACCACGGGGTTTCACGCCGAAGCCAAGAAGGCGGGCATCAAGGCAGTCTCCATCAATGGCGATGCGTTTTCCGCTGAATTAAAAACCCAAGTCATCGACGCCATCAAAGCCAAGATGCCTGGCGGCAAGATCGACCTCGTCATCTACTCGCTCGCCTCTCCTCGTCGTACCGCGCCCGATGGAGTGACTTACAAGTCCGTCCTTAAACCGACGGGCGCTGCTTTCCACGCCAAGAACCTCGACACCGATCGTAAGATTGTGAACGACGTCACGCTCGAAACCGCCTCCGCCGACGACATCGCGCAGACGGTCAAGGTCATGGGCGGCGAGGATTGGGAAATCTGGATGAACGCACTCGACCAAGCAGGCGTAATCAAGGAAGGCTGCCAGACCGTCGCCTATTCCTATATCGGACCTCAAGTCACTTGGCCCATCTATAAGGACGGCACCATCGGCAAGGCCAAGGAAGACCTCGAGCGCGCCGGCCGCAAAATCGACAGCCTGATGAAGCTCCACCGCGGCCGCGCTTTCGTTTCGGTGAACAAAGCCGTCGTCACCCAGGCCAGCTCCGCCATCCCCGTCGTCCCTCTCTACGTTTCATTGCTCTTCAAAATCATGAAGGCCAAGGGCACCCACGAAGGTTGCATCGAACAGATCCAACGCCTCTTTGAAAAGCAGATGTTCAACGGCAACGCCCTCGACTTCGACGAGAACGGCCGCGTCCGCATCGATGACTGGGAAATGTCCGCCGACGTCCAGAAGGCCGTGTTCGATATTTGGCCGACGATTACGACGGAAACCTTCGATGCGCACGCCGACTTCGCTGGCTACCAGACCGACTTCCATAAGAACTTCGGCTTCGGCCTCGCCGGCATCAATTACGAAGCCCCGACCGAAGTCGAACGCCCCATCGAGGACGCTTAAGTGGCTAAAATATTCTCCATCGCGAACCAGAAAGGCGGCGTCGGCAAGACGACGACGACGATCAACCTCGGCGCCGGCCTTGCCCGACTCGGTATCCCCACCCTTGTCATCGACCTCGACGCGCAAGCCAATGCTACCAGCGCACTCGGTATCGAAAAGACCGAAGGCAAATCGCTTTATAAAGTCCTGCACGGCGAAGCTAACGCCGCCGACATGGTCGTCGCGACCTCCACCGATAAGCTCGACCTGATTCCCTCCGAAGTCGATCTCGCCGCCGTCGAGTCCGAACTCGCCCAAGCCGAAAATTACCTGACACGATTACGCGATGCGCTCGCTCCGCTCATCGCCTCAGGCAAATACAAGGCCATCCTCATCGACTGCCCGCCCGCCCTGGGCATGCTCTCGATGAACGCGCTGGCTGCGTCGGATCATCTCATCGTCACCCTGCAGACCGAATACCTCGCGATGGAAGGCCTTGGCCAAATCCTCGGTGTCGTCGATCAGCTGAAATCCGCGGGAGCCGGCGATAAGCTCACTGTCGGCGCGATTGTGATGACGATGTATGACGTGCGTACGAATCTTTCGCGGCAGGTCGTCGAAGAAGTGAAGACCCACTTCCCTGAGCTCGTCATGAAGGCGATGATTCCCCGGACGATTCGGCTTTCGGAGGCCCCCAGTCACGGCAAGACCATCTTCCAATACGACATCCATTCCCCGGGCGCCGTCGCTTACAACGCACTCGCCAAGGAATTCGCCGTACGCTTCGCGCTGAAGTGAGCGACGCCGGCCTACCCCGCATCCGCCAGGTGCGGAGCTTCGAGGAACTCTGGTCCACGCGCTTCGCCGACGGCGTCAACGCGCTCTGCTGGGAACGCACATTGCCCGGCGATTACGCCGAGGTCATCGCGAAGCTTGGGCCCGGCGAAGGCATCGTAGTGCTCGAGGATGAACGCATCCGCTCGCTGGAGCTGACCCCGGCCGGACAACTCGCCGCCGAAGCGATGCTCGCCGACCAGCAGTTACTGCGCGACCACGACTTGGTACCGTCGCTCAATTGCGTTTACGACTGCGTATGCGGATTCGACGCAGGCACCGTGCCGACGGACGTCACCTCGTTCCACGTCGACAGCGCCCCCGTCGAGGTCGACACGTGGCTCTGCACCTACTTCGGAGCCAGCAGTGAAGGCCTCCGCAACGAGGACGCCCTCCTCAAGGTCGAGATCACGGAGATCCGCGAGCAGCTGCTGAAGGAATACGGCGGTGCGGACGACGCAGGCTTCGCCGAGTTCCTGCACGAACACAGCTTCGACTCGCACTACGCGCCCAAGCCCGGTGCGACGCCCTACCCCTTCGGCACCTTCGCGCTCTGGCGCATCGCCACGCGCTGGCCCGGCAGCCCCGTGCCGCCCTGCATCCACCGCGCCCCGGAAAACCGCCCCGGCTCTCCGCGTCTGCTGCTGATCAGCTAAGTTACTTAGCCAGCGTGAACTTGGACGGGTAACGACGGTCGGCGTTCCACACGCCGAGGTAGATGTCGCCGATGGAGTCGATGAGGAGTTCGCGATCGTACTTGAAGACGGGCTTTGCCTGGCTGTTCAGAATGCAGTTTGCCGCCGACAACCCTGGGCTCGTTACTGCCCAGCAAAAATAGAACGACAATCTTTGACTTAGGCCAGCCTCACTCCAGAAATATATGAGCGCTTCCCCATGCTTTCTCATTCCGAACTTCTGCAACTCAAACGCTGGAACACGCCCACGATCTTCAACGGCTGGGAGCAGATCACCCGCCGCGACCCGGCCAAGGAAGGCTTCAATCTGGAGGAGACGCGCGACTTTATGCCGCAGATGGGCCCGATGGTCGGCTACGCCGTGACCGTGGTCATCGAACCCAGCAACTCGGCGCACCGTCAGAGCAACTCAAAGGCCTGGGATGAGTATCGCTATTACCTCGCCAGCATCCCTGGCCCCAAAATCGTCTGCGTCCAGGATCTAGATAAGCCCCACACCGTCGGGGCATTCTGGGGCGAGGTGAATAGCAACGTCCACCGTTCGCTCGGCTGCGTCGGCACGATCGTCGACGGGGCGATTCGTGACGTCGACGAGATGACCAACGCTGGCTTCAAGGCCCTGGCCCGCCGGATGTGCGTCGGCCACGCCCACACCCAACCTGTGCGTTGGAATTGTGAAATTGAAATCTTCGGGCGCAAAGTAACCCCGGGCGATCTACTCCATGCCGATAAGCACGGGTTCATGGTGATCGCACCCGAGGATCAACCGCGCCTGCTCGAGGCGGCGAGTTTCATGGATGCCAACGAGTGCCAGACCATCATCCCGGCCGCGCGCAACACCGCCGGACTATCCACAGAACAAATCATCACCAACCTATCCGAAGCTGGCGCGCAGTTTGGCCGCAACGCCAAGGCCAAGTTCAGTCGCAGCGGTGAATGGTAAATCGTTTACCATGCGCCTCACGCCTTTCATTGCTTTAGTCCTGTCCGCTTTCGCCCAAGCGGCGGAACCCTTCCTCGAGAAGCTCGATCTTTTCACCGTGGGCGAAGACCCCGCCTACAAACTTTACCACATCCCGGGCGTCGTGGTGACCGCCAAAGGAACGGTATTGGCTTGGTGCGAGGCCCGCAAACGCGCCTCCGGGGTCACCGACTGGGATGACATTCGCATCCTCCTGCGGCGCAGCACGGACGACGGCCTGACCTGGAGCAAGCCGCAGAGCATCGCCGACGTACCCGGCCCGAAGACCAAGAACCCCACCGCTTTGCTCGTCAAGAGCGTTGACCCGAAAGACGTCACTTACGACAACCCCGTACTCATCGCTGATAAGAGCGGCGCGGTGCACATGCTCTTCTGCCTCGAGTACATGCGCTGCTTCTATCAACGCAGCGACGACGACGGTCTGACTTGGAGTAAGCCCACCGAGATCACCTCCGCTTTCGAGGGTTTCCGGAAAAACTACGACTGGAAAGTCCTCGCAACCGGGCCAAACCACAGCATCCAACTCCGCACCGGCCGGTTGGTGGTGCCCGTCTGGCTCTCCCTCGGCACCGGCTCAAACGGCGGTCACCACCCAAGCGTCGCGGCGACGATCTTCAGCGATGACGCTGGACGGACCTGGCAAGCGGGCGAAATCGCCGCCCCAGCCACGACCGAGTGGGTCGACCCCAACGAGACCACCGCCGTGGAATTGAGTGACGGACGCGTCATGCTCAACGTCCGCAACGAATCCAAACCGAATCGCCGTCTCGTGACCGTCAGCGTCGACGGCGCGACCGGATGGAGCACCCCCCGCTTCGACGAAGCCCTCTGGGAACCCGTCTGCATGGCCAGCTTGATCCGCTACGATTTTGGCGGCCAGAAACTGCTCCTCTTCTCCAACCCGCACAATCTCGAGAAAGCGAAGGGCAAGGCCGAACCCGGCAAGTATCGCGACCGCAAGAACATCAGCGTTAAAATCAGCCGCGATGAAGGCCAGACCTGGATTTCCAACAAGACCATCGAGTCCGGGCCCGGCATGTATTCCGACCTGGCCGTGACCCACGCCGGTACAATTCTCTGTTTCTACGGCCGTAGCGGCGAGAGCCAAGGAGCGGCACCTGGTTTAGCCGCCATGGCCGGCGGACGCCTAACCCTGGCCCGGTTTAATCTCGAGTGGCTGAGTAAACCATAACCGCGCTCACTGCACTTCGGCTGCAATCTCATCCCAAAGTTCGTCGATTTGGGCCGGCTTACGCACCGGCCGGCCAGCTTCGATGAACCAATATCGGGCATTGCTGAGGTCGCCCTCGATGAGGTGCAGCAACGCATGCAACCAAGATCCCATCGGCGTCTCCATGTCTTGGGCGATATCATGGGCCGCATCCCATTCGCCTTTTTTGATAAACCAGAGGGCCTTCGCCTCCAGCGAAAGGGTCTTGGGCGGCGCAGCGTCCTTAATCGCTGATGCTTTCAGTTCAGCCAACGTCATGCAGCCACTCTAATGACGGGATGCCTTGACGCAAGAAGGCTTCCCAACTCGATAGAAGCATGTCCGCTCAGTCACGCCGTGCCCTGACCGGCGTGCCCGCGCACGCTTGGGCGGCCTGCGCCTGCTCGGAAGGCGCCGACCGCAGCGTCCTCGTATTACTTGCTTCAAATCTCGGCGCAGCCGAAACCCTGGCCGAAGAAACCGCCCAACTTCTGAGCGAGATCAACGGCAGCAAGCCCGTCGCACGCACGCTCACCGAAGCCGATGCCGCGGTGCCCGCCTTCGAAGCCGACTGCGATTTGCTGGGCGTCCTTTCCGCCCTCCGGCACGGCCAACATACCGCGCAACGGCCGTTGCTCATCGCCTGCACTCCCGGCTCGCTCGTTCGCCGGGCGCCCGCCCTCGCATCGACTGCCGAACGCGAACTTGTCGTGCGTAAGGGCGGCAAACTTTCCATTCAAAAATTTGCCCAACGGTTGGCCGAAGATTTCGGCTATGCCCACGAAGCGCTCTGCGAACAACCCGGAGAGTTCGCGCTCCGTGGCGGCATCCTTGATGTCTATCCGCTCAACGCGCAGATGCCCGTGCGCATCGACCTCTTCGGCGACACGGTCGAGTCGCTCCGCCCTTTCGATCCCGCGACTCAGCGCAGCGAGGGCGAAGTTGAAGGCCTCGTCATCTGTGCGCCGCGCGATGATTCGGGCCAAGCCAACGAAGTCTCCTTTTTTCATCACCTGCCGCCCGAGACTCTGATCATCGCCGTCGATCAAAGCCTGGAAGACCCTGCCTGCGTGGCCGTACATGGGAGCGGCCTGGCGGAATTAGTCTTCGAGGAAACCGACGAAGCCCCGGCCGACTATCTCGCCCAGGCCTTGGATTCAGCCCCATCGGAATCGCTCTTAATCGGGGCGGCCGAAGATCCGGCACACGCCCGAGTGTCCCTGCTCCGCGGTGCGGCCGCGCTCGCCAAAGACGGCCGCCTTTGCTTATTGGCCGGCGACACCAACGGTTCAGTGGAGCGGCTGTCAGCCGACGTAGCGGCGATTCAAGTGCGGGGTTTCAATCCGCGGATTATTCATGCGCGCTTCGGTGGCGGCATCATCATTCCCCCCGGCGCATTATCTGGATCATTGAACGGCGGCCTCGTGCTGTTGACCGAACGCGAACTATTTGGCCGACGCAAGAGGCCCCTCGCCTCCCTGCCCCGTCGCCGTACCGCCGTCCGCGCCGCGGTGGGCAGAGCGCTCGACTTCGGCGAAGTCGTCGATGGCGATGCCTTAGTGCATGCGACCCAAGGCGTCTGTCTCTTTAAGGGAATCCGTCCTTTCGAAAATGACGGCCGCACCGAAGATTATATCTCGCTGGAATTCGCCGAGAAATCGATGCTCCACTTGCCGCTGCG
Organism: Verrucomicrobiota bacterium; assembly: GCA_037131085.1. Classification (GTDB taxonomy): domain Bacteria; phylum Verrucomicrobiota; class Verrucomicrobiia; order Opitutales; family UBA953; genus UBA953. The sequence goes on along the minus strand of JBAXRS010000024.1, from coordinate 12,955 downwards.
AGAGTCGCATCTCCTGACGCGTTACATCGGTATCGGCCGGGCGCATCCCAAGCTTTCGAAACTCGGCGGCGGCGGTTGGGAAAAATCGCGCAGAGCGGCGGAAAAAGCGACGAGCGATCTTGCGGCCCAATTGCTCGCCATGCAGGCTGAGCGTTCGTCTCGTCCGGGCATCGCTCATCCCAAGGACGAGGATAATCCCTGGATGGGTGAATTCGAACGCTCTTTCCCGCACCGCGAGACTCCCGACCAGGCCCGTGCCATCGAAGAATGTAAGCGTGACATGGAACGGCCAGCGGCGATGGATCGCCTGATCAGCGGCGACGTCGGCTTCGGTAAGACCGAGGTAGCCTTACGAGCGGCCTTCAAATCCGTTCTCGGTGGCCGACAGGTCGCGATTCTCGCGCCGACCACGGTGCTCGCACAGCAGCATTTCGAAAGCTTCAAGGAGCGCCTCGCCCGCTGGCCGGTTTCCGTCGAACTTCTCAGCGGCTATCGTACGGCTAAACAGAAAGCGGAAGTACGCGCCCGCGCTGCGGCGGGCACCGTTGATATCGTCGTCGGCACGCATGCCTTGCTTTCGGATGGAACCAGCTTCGGCCGACTCGGCCTCGTCATCATCGACGAAGAGCACCGCTTTGGCGTGCGGCACAAAGAACGGCTCAAGCAATTACGGGCGGAAGTGGACGTACTCGCCATGAGCGCGACCCCCATCCCCCGGACGCTTTACCTCGCGCTCGTCGGCGCGCGCGACCTTAGCGTGATTGAAACGCCCCCGCGCGAGCGGCTGCCCATCCGCACCATCGTGCGTAGCTACGATGAGCGTCTGGTCCGCGATGCCGTCAAGGCCGAGCTCGCCCGGGGCGGCCAAGTTTTCTACCTGCACAACCGCGTCGAAACCATCCAAGCCGTGGCCGAACGCCTCGCCGCCCTACTCCCCAAGGCGCGCATCATCGTCGGGCATGGTCAGATGGGAGCCGGGGAACTGGAGGAGACCATGTCGGCCTTTGTCGCTGGAGAATACGATGTCTTGGTGTGCACGACCATCATTGAGACCGGCTTAGATATTCCGAATTGTAATACCCTCATCATCGAAGGCGCGGACCGCTTTGGCCTGGCGCAACTCTACCAACTCCGCGGTCGCGTCGGACGCTTTAACCGACAGGCCTACGCTTACCTCTTCCTCCATCGTCACGCCAACCTCGTGGGCACGGCGCACCGTCGGCTTTCTGCCATCCGCCAATACAACCAGCTTGGTGCCGGTTTCCGCATCGCCATGCGAGACTTGGAACTTCGCGGCGCCGGCAACATCCTCGGCTCCGAACAAAGCGGACACGTGGCCACCGTCGGGTTTGATTTATATTGTCAATTATTACGTCGGAGTGTCGCCAAACTTCGGGGCGACAAAGGCGCGGCGGTCGACCGCTGCGAGATTCAGCTGGATTTCGTCATGCACACTCAAGGGCCCTTGGGCGTCGCATCCGACAAGTCAGGCGACGGCGAGGCCCCCATTCTCACCGCCACCTTGCCGGCAGACTGGATACCCGAAACCCGACTACGCATCGAAGCCTTCCGCAAGATCGCCCTCGCGGTCGATGGCTCGGAGGTCGCTGAATTACGCAGTTCCTTGCTGGATCGCTATGGACGACTACCCCCCGAAGCGGACGCCCTCTTACAACTCGCTGATATCCGCTGCCTGGCTGAGCAAAAAGGCGTCACCTCGATTTCGACCGAAGATAGCATTCTTAAGTGCTTGGCCGTAGGGAAAAAGAACTTTGCCGAGCCAATCCTCATCGGGAATCGCTTTCCCCGCTTGACCGTAAGGGACCCCCTGCGGAAACTTAAAGAAATCCGTGGCTTTTTATCCCGGATACCTGAACCTACCGGAAAATGAAAGCCCTCTTAACCACCGCTGCCTTAGCCCTGACTGCCGCCCTGGCGTTCGGACAAAAGGCTTCGCCAACCCTCGAAGAAGTGGCTGCCAAACGTTGGTCAGAGATGCATGCAGATCGCATCGCCGCTACCGCCGACGGCCAGGGCATCACGCTTTCCGATATCCGACGTCAAATCGAACCGGTAATCGGACAGATTCGCGACTCCGTTCGTACTGATTCCGAATTCGAAAAAGCCCTCGGGGCAGCGGCGGAAGAGACCCTGCGGTCGATGACCGAGCGGCAGCTTGTCATCGCAGACTTCCGCGCCGGAACTGGCAAACTACCGGCGATGTACATCGACGCGGATATCGAGGAAACCATCCGCCGTGATTTCTCCGGCGACCGAAATCGCTTTGTCGCCTCCCTGCGGAGCGCGGGGACGACGCCCTTGGCGTACCGCAAATTCATCGAAGACCGTATCATCTTCGAATACATGTTGGGCCAGATCCGCCGGACAGCCACGGAAGTAAGCCCAGGGAAAATCCAAACCTACTACGAGGCTCACCGTTCTGAGTTTGAGCGCAAAGAGCAGATTCAGGTCCGCCAGATCACCCTGGCCCAAGGAGCTGCCGAGACCTTGGCCGAAGCCAAAGCCCGGGCCGATACGTGGGCCGAGGCTTTACGCCACCCGGAGAAAATCAATGATGCCGTGGCGATGTTCAAACTCACGGGCCCGAAAATATCCGCCACCCCATCCTTTGCCGAGATCGCCGAACGCATCAGCACCGACGACTACGCTAAAAAGGGCGGCGATGCCGGCTGGCATAATTGCGATGAACTCAACGAACGCGTGGTAACGACGCTCAAAGCCATGAGCGATAAAGACATTTCCGCCCCCCTGCAATTTGACATTCCTGGAAGCAAGTCCGTCTGGTTTATCTTCTGCCGCGAAGGTTATCGGCCTAAAGGCTTCGCCACCGTCGCCGACCCTGAAGTCCTGAACGAAATCGAAGACAAAGTCCGAACCGAAAGCATGAAAGAAGCGGTAAAGAATTGGCTCGGCGAACTGCGCGATAAGCATCTCGTCGAAATTCGCTAAGATGAAGTCCGGGGGCCGCGAAGTAGCCGCGACTTTCAGCTGCCGGGCATTCCCTCGCCGCAGCGCTGGCCTGCTGCTTCATATCAGCGCCCTTCCGGGCAACGGGCCAATTGGCGCACTCGGGAAAGCCGCCCGCCAATTCATCGACGCCCTGCAAGTCGCTGGCTTTAGCTGGTGGCAAGTCTGCCCGCTTGGCCCGACAGGCTATGGCGATTCTCCTTATCAGGCCCTGTCGGTCTTCGCTGGTAACCCATACCTGCTCGACCTCGACGACCTCGTCGCACGCGGCATGCTGATGGCCGCCGAAATCGCCCCGCTTAATCGCCACGGAGACGAAGGCACTGACTACGGCCGACTCTGGAATGACCTAAGACCGCTTTTACGCCGTGCGGCCGCACGCGGAGCTTTGCTATTAAAAGACGATCCGACGTTCGAAGCTTTCCGCCGTGAGGAGGCTTACTGGCTCAACCCCTGGACGCGTTTCTCGGCTCTGCGCGAGACCCATGATTTTACGGCCCCGACTTCATGGACAAAACAAAAGGTCGACGACGGTTTAATAACCGAAGCCGCTGTCTTGCAGTTCTTGTTCAGTCAGCAATGGCAGGCCCTTCGGATTTATGCCCGCCAACGAGGCGTCTCCCTGTTTGGCGATGAGCCCATCTATGTCTCGGCCGATGGCTGTGATGCGAAGTTCAGACCTGAACTCTTTCAGCTTGATGCGAGCGGGCGACCGACCGCTGTCGCCGGCGTCCCGCCCGACTACTTCTGCGAAGACGGGCAGCTTTGGGGTAACCCCCTCTATCGCTGGGAACGACATGCTGCCGATGGTTACCAATGGTGGAAATCGCGCGTGCACCACGACCTAAAATTATTCGATGCCATTCGCATCGATCATTTTCGCGGCCTGCATGACTACTGGAGCGTGCCCGCAGACTCGCCCAACGCGCGGGTCGGCGAATGGATGCCGGGGCCGGACTTGGATTTCACCCGCGCGCTCGGAGATCTCCCGCTGGTCGCCGAAGACCTTGGCCTACTCTCTCCCGGGGTCGAGGTCTTGCGCGAAACTGCCGGCCTGCCAGGAATGTCCGTTCTCCAATTCGGTTTTGGCGGACCGCCCGAAGGCAACCCGCATTTCCCGGCCAACATCACTCCAGATCGTATCGTTTATACAGGCACGCACGATAATGATACGGTCGTGGGATGGTTCGCCCAAGCGCAGCCGCAAGAACTTGAACGGCTTGAGCAGTTTTTCGGACCGATGGCAGAACCTCACGTCACCTTAGCGGAAGCAGCTCTAGCCTCGCCCGCCGTCGGTGCCTTCATTCCCGTCCAAGACCTGCTCGGCCTTGGTACCGAAGCCCGTTTCAACACGCCTGGGAATCCGCAGGGGAACTGGACGTGGCGGATGACGGAGAGCCAGATGCAAAGGCTTATCGCTCAAATGCCCACTTGGCGCAAACGCCTCAAGGCTGCGGGACGACTTAACGCGTAAGCCGGCGATACTTCGGTCGGCGCGGCGTATCGGAGTCGAGCCCGAGCCGCTTCCGGCGGTCTTCCAAGTAATCACCATAATTACCCTCGTGCCAGACCACGCGGCTATCGCCCTCAAAGGCGAGAATATGGGTCGCCACGCGATCAAGGAACCAGCGGTCGTGCGTCACGATCACCGCGCAACCTGCGAAACCCTCAAGGGCGTCTTCCAAGGCGCGAATCGTATTCACGTCTAAATCATTAGTCGGTTCGTCCAGCAGCAAGACGTTGGCGCCAGCTTTAATGAGGCGGGCGAGGTGAATGCGATTACGCTCCCCCCCGGACATGATGCCGACCTTACGCTGTTGCACATCTCCAGTGAAACCAAAGCGCGCCGCGTAAGCACGAGCCGGCACCATAATCTTACCGAGGTGCACCATATCTTGGCCGTCGGAAATCGCCGACCATAAAGGGGCTTCGGCTGGCAAGGAATCGCGCGACTGATCGACGTAGGCGAGTTTGACCGTATCGCCTAGCGTTAAAGTTCCCCGATCGGGCTTCTCCTGCCCCGTGATCATGCGGAACAACGTCGTCTTGCCAGCGCCGTTAGGGCCGACCACGCCGACGATACCTCCGGCGGGCAGCGAGAAATTGACCTCTTCCATCAGCACCCGGTCGCCATAGGCTTTCATGAGACCGCGGGCTTCGATAACGGCGCCACCGAGACGGGGGCCAGGCGGAATCCAAATTTCCGCCAGCTTTTCCTGTAGGTTCTGATCTTGGGTCAGCATCTGCTCGTAGGCTCGGATGCGGGCTTTGTTCTTCGCGACACGCGCCTTCGGCGAGGCGCTAGCCCATTCTCGTTCACGCTCCATGGAACGCGAACGGGCCACCGATTGCTTTTCTTCCATCTCCACCCGGGCGCGCTTCTGGCCGAGCCACGATGAGTAATTACCCTTCCAGGGAATACCGCGGCCGCGATCGAGCTCCAAGATCCAGCCCGCCACGTTATCAAGGAAGTAGCGGTCGTGCGTAATGGCGATGACCGTGCCCTTATAACTTTGCAAATGACGTTCGAGCCAGGCGACCGTATCGGCGTCCAAATGGTTGGTCGGCTCATCCAGCAGAAGGATGTCGGGCTCCATCAGGAGTAATCGACATAAAGCCACGCGACGCTTTTCGCCGCCGGAAAGCGAGGACACGATGGCTTCGGCGGGAGGACAGCGCAGGGCTTCCATCGCCATGTCGATACGGGCGTCGAGGTCCCAGCCGCCACGCGTGTCGAGGATCGCCTGAATCTCGCCTTGGCGCGCGAGAATTTTTTCCTGCTCCTTGGCATCATCCGTCTCGGACACCTTAACGAACGTATCGTCATATTCTTCTAACAAAGCCTTCATGGCGGCCGCGGCCTGCATCACGCATTCGTGGACGGTGAGATGCTCATCGAGCCGTGGTTCTTGCGCCAGATAGCCCAAAGTATAGCCGGGCACCTGACTGATGGTGCCATCGAAGTCTGCATCCTCGCCGGCCATGATTTTAAGTAAAGTGGACTTACCTGAGCCATTTAGGCCCAAAACACCGATTTTAGCCCCAAAGAAGTAAGAAAGTGAAATATCGCGGAAAATCGGCTTCTTTTCAAAAGACTTGGTCACCCCTGTCATCGTGAAGATTACCTTTTCGTCAGCCATAGGGAGAGATTTCTGAGTTCGGGGGCGGGGCGCAAGCGGAACCCACGGGCCCGGAAACTTTACCGTTCTTGACAAGAAAGGAGGCGTGCCCAAGGTCAAACGCAGTTCACCTTTACCGAGGTGGGCCCGTCTGGGCCCGCTTTTTTTGTCCCTAAATCATTTCACCGCCAACACCGCATATACCATGAGCGTCGACATCAAACAATTCCTCCAATACCTCGAAAAAGAGAAGCACATCCCCAAGGATGAAGCCTGCGCTCTCATCGTCGAGGCCATCAAATCCTCCGTCGAAAAGTCGGTCATGTCGGGACAAAACGTCGACATCACCGCCGACCCCGCCTCCGGGAAGCTCGAGGCCTACGTCATCTATAAGGTGACCGATGCCGTCTCGGACCCCCTCCAGGAGATGAACCCGGTCTCAGCCGTCGCCTTTCGTGCCGACGCCAAGGTCGGCGAAGAGATCCGCAAGCCCATCAACGTCGCTGACCTCGGTCGTATCGCGGCCAAGACCACGCAGCAGCTCCTCAACCAACGCTTCCGCAAGATCGAGAAAGACCAAGTCTTCCAAGAGTATAAGGACAAGGTCGGCGATATCGTCACCGGCATCGTGCGTCGCACCGAGCGCGGTAACGTCATCATCGAACTCGGCACCGCCGAGGCCGTACTCACCCACAAGGAACGCTGTCACGGCGACGAGTTCCGCACGGGTGATCGTATCCGTTGCCTCCTGCTGGAAATCCGCGACGACCCACAGCGTGGTCGCGAGTTCGTCCTCTCCCGCGCCAACCCGCAATTCGTCCGCCGCCTCCTCGAACTCGAAGTCGCGGAAATCGCCGACAAGACCGTCACCATCGCCGCCATGGCGCGCGACCCTGGTTACCGCACGAAGATCGCCGTTGATTCGCGCGATCCTAAGGTCGACCCCGTGGGCGCCTGCGTCGGTGCTCGTGGTGCTCGAGTGCGTAACATCGTCAAGGAATTGGGCGGAGAAAAGATCGATATCATCCGCTACCATCCTGAACCGCTCAAGCTCTTGGAAGAAGCCATCCGCCCGGCCCGTCCGCGCAACGTCCGCATCGACGAACGTACCCGCTCAATCTTCTTCGAAGTAGACGAAGACGACATGCGCATCGCCATCGGCAGCAAAGGCCGCAACGCCCGCCTGACCTCCAAGCTCATGGGCTGGGGCCTCAACATCTCCAAGTCCACCCACAGCGAACAAAGCTTCGAAGCCAAAGCTGGCGATGTCGCCGTTCGTCTGGCCGAACAACTGGGCGTCAGCCCGGAGCTGATCGCGAAGTTCGTCGGCTTGGGCATCTCCGGACTTGAAGCTTTTGAAGGCACCACGGTTGAAGACTTTAAGGAAAGCGGTATCCCGACCGAAGAAGTCGAAGCCGTCCTCGCCGCCGTCGCCAAGACGCGTAAGGCCTAATTTCCTAATTTTTTAAAAACCCATCGCCGCAACTATCGAACGAGCACATGACCGAGAAGAAGAAAAAGCCTGAAGCCAAGAAAGTAGTTGTGCCCCAACGTTACAGCGACGTCGCCAAAGATCTAGGACTCGAGGTCAAGGCCCTCATCGCCTTGGTCGATCAATTCGTAGAAGCACTACCGGAATGGAGAGACTACGTTTACTCCGAAGGAAAAAAGCCCGCCGCTTCGAGTAATTTCGGCAAGACCTATCGCGATGCGTTCATGACCTTCGCGGAAGATAAGTTACCGAAGAAGGCACCGGAACCAGAAATCGTCGTAGTTCCCGAGCCGATCAAGCCAGTCGTAGTTGAAGCTCCGAAGCCAGTCGCGCCGAAGGCGAACACGCCCACGCCGGTCAGCTTGCCCCCTCGCCCGACGATGGCTCCGCCTCCCGTCAGCCTGCCGCCCCGCCCTCCGGTCATTCCAGCTCGCCCGATTACGCCGACGCCGAGCCGCTCTGACTTCCCTCCTGTCGTCATCAATTCACCGACCCCGCCCCCCGTCCGCCCGCCGAACGTGCCGCCCGTTCGTCCGCCGATGACGGCCCCCGTGGTCAATCGTCCTGCCGCCACCGGCAGCCAAGTCGCACCTGGCAGCAAGGGGACCATCACGGTCCGCCCGCCCATCGTTGTGCGCGACTTCGCCATCGCCCTCAACCTCAAGCCATTTCAGGTCATCGGTAATCTGATGGAATTGAACAAAGTCGTCAGCGTGACTTCTGTCATCGAAGAAGCCGACGCCCGCAAGGTGGCCGAGCGCCATGGTTATACTTTAGAAATTCGCCACCGCGGCGAAGGCGTCCAAGCCGTAAAGAAAGTCGAGAAGCCCGCCGAAGACGATCCGGCACTTTTAGCCGTGCGGCCGCCGGTAGTTTGCGTACTGGGTCACGTCGACCACGGTAAGACGACCCTGCTCGACTATTTCCGCAAAACCAACGTCGTTGCCGGCGAAGCTGGCGGCATCACCCAGCACATCGGTGCTTACTCCGTGGCCTACCAGGGTGAAAAGTCTGAGTATAAAGGCCGGACCGTCACTTTCCTGGACACCCCGGGTCACGCCGCTTTCGCCAAAATGCGCGAGCGTGGTGCCAGCGTGACCGATATCGCCGTACTCGTCGTCGCCGCCGATGACGGCTTTATGCCCCAGACCGAAGAGGCTTTGAAATTCGCCCAGAAGCATGCGGGCTCCATCGTGGCGGCAATCAACAAGGTCGACGCCAAAGGTGCCAACATCGATCGCGTCAAACAGCAGATGCAGCAGCGCGGCATCACCCCGGAAGACTGGGGCGGCGAAGTCATCACGAGTCCCGTCTCCGCACTTAAGGGAACGGGCATGAATGAACTGATTGAATCCATTCTTCTGCAGGCCGAAGTCCTCGACCTGAAAGCTAATCCGAAATGTCCCGCCCAAGGCGTGGTCATTGAATCACAGATGGAAACGGGCCGCGGACCAACCGCGACCGTCATCGTCCAAAAGGGCACCCTGAAAACGGGCGACTCTTTTGTCTGCGGAGAAACCTGGTGCAAAGTCCGCGCCCTCATGGATGAGCATGGCAACCGGATGCCCAGCGTCAGCCCCGGCCGCCCAGCTCTCGTCTTAGGTTGGGACGCCGTCCCCGCACCCGGCACCAAATTCCAAACCGTCAAGAACGACCGCGAAGCCCGCGAGATTGCCGAAGAGGCTGCCCTCGCCGGACGCAAGCTCGCCGAATCCCAACAGTTGGCGCCTAACACGGGTGCCCGCCCTGGCATGTCAGACCTCGAGCGCTTGATGGCGGCACTCGACAAAGATAAAGAAAAGATTCTCCGCGTCCTCCTTAAGGCCGATGTCAATGGTACCCTCGAAGCTCTCGAAGGTTGCTTGATTGAAATCAAGTCGACCAAGGTGCGTCTCGAAATCGTCGGTGGTTCCGTCGGACCAGTCACCCAAAGCGATGCCGATTTGGCTGCCGCCGCGAAGGCCTCGATTGTCGCCTTCGACACCAAAGTGGATAACGGCGTGCAGGCTCAACTCAAGCGCACTGCCGTCCGCCTAATCACGCACGATATTATTTACGAACTCATCACCCTTGTGAAAGAGGCGATGGCTGAGATGCTCGACCCCGAAGTCCGCGAAAGCAAGCTGGGTGCTGCCGAAGTGCGCGCCGTCTTCCCGCAGGGCAAGGAACACAAGGTCGCTGGCTGTATGGTCACCGAAGGCCTTATCCGCCGCGCCGCCAAGGCTCGCGTGGTGCGCAATGGCAAGATCATCCACAACGGTCCGGTCGAAACCTTACGTCGTTTCAAGGACGATGCTTCGGAAGTCAAAGCGGGCTTCGAATGCGGCATCAAACTCGGCGGTTACGACGAATATCAACCGGGTGACATCATCGAGGCCGTCGAGATGCTCCAGATTCGTCCCAGCCTTTAATCGAAATGTCGCAACGTCAGCTCCGGGTCGCCGAATTGGTCCAACGCGAAGTCTCTTCCGCGCTGCGCCAAGGCTGGGGCAACGAAGCGGCGCTGATCACGATCACGCGCGCCAACGTCTCGCCTGACCTTCGTCAGGTACGCGTCGGCTTTGCGGTCGCCGGCGATGACGCCGCAAAAAAGGCCGCTCGCACTTTGCTCAAACGTATCCGCAACGAGATTCGCGCCAAGGTCGGCGGCATCTTGCAGATGAAGAATACGCCCGAAATCAGTTTCGCCGAAGATGACGTGACGGGCGGAGTTGCCCGCGTTCAGGCTATGCTCGATGACTTATCGCGCAAGGATGGGACGACCCCGAAATACGACTAAGCCAGCGGCGGTCCGAGTTCCGGAAAATCGCGTAAAGCCTCCCGAACAACGGCAGCCCGACGCAAATCCCGTCCGTCGCTGTCCAGCTCGCCACCCTGCCGCATCTGCACGTGAGCCGGCTGGCCCTCAATCATCAGACGGTCTACAATATGACGACGCTCTTCGGGCAGGCAGCCCATATCACAGGCCAGGCGAAGGTGAGATAACATGTTCATCGACTCCGCGCTCGTGAGCAGGCGGGCATAACGCAGCACACCTAAGGAACGCGAGAGCCGATCGACAAACTTGTCACCCTCTTCCGTCGCGAGTTTACGACGTGCATTCCATTCCTGTTCGACGACATTTTTAATCCAACCGCCGAGGTGGCGCAGGATGGCATCTTCGGAAAGCCCTAAGGTCTGCTGATTAGATATTTGGAAGATGTTGCCAGCGGCCTCCGTGCCCTCGCCAAGCCAGCCACGGACGGCGAGTCCATCCTGGCTTAAGGCACGCGAAACTTTCTCCATGTGACCGGCCAGGCAAAGCCCGGGCAGATGCACCATCGCCGAGGCACGTAAGCCCGTGCCAACATTGGTTGGGCAGGCGGTCAGGTAGCCGAGCTTTTCCGAGAAAGCGAATTTGAGATCGGGCCCGAGGGCATCATCCAATTGCTCGGCGATATTCCAGGTTCCGCGCAGATGCCAGCCGGCCTTCACAACCTGGATCCGCAGGTGATCCTCTTCATTAATCATCACCGAACAGGTCTGATCCTTGCTGATCACCGCTGCCCCGAATTTACCGGAAGCAAGTTCCTTGGAAACCAAGTGGCGCTCGACCAATACCGCTCGATCCAAGTCGGTTAATTCCCCCATCCGGAAGACGTGCCCGCGCCTAAACTTCGGCAAGTGGTTAAGTGCCTCGACGCAGCGTTCGGCAATCTCTTTCCGTTGCGGAACTTTCGCCCAACCTGGGAACGGCATCCCGTCCAGATTCCGGGCCAGCCGGATACGCGTGCTGAGGACGACCGCCTGCTGCGCACCCAGCATATGGGTGAGCTCATTTTCTGCGGAAAGGATATCTTGGACGGACATATCAAGAATTACGGAGTTGAAGTTCTAATTGGGCGATTTCGTCCCGTAAGCGAGCGGCACCTTCAAAGTCTTCGGCGCCGATGGCGACCTCCATCTCCGCGCGAGCGATTTCGAGGCGGTGGCGCATCTGCCCGACGGGGGCGACGCCTACCGGCGCCCGCCCGACGTGGGTGGCTTCGTGCTGCACCTTAATCAAGAGCCCGCCGAGCGCGTCGCCGAAAGTCTTCCAGCAATCTGGGCAGCCCAACCTTCCGCGTTTACGAAAGTCGATATCCGTAAACCCGCAATGCGGACAAATCAGCGACGGTGCCACGGCCGGAGCGGTCAAGGCATCGGCCAGTTGGAATATCGCCGGATCGGTGGCGCCGCCCTTTTGCGCACAAGCCTCGCAAAGATGCACCTTCGTGACCTTCCCCTGAACGACCTGGGAAAGGTGAACGGTGGCGGGCTCCTCGCAAAGCGAACACTTGAGCGGCTGGGACATCTCTAAACACAGAAAACACCCCAAGATAGATTGGCAAGGGCAAGCGGGGAGCGGGGTTTGACTTCATGCCCATGGGTCACTTGATTGAGCTAGTCAGATGTCCTCCAAACCCCGCATTGTCATCACTGGGCTAGGCCTAACCGCCCCCAACGGCAACTCCCTCCCAGAGTTTCGGGCCAACTTGCTGGCCGGCAAGGCGCGAATCGCCGAAATCGAGGTCCGCCACATGGGCAAACACCCTGCCGGGGTCTGCGACTTTGATGCGACCAAATGGCAGAAGCGGAAAGAGATTCGGAATGGCACCCGCGTCGGTTCGATTTCAATATTCTGTGCCCGCGAAGCCCTCGGCAGTTCCGGACTTGATTGGGACAAGGTCGATAAATCCCGTGTTGGTGTCTACCTTGGCATCACCGAGCACGGCAACGTCGAGACCGAGAATGAAATTTTTAATATCTCCCTATTCGGTAACGACACGAAATATTGGACCCACCACCACAACCCCCGGACGGTGGCGAATAATCCTGCAGGTGAAGTAACGATGAACATGGGCATCACCGGACCGCACTACACGATCGGTGCCGCCTGTGCGGCAGGTAATGCCGGCCTGATCCAGGCCGCACAAATGCTCCAGCTTGGGGAAGTCGACCTCGCCTTTGCAGGCGGTGTCTCTGAGTCTATTCATACCTTCGGCATTTTTGCCGGCTTCAAGAATCAAGGCGCCCTCGGCGCGCACGAAGACCCCAACAAGGCTTCGCGACCTTTTGATAAAAACCGCAACGGCATCGTCATTTCAGAAGGAGGCGCAATTTACATTTTGGAACGCCTCGAGGACGCCCTGGCCCGCGGCGCACCTATCATCGCTGAAATCGCTGGCTGGTGCATCAACTCCGACGCCACTGACGCCGTGCTCCCGAATCCGGAACGTCAGGCTGAATGCGTGCAGATGGCCCTCAAACGGGCTGGCATGAAGCCGCAGGATATTCAGATCGTCTCCACCCACGCCACGGCGACCGCCTTGGGCGA
>JBAXRS010000023.1:0-23065 GCA_037131085.1 Verrucomicrobiota bacterium | reverse complement strand
CCTTGTTCAACACCGTCGTGAACGCCACGACGTGCGACGTATCGAGACCGATGATGCCGACCTTCTTCGGGGCTTCTTCGGCGAAGAGCGAGGAGACGAAGACGGACGCAACGGCGACCATGCGGGCAAGACTGGGGAGGGTCATACCTTTTTTATAAATCGGCCCCTGCCCGCTGACAAGCACCCGAGACCTCGGTTAACGCAGGACTTCAAGCAATTGATACCCCTGTCGCGCCATCAATACGCCAAGCGCCAGCCAAAGCACACCGGTCGCGCGATCAACCCAACGGATCGTCGCCGCATCCTTCAGGCGCACGCGCAAGCGATCGCCCAGTAAGGCGTAGAAGCTCATCACGGAGATTTCCGAGCCCAAGGTACAGAGCAGGAATACGCCCGTCGTCGACCAAGCGAAGGCAGCGGTGGGCACGTTCGCGGCCTGGATGATGATGATCATCCAAGGGATTGTCTTCGGGTTGGAGAAATTGACCCACGCGCCCCGGAAGAAAAGCCGCCATGCACCGGCCTCGAGCGCCGAGCCCTCGGGTAGGCTCGAGCGCGGGCGCGCGAGATGGGTCGCGCCGAGGTAAAGGAAGTAGGTCATCCCGGCCGCCGCGATGAGGAAGCGGGCCGATGGGAAATGCTGCGTGAGCCAGAGCGTGCCGAAGAGCGACAGGAAGAGATGAGGCGTCTCGCCGACCGCGAGTCCCAGCGTATGCCAGAAGGCACGTCGCTGGCCGTAGCGGAGGGCCGTCTCAATGGTCGACAACGCCGCCGGCCCGGGCGAGAGGCTCGCGGTCAGGCAAGATGCAATGAGGACGCCGAGGTTCATCTGCGCTTAGCGCAGAGACTTCTGCCACCGGGCGATTTCACGCGCGACCGATTTCGGACCGGGCATGCCCTCGTTTTCCCGGGCGGCGAAAGCGCGCTTCAAATCAAAGACGCTCTGCCAGCCTTTAGTGAAAGCGGCATCGGCGGATTGAGCTTCGGCATCCGAAAGCTTATCGAGCGGCTTATTTAATTTTTCCGCGACGGCGACCAGCCGACCGACCGCATGGTGGGCTTGCCGAAAAGGCATACCCTTGACGACCAACCAATCTGCGAGATCGGTGGCGAGCAAGGCGGGGTCGGAGGCCGCCGCGAGGCAGCGAGCCTTATTGAAGGTAACTCCGGACATCGTGGCCGTCGTGACGGCGAGCGCCAACTGCCACTGATCCGCGGCGTCGAAAAGCGGCGGCTTATCATCCTGCAGATCGCGATTATAAGTCAGCGGCAGCCCTTTCGTGAGCGTGAGCAGATACGTCAGCGAAGCTTGGAAACGGGCGGACTTGCCCCGAAGGAGTTCCATCGAGTCCGGGTTCCGTTTCTGCGGCATCAACGAGGAGCCGGTGGAAAATTCATCGGGCATCCGGGCGAAACCGAATTCGGCGGAAGACCAGAGAATCATATCCTCGGCGAGACGCGAGAGGTGGACGCCGCAGAGCGCGGCGGCGAAACAGAACTCTGTGGCTGGGTCGCGATCGGCGACGGCGTCCATCGAATTGGGGGTCACCCGCGGCTTACCTTTTGCGTCGACGAAGCCGAGTAGCTTGGCGGTTGTCGCCCGATGAATCGGGAGCGTCGTACCGGCGATGGCGCCGGAGCCCAGCGGGCACCAGTTGGCCGAATCTGCGGCGGCGGCGACCCGCTTCCGATCCCGGCTAAACATTTCGACATAAGCCAGGAGATGATGCGCGACCGAAACCGGTTGGGCGCGTTGCAAATGCGTATAGCCGGGGACGAGTACGTCCTGATTGGCGACGGCTAATTTCACGAGAGCCTGCAACAAGGCGACCAGACCGGCGTCGACGACGGAGCATTGGTCCTTGATCCAAAGCCGGACGTCGGTCGCGACTTGGTCGTTCCGGGACCGAGCCGTATGTAATTTGGCGGCGGCGGGCACGCGGGCGGTGAGGGCGCTTTCGATGTTCATGTGAACGTCTTCCAATTCCCGGCTCCATTTAAATTTACCGGCGGCGATTTCTTGAGCGATCGCCGCGAGGCCGCGGATAATCGCATCCCGTTCCTTGGCGGTGAGGATGCCGACCTTAGCTAACATCGTCGCGTGGGCTTGAGAGCCGCGGATATCTTGGGCCCAAAGCCGATGATCAAACGAGACCGACTCGCCAAACTGCAGCATCAATTCGGCGGGACCGGCGTTGAACCGGCCGCCCCAAGTGACTTGTGCCTTCTTCCGTGCGGACATGACCTAGGAATGTCGCGGCTTCGCCCGACAGGCAAGCAAGGACGCTTAGCGGGCGGGGGCGGCGGGCGGGCGGGCCGGAGCACGCGGGACCGTCGTGGCGGCGGAACCATCCAGACGGATAACGATCTCGCCAGGCTCGGCCACACCCATCCGTTCGCGGGCTTGGTCGCGGACAAATTCCTGATCGGAGACAAAGCGATTAATATAACGATCGGTCTGCTCGCGCGTTCGTTCGAGGGTCGTGTAAGCCTGTTCCTTTTGTCGCTCCGTGGCGCGGATGGCTTCGAGCCGCGCGGTGTCTTCGCCGTAAGTTGAGGCCGTAAAAGCGAGCACCGTGCAAAACAGAATAAAAGAGGCCCAGAGAAAAAGTTTTTCTGTCTGCGGGCTACGGCTGGGAGACTCGCTTTCCATATTCAGTGAATGCAGTGAAAGAAGAAAGGCCCAGCGGGGCGAGGGGAAAATGCCCTAGGGCGGCGAGGGTCACTTCGACGCCAGAAGCGCGGCCGCGGCGAGCGAGCCGCTGAACTCCATGAAAGCCCAGACGAGGACGCCCGTGACCGAGACGTAAAGCCAGACCGGGAAGACCCAGCGCGTCAGCCGCTTGTGTTCCTCGAAACGTTGTTGGCGGGCGAGCAGCACCGCCCGGATGACGAAAGGCGTCACCACGATCGCCAGCAGGACGTGCGGAATAAGGATGATATAATAAAGCAGCTTATCCCAAGTCAGGCCGACGTCGGCGCGGTAGATGATATTCGTCCGGTGTAAGGCCAGCCAGAGGTGGACCTTGGAGGCCAGGTAAAGAACCAGAAACAGGGCGGAGGTTACGACGGCCACCCCCATGGCTTTGCCGTGCCCGGCCCGATCCCCCGCCTTGATGCGGAAGTAGCCGACCAAGAGAAAAATGCCGGCGAGGGCATTCATGCCGGCGACGCCGCGGGAAAGAATTTCGGTGGTGGAAGCCATGAGACCAGAGAGAAAACATTTTTCGGCAAAAGCCAACCCTTCGGTCGGTCTTAACCTTCACTTAAGCCGAAATCTGGTATCCTTCTTCTCGACACCCCCATGAACCCGACCCCCTACCTCCTCTTCGCCGCGGCCGCACTGGTGGCCGCCGACTCGTCCAAAGGCCCGCCCCTCAAGGAAGCTGATGCCAAGCCGCCCGGCCAGAACAAGGTCACCATTACCGTCAAGGGAGACAAGCGGGTCATCGAGTCGAACGGTATCCCGGACCACAAGGTCGCGACCTTCCCGAACCGCGGCAACCCCAACGCCATCTCCGAACAGAAGTATCGGCTCGAGGTGCCAGTCCACCCCGCGTTACGCGAAGGCGCCGGCGGCCGGATGATGTCCGCCTGGGGCGTCGCCCTGAACGGCATCGTCTTCGACCCGGGCACCGCTGAAGTCTACAACGATGGCGATCGCAGCAACCCGTGGCACTACGAGGCTCTGATGAGTAATAGCGAGATGGGCACCACGCCGAAGATCAAGGTCGGCCTCGGCCTTGACCAGAACCACGGTCACGTCCAACCCAACGGCGCCTACCATTATCACGGACTCCCCACCCTGCTGATTGAGCGTCTGTCCGGGGGCGAAAAGAAGATGACCCATGTCGGTTGGGCGGCGGACGGCTTCCCGGTCTACGCGATCTACGCGTACGCGAAGACGGAAGACCCCAAAAGCGAACTGAAGAAGATGAAGAGCAGCTACCACCTCAAGGCCGCCGATCGCGGCGGAGATGGCAAAGAAACCCCCACGGGTAAGCCCGACGGCTCGTTCGGCCTCGACTTCGAATACGTCGCCGGGTCTGGCGACCTCGACGAGTTCGGCGGGCGCAGCGGCGTCACCCCAGAATTTCCGAAGGGCACCTACTATTACGTGATGACCGAGGAATACCCGTTCATCCCCCGCAAACACAAGGGTACGGCCGACCCCTCGTTCAGCAAGCAGGCCATGGATCCGCACTCCAACCTCGGGGGCCAAGGCGGCCCGGGCGCCAAGGGCGGTAAGAATGGCAAGAAAGGGCCACCTCCCGAAGGCGCGCCGAAATAATTCGCCGGACAAGAAGAAGGCCTCCCACTCGGGAGGCCTTCGTTGCATAACCTAACACCAAACCTAGCACTAAATTTAAGCGCCCTCCTTGGGGTTGAGTTTTTTCTTCGGTTTCACCGGGGCGGCATCTTCGACCGCGGGAGGCGAAGACAAACCTGGGACCGAAAAAGTGCCGTCGACGAGTTTGAGACGACGACGCGCTTCTTCGGGCATCGCCGCCCGTTGAGCTTCGGTGGTCACCTCGCCGTCAAAAACAACTTGCCCGTTAGCGTCCTTGATCAGGGCGTGTTTCTTGCTGTCTTTTTCTTCTAAGGAAACGGAGCCTTGGGCGTCCGTCGCGATGGAACTGGAAGAAGAAGTCACCCCGGAGCCGAAGTTGAACGAAAAAGATTTCGCCATCGAGCGTTGGGTACCGGCAGAGGCAGGGGGGGCGATGTCATCGGCGGCGGCCGGGGAAGCACTTGGCGCGAAAGGGTTACCGGGGAGCATCAGGCCACGGGAGCGCATCTCTTCGAGACGTTTCAAAACCTCGGGTGGCAGGCCGTGATTTGGGCCAATAATTACCACGCTGCCGGGACCGATTTCGGTCACTGTGCCGTTGGGCTCGACCAACTCGGAGCCTTGATCGTTCAGCTTGGCGCGGCTGCGAGCCGTACCCGCGCGGAGAGAAGACTCGGTCGATTTCAGCACCCGGCGCTCGCCGAGTTTCAAGGACACCACTTTCATTTCTTCGCCGCGGACGAGCGTGAGCTTCACTTCGTCGCCGGGCTTGCGCATCTGAATCAAAGTGCGGAACTGTTCATTATTCACCAAGACTTGATCGTTAAGCCGCATGAGCACATCGCCTTCTTCGATATGACTGACGGCTGGTCCGGCCGGATCGACGAAACCAACAAGGACACCCAAGCCAGGTGGCACCGCGTGAGGCAAACTGGCGCGGGCCTGATCGGAAAGCGCGCCGACATTAAGGCCGGCGTAGGCGACACCGGAGGAGCTGGCATCGACGGCCGACGGGGCGGATTTATCGGACTTCTTTTCTTGAGCCGCCAGCGGCGCGACCAAGCCGGCGAGGAAGAGCATATGGAGGGGAATCTGGCGCAGGGAGTTCATGGCTAAAGCTTCAACGGGAAAGGGTGGTATAATAGAAGAGCGTCGGTCGACGGCGGATTTGTTTATAATTAATAGGTCTCCAAGGGCAGTAGCGCGAAGTGCTCATTGGGGCGATAGTTGATCAGCTGGGTATGCGTGCGCGGGTCTTCCCAGCGCGTGGTGTTTTCCCAATGCACGCGCACGGGGCGGGCGAAGGAGCCGTCTTGCAATTGCACGGGCGACAGGAGTTGCATGGCCGCGGGCGATTGTTCGGCGCGAACCAGTTCGTAGGACGGACCTTGGGGCGCACGACTGGAGACTAACATAAGGAAGACCGCGGCACCGGCAGCGGCCAAGGCGGCGAGCCCTGACGTCCACGCGATAATGACGCCGCGACGGGCGGACGGGGCGTCGAGCGCGCGCGCGATGCCTTGCACTAGGGCGGCGCCGGGCGGGCGCGGGCGTAGACTGGCCAGCGCGTTTTCTAGTTCGGAATCGGATTCATTCATAAGTTCGGGCGGTGATGAGCTTGCGCAAGGCGTCCATGGCGTAGCGCCAGCGCGAGGCGGCCGTGTTGGGGGAGATTTCCAGCTGTTCGCCGATCTCATCAAAAGTCAGGTCGCCCCAAATTTTTAAGACAATCACCTCACGCTGTTCGACGGGTAGCGCCGGCAAGGAATTGGCGAGGGCCTGCAAGCGTGGATCGGCTTCGGGCTCGAACCACTCGGCGACATCGGCATCGGCGGCCACGGCACGCTCGCGAACCATCCGCCGATCGGAACGACGTAAAAGATCGAGGGCGGCGCGCCGGATGGAGGTGATCACCAGCGCGTTCGGATTGCCGGGTAAGTGACGTTGATGTTTCCAAAAACGTACAAATGCCTCCTGAACGACATCATCGGCATCGGCTTCGCAACGGGTCCACTGCCGCGCGATGAGCCGGAGCCGGGCGCCGTGTTCGGCAAACCAGGCCCGCCAATCTTGATCGGAGTGGGCATCGGACATCAGGATAATAGAAGAGCGTCGAGGGGCGGAGCGTTTGTCTACCCTTTCGCCCCTATTTTAAGACCAAAGACAAAAGCGTCAAAGCAGTTGCGAACGTGAAAAGTGCCCCCTAACTGCCCTTTATATGCCCGTCGCCCCGACCCATGAGCCGAAGAACGGATTATTCCGCTCCCTGATCCGCTGGTTTGACGCTGATTATATTCCGGAAGGTGCTGACACCCTGCGGGCCAGCCCGAAGCAGGTCGACTGGCCGCGCTGCATTCCCTTCGTCATCTTACACCTCGCTTGCTTCGGCGTCATCTGGGTCGGTACTAGCCCCGTCGCAGTCTGGACCGCCGTCGGCCTTTATTTTTTCCGGATGTTTGCCATCACCGGCTTTCTGCACCGCTATTTTTCGCATAAGACCTACTCCACTTCACGGGCGTTCCAATTCATCATGGCGCTTTGGACGGCCATGGCGGTCCAGCGGGGCGCGCTCTGGTGGGCCTACACCCATCGCCACCACCACAAACATTCCGACGAAGAAGAAGACAAGCATTCGCCGGTCGTGGACGGCTTCTGGTGGTCGCACATCGGCTGGATCACGAGCAAGAAGAACTTCCCGACAGATTATTCCAAGATCGCCGATCTCGCGAAATATCCGGAACTCGTCTTCCTGAACCGCTACGACACCCTAATCCCGATCCTTTCCGGCTTAAGCCTTTATGGAATCGGTGCGTTGCTGGCCGCCCAAGGCTACGCCACCTCTGGCGCGCAGATGCTCATCTGGGGAATTATCTCCACCGTCGTGCTTTTCCATGGTACCGGTTGCATCAATTCACTCGCACATGTTTTCGGTTCCAAACGCTTCAAGACCACCGGAGACGAATCGCGCAATTCATTGATTCTCACGCTGATCACCTTGGGTGAAGGCTGGCATAATAATCACCACCGTTACCAGGCCACAACCAAGCAAGGCTTCTATTGGTGGGAGTTCGACCCGACGTATTACGGGCTCAAGGTCATGTCTTGGACTGGGCTAATCTGGGGACTCAAAGGAGTGCCGGATTCCGTGTATGAGGAAGCGGAGCGCACCAAGGCCGAAGCCGAAGCGCAACGTGCGTGAACGCATCGCCATCATCGGCTCCGGTATCAGCGGCCTAGGTTGCGTCCGCTTCCTGTCGGGGCACCACGACGTCGTGCTCTTCGACGAAGATCGACGGCCCGGGGGCCATGCCCACACCATCGACGTTAGCGAGCCCGGCACCGGACGGCTGCTGCCGATGGACACCGGGTTCATGGTCTTCAACGAAGTCACCTACCCTCACCTTTGCCGCCTCTTCAAGGAGCTCGGCGTCCGGATCAAACCCACCACCATGTCGTTCGCGGTGCGCCACGACCCGAGCGGACTTGAGTGGTGCGGCTCTTCGTTCAACCACCTTTTCGCTCAACGGAAAAATCTCTTCAGCCTGCGCTTCTGGAAACTCCTCCTGCAGATTAATAAGTTTAATACCTTGGCTAAAACCGAATGGCAGACCCCGGCGGCGGAGACGACTTCGTTGCGCGACTGGTGCGCGCAGAAAAATCTCGGGGAAGATTTCCTCAACCTCTACCTCATTCCCATGTCGGCGGCCGTATGGTCAACGCCCGCGGAGAAGATGCTTGGCTTCCCCGCCGCCGCGTTGATGCGTTTCTTTTACAACCACGGCTTCCTCGGCCTGGATACCCAGCATCAGTGGCTCACCTTGGAGGGCGGCTCACGGACTTACGTCGCAGCCTTGCTGCAAAAATATCCCGGTGATTTCCGCTTCGGCCAAGGCGTCACCGCCGTACGGCGCGATGGCGAGAAAGTCGTGGTCGCCACCGTCGCGGGCGAAGAGCGTTTTGACCGCGTCATCTTGGCCACGCATGCGGACCTGACCCTGGGCCTATTGCAGGACGCCGACGCCGAAGAGCGCCGACTGCTGGGAGCCTTTTCCTATAACCAGAACGTGGCCGTTGTGCACACCGACATGGGTCCCTTGCCCAAGACCGTGAAGGCCCGCTCATCGTGGAACTATCGTACCTGGGCCAAGGATGGCGGCCTGGCGACCTCGACGCACTACTGGATGAATTCCTTGCAAGGCCTGACGGACAAAGGGGATTTCGTCGTGACGATCAATCACCCCGAGCAAGTCGACCCTGCCAAGATTATCCGCAGTATCCCCGTCGAACACCCACTCTTCTCGTTGGAAGCGGTCGCCGCCCAATCGGAGATCGTAAAGCTCAACGAAAGAGCCGGCTCCCGCGTGCACTTCACCGGCGCATGGCAGCGCTATGGCTTCCATGAAGACGGTATCTGGTCGGCGCATCGAGTCTGCACGCAGCTGCTCGGCCGCGACGCTTGGGCGGCCTGATTAGAACTTCAAAGCCGGGGCCACGCGCTCAAAGCCCGCGGCCTGGAAAAGTTCAGCGGGCTGCATCTTCACGATACCGGCCACATACCGATCGGGGATGCGCTGCAGGCGCGTGTTATAAAACGTCACGCAGCTATTATAATAATTACGGGCGAGCATGATGCGCTGTTCGGTCTCAATCAGGTGCGCATTCAGGGAGCTAAAGGACTCCATCGCCTTGAGTTCGGGATAACGTTCGCTGACCGCGAGCAGCATCGGCGTCAGCGCCTCAACATTACCGGAGCCGGCTTGGGCACGTAACCGAGCGATTGCTTCGAGCACCGTGGCTTCGTGTTGACGATAGCCTTCCAGACAAGCGGCCAGACGAGGGATTAGTTCGGCGCGACGCTTGAGTTGCACATCGACGAGAGAATAAGCCTGATAGACCCGTTGCCGGACACCGACCAGACTGTTGAAGACCATCCAAGTCCAGCCGACGGCGAACACACCCGTATAGAACGCCACCGGTAAAATTAGGCAGAAAACTATGAAAGCTTGGCTGGCGGAGTGACCGTTGACAAAGCCGGCGCCAGCGACGGTGGCAAACGCACAAAAGCCACCCAGCACGCCGCACGAGACAAAGGCGGCGCCCCCGCCAGCGCTTAATTCCTTTTCGGTGCGCGGCGTGATGATGAAAATCTCCGTCTTATCCTCCTGCTTGATCTGGGCGGCGACGATATCGGGGCGTTCGCTGGCGCGGCCACGAACGAAAAGCTGCGTACCCACCGCGATGCCCTCCTCATGGAAACTGCGTTCGCCCGTCGAGCCTTCGACGGCATCGGGAAGACCGCGCGCATAGTAGAACTTATCGCCGCGGGTGAATTCCTCGTTGAAGAGACTGTTCATTTCGATCTTCGCGCCCTCCGGATTGACCCAAACGTAACCCGTTTCGTCGCGCAGGTAGAAACCACTGCGTTTGCCGCCACTGGCGATGACATCCCAGCCGTAACGCGTCACCATGCGGGTCTTCCGCCGGCCTTTATCATCGACATACTCTTCCTCCTCCTCGCGTTCCCAATGCTCGGAGATGGACCATTCGTACATGATGCAGGGCAAGCGAGAAAGGTAACCGGTCAGGGGCTTTTCCAGGTGGCCGACCCCTTCGAGTTCGACTTCGCCGATGAAGACCCCGAGGGCCTTGCTGACCGGGGTATCGTCAAGCAGGCGACGTTTCCGCTCGAAATGTAGAGAGAATAATAAAAAGACGAAGGAGGCCAAGGCCAAGACCCCGGCCGTATCATTCGGTGAACTTAATAAGACCACCCGACTTCTTATGCCCAACGGCCCAGAATTGGCAAGTGCCCGAGGGGCGATAGCCAAGGGAACCTTGCACTGAGTCCCTTTCCTTTCACTCTGCGGGTAAGATGGCCCGACTTTATGATGCGGCGGTGATGCATGCCCGGCTTTGGCCGAAGCAGCATCATTTCACGCACGGAGCGTTCGCCTTCGCCGTCGACCTCGAAGAATGGGGTCGCCTGGGACGCGGCCGCTTTCTTCTCGGCGGCGCGTGGCATCCCTATCAATTCAGGGATCAGGATTTCTTGCCCGCGGCGGAGATGTTTCAACCCGAAGCCACGCCCCAAGATTTCGGCAAACCGGGCGACAGATTGGCGGAGCGCGTGCGGGCCTTCTGTCGCGCGCAAGGCGAACCCATCCCCCTGGACGCCAAAGTACAGCTCGTCGCGATGCCGCGAGCGTTTGGTAAATCTTATAACCCGGTCGTGTTTTATCTGATCAGTTGCAAGGGCAAGCTCCTCAGCGGCATCGCGGAGGTGCATAATACCTTCGGGGAGCGCAAAGCCTGGTTCCTTGGGCGCGATTGCCTCAAGCAAGATAACGCCGGCGAAATCTACCTCCAGCTACGTACCCCGAAACGTTTCTATGTCTCGCCGTTTTCCGCGCTCGATACCGAATTCGAATTCACGCTCCGGCTGCCGGACGAACGCCTCGCCATGACCGTCGACCATTATGAAGGCGGACAGAAGACCCTGATGAGCGCTTGGACGGGCCGACAGGTACCGCTGACGGACGGGCGGCTGCTGTGGCTGACGGCCAAGATGCCCTTGCTGATCCTAAAAGTCATCACCCTCATCCACCTGCACGCCGCTTGGCTGGGGTTGGTAAAAAAACTTCCGTTCCGGCGGAAGGGGGCCGATATTCCCTGGCAACGCAACCTGCGCAACCCCACCTCCGAACTTTCTGGCCGACATGACTAAACCAACTCTCGCCCGCCGACTCGTCTTAAACGAATTGGCCAAGCTCAAGCGCGGACGGCTCACGCTCCGCCTGCCCGAAGGCACCGAACTCGTGCTGGGCGATTCCCGTACCCAAGGCGGCGCCCGCCTGGAGGTCGCGGACGACAACGCCTTCCGGCGCATCATGCTTGCGGCGGATATCGGCCTGACCGAAGGCTACATGGAAGGCGATTGGGATTCGCCAGATCTCAACGCCGTCATCGGCTTCTTCATCGAGAACATCGACCAGACCCCAGGCATGTCGGGCTCGGCAAGTAAGGCTCTCGGCGTGGGCTTATTCCAGATCGCCGACCGTATTGGACACCTGTTGCGGCCGAACGACAAGAAAACCGTGCGGAAAAATATTTCCGAACACTACGATGTCTCCAACGATTTCTTCCGCCTCTTCCTGGATCCGTCGATGATGTATTCATCGGCTCGCTGGGAAGGCGCGGCTTCGCTCGAGCAGGCACAGACGAACAAGAACGAAGCCCTTTGCCAGTTCCTCCAGCTCAAACCGACGGATCATGTCATCGAGATTGGCACTGGCTGGGGCGGCTGGGCCCTGCACGCCGTCAAGAAATATGGTTGTCGTGTCACCTCCTTGACGATTTCAAAAGCCCAGCACGACCTAGCCGTCGAGCGTGTCCAAGCGGCGGGGCTCGCAGACCGCATCACCGTGAAGCTCGAAGATTTCCGGGACCATCAGGGAAGCTACGATAAGTGCGTCTCCATCGAGATGATGGAAGCCCTCGGCCATAAATACCTACCCGCTTTCTGCGAGTCGATTGGGCGGCTCCTTAAACCTGACGGCATCGCCGCCTTTCAATACATCACGTGCCCGGATAGCCGATACGCGCAGTTCCGCGACGGCGTGGACTTCATTCAGAAACATATCTTCCCGGGATCCTTGCTCCTGTCGATCAACCGAGTCGGCGACCTCATGACCCAGAAAAGTGGCTTCCAATTAGAGCGCCTCGAAGAGTTTGGAACAGATTACGCGCGGACACTTGATGCGTGGTGTAACGCTTTTGAAACTAAACTGGAGCAGGTGCGCGGCATGGGTTTTGATGAACGCTTCATCCGGAAGTGGCGTTTATATTTCCGTTATTGCCAGGCGGCCTTCGAACATCGGAACATCAGCGTCGTCCAGGCCGTGTACGTGCGGCCGAATCGCACGGCATAAGCGCCGCGAGGAAAGAGGCGGTGTTAGTTGATTGGTTGGCCAGTGGGCCGGGGAGGCAGCTGGTAGGGGCGCCACAGATACCAGATACACGGACGAGTCGGAGAGATGTCCCTACCCAAGGCAGAAGATAGCAGCTAGGGCAGCGCGTGGTGCTGTCCCTACCTGGAGATTCAAGGAGATTTGCTTTTTAGTGATTAACCCCTTAAATTACACTTATGAACTTACGCCGAAGTCTAATCGCTTACTTCATCTTAGTGTTAATCGCCATGACTTGGGTGTCGTGGCATGCGTGTGTGGCGCCTTCGACGTCGTCGCTCCCCGCCTATGCTGGCAAGGGCCTAAACGTCTTGGGCGGATACGTCACCGTGTGCAGCGAGCCTTGGGGTTTGGCCACGATGTTTGACGCCTACTTCGGCTTCATGGCCTTCTGGCTGTATGTCGCTTGGCGCGAACCTACCGTCGTCCCTCGCCTCGTTTGGTTCGTGGCCGTGATGACCCTCGGTAATTTTGCCATCGCTGCATATGCTCTGATTTGTCTCTTTACGGCGAAAGGCGAGACTACCATTGGCAAAATCTTCTTCTCGCGTAAGGTCTTAGCGGATGGGACGTATCTCTGATTGGCTTCGCCGCAAGGTACGTGATCCGCTGCTGGCGGAATTACGCCAAGGTGCCACGCCGGAAAGCGTGGCGGCCGCGGTATCCGTCAGCCTGGCCATCGCCATCAACCCCATCATTGGCACGACTACCGTCGGATGTGTCATCGCCGGACGGCTCTTTCGACTGAACCACGTGGTGATGCAGATCGTCAACCATGCGAGCTTTGTCCTACAGGTAGCGCTCATGATTCCGTTCATGCGCATCGGCGAGACCGTGACCGGATCGCGGCACATCGTGTTGACCTACGAGGCCATCATGAAGCAGTATAATGAGTCGTTCAGCATTTTCTTCGAGAAGTTCTGGATGGCCTACGTTCACGGCATCATTGGGTGGCTCATCGTCGTGCCCGCGGCCGCGTGGATACTTAATTTCTTCCTACGCTGGACCTTCCGCCGCCTCATGAATAAAAACCCTGCATGACACCGCTCTTCGATCTCGGCTTCGACTTCTTGGCACTCTTGGCGGCGGCTTGCGGCTATTTCTTCCTCTGCTGGCTGATTGCTCGCAAACTTGATAACTGGTCGATCGTGGATGTCGCCTGGTCTTACGGCTTTGCGCTGGTCGGGCTAAAACTGCTTTACGTACATTTTTACGACATGCCGCTGGGCGGACAGGGCCTACTCATGACCTTGGCGACGATCGTCTGGAGCCTCCGGCTTGGCACGCACTTGGCGGTACGCGTCCTGGGCCATCTGGATAAGGAAGACGGGCGTTATCTCCAGATGCGGGCCGAAGCTGGGGCTCGGATGCCTTGGCAGATGGCGTATTTTTATTTCCTCCAAGCCGTGGCACTTGCCCTACTCTGCCTGCCGTTGCTCTCCTCGAGCCCCTATGGTGCACCCAGCCCCCTCCGCCCCATCCACTGGCTCGGGCTGGGCATTGTCGCCTTGGCGCTCATCATCGAAGGCGTGGCAGATGCGCAGCTCGCCGCCTTCAAGAAAGATGTCTCCCAGAAAGGAAAGGTTTGTGAACGCGGCCTCTGGGCCTGGAGCCGGCACCCGAATTACTTCGGAGAGTGGCTGGTGTGGGTCGGCTTTGTCCTGATGAGTTATAACGCCACCTACCGCGGTATCCCCGGGTTGGTCTGCGCGCTCATCATGTATCACCTACTCACGCGCGTCACCGGCGTAGCCTTGACCGAACGGCAATTGGTCGCGTCGAAAGGCGATGCCTACGTCGACTACCAGCGAAGGGTCTCGGCGTTTTGGCCGCGGCCACCGCGCCAGTAAGTACGCGTTTGCCACCGAGCGACGGCGAGGTTTGCTGAACGCATGCAGACCTTTGAAGAGAATGGCGTACCCATGGAACGCTGGCGCGTCGGGGCTTCGACTTACGAGACTTGCCTGACGCGGGGCGCCCGGCTCTTACGCTGGAAACTCGACGTCCCCTCGGGGCACCGCGAAGTGCTCCATTGGCCGGAAGGCGCGCCGATGGCGCTCGACAAGATCGGTGCGGTGCGCGGCGGTAACCCGATCCTCTTTCCCTTCATGGGGAGAAATTATGCGGACGGCGAGAAGTTGACCTGGAAGGCAGCGGATGGCGTCAAGCGGCCTATGCCGCAGCACGGTTTCGCGCGGGACTCGGCTTTCGAAATCATCGAATCGGGCCCTAAACATGCGGTCTTGCGCATGGTCCAAGACGAACATGGCCGGGCGTGTTACCCCTTCCTTTATGATTTCCGGATTCGCTTCGACTTTCTCGAACTCTTCCTGCGCATCACCTTCGAATTCGAGAACCGCGACACCCAACCATTGCCCTGGTGTGCGGGACATCATTTTTATTTCACGCTCCCTTGGCACCCCGGACTGAGCCGGCGGGACTACGTCATCAAAATCCCGTCTAAGAAACAGTGGCGACATGCGGCAGATGGGAAACTTGTGCCCTTCGCCGAATTCAAAGGCGCGACGGAAATCGGTTTCGACAATCCGCACCTCTCGGACTGTATTTTCACGAACTTAAAATCCGCTACCCTCACCTTTGGTCCTAAATCGGGCGAAGAAGATATCACCGTCAAAGTCGGCGAAGAACCGATTCCGGGAAGTTGGGCGGCGGTTGTGACATGGACGCCCGACCCGGAAGCCCCGTTCTATTGCGTCGAACCTTGGATGGGGCCACCGAATAGCGCTGAACATAAGAACGGGCTCCGTTTTGCGGAGCCCGGTCAAGTCGACACCTTCGTCACCGAGGTGTCTTTAATGTAAGGCGAACGCCTTACTTGTTACCGGCGTTATTGATGGGCAAGCGGCCCTTGGACTTAGCCGGGGTCGAAGTCGTCTTCTTGGCGGTCGGAGCGGCGGCCGGAGCTGGGGTCGCTACCGAGGTCACCGGAGTGAGACCGCCGGTCGGGACAATGCTAGTGTCGATGCCACCGTCGGAGACTGCGCTGGGGCCTTTTTTAGGACCCATGCAACCGACGACAGAGAAGGAAAGAATAGAGAGAACGAACAGATTGCGTACCATGGCGGTGGAGTTAGGTTAGGGAAACTTTACCGAGCATGACCCAACGCACAAGCGCAGATTCTGGCCCGTTGACCCTATTCGTCTGCACCGGCAACTTCTATCGAAGCCGCCATGCGGAAGCCTTTTTCAACTGGCATGCCACCAAGTTAGACCTGCCCCATCGGGCTTTTTCCCGCGGCTTACTCACCTCCCTGGTCGCCGATGAGCCCACCCTGATCTCGCGAGATACCCAACGCCGGATGGGTGAATTGGGCATCCCGATGCACTTGACGGGGGAGGCCCCGACCCAACTGCGCCGCCGCGACTTGGAGCGCGCCCACCACACCATCGCCCTGAAACGCGATGAGCACTATGCCATGATGTTAGAATCTCACCCCGAGTGGGCGGACCGAATCGATTATTGGGCGGTGCACGACATCGATTGTGCGCACCCCGACGAAGCCCTGCCCCAGATCGAGAAGCAGGTTCTCGAGCTGGTGCAGAAACTCCGCAAGTAACTGGACCGGCTTAGGCGGCGGAACCGGCGTCGGCCCGACGCAAATTTTCGAGGTAGCTCGCAGCCTGATTCAATAGGCCGCGCAGTTCGGATAAAGTTTCGTGTCCGACTTCGGCCTTGGTAGCGGCGGCTTCTTTTAAAGATTCGGCCCGGGCGCCTAATTCCTTAGCGAGCTCATGGGCGGCGACAATCGTCTTGGCCTTCAGCTCGCGCGTATGGGCATCGAGGCGAGCGGCCAAAGAATCGATATCACGACCGAGCGTGAGACTCTTTTCCTTTAACTCGGCGGCCATAATACGCGAATCGGGTACGCGACGAAGATCTTCGGTGAGGCCGAGCCAGGAGAGCGTCCAAATGATCCACTTCGTCGGATCGAACTGCCAAGCTTTGACGCCGTTACGGTAGTCGTGCTGGAATTCGTGGTGATAATTATGGTAACCTTCACCGAAGGTAAGCAGCGCGACGGCGCCGCTATCACGGGCGCTATGGGAGGTCGAGTAAGGCTGGCGACCGATCATGTGGCAGAGTGAGTTGATACAGAAAGTGCCTTGCTGAACGATGACCGTACGGAGCAGACCGGCGATGAGGAAGGCGGCCAGCGCGGTCATGCCGGGATTGGTATAGCCGTTAAAGACGGCGAAGCCGTAACCCAAGACGGCGGGCATCACAAAGCCGACGAAAGCACCGATCCATTGCACGTAGCGGTGTTGCCACATCACCAGGGGATCGGCTTCGAGATCCTTGACATTATTAACGGGTGACTTCGGCTTTAAGCGGAACAAGAGCCAGCCGATATGGGCGTAAAAGAAGCCTTTGGAGATATCATACGGGTCTTCATCTTCATCCACGTGCTTATGGTGGACCCGGTGGTCGGCGCACCAATCATGAGCCGAATTCTCGAAGGAAGCGGCGCCAAAGAGCAGCACGAACAGCTTGACCGGCCATTTGGCCTTAAACGACAAGTGAGAGAAAAGTCGGTGGTAACCCAAGGTGATACCGAAGCCCGTGGCGTAATAGTAGAAGATGAACAGGGCCCAGACGAAGCCCCAGCCGTGCACCTTATTAACGGCATCGACCGGCAAGTGATACTGCGTCCAGAGGAACCAAGGTACGACCGTCAGGGAGAGCAGCGCCGTCCCGATCAGGAAAATGGAAGTGACCCACTCGATGCGATAGATTGGGAAGTTTTTGAACTTCATAGCGGCGGAGTTTGGGTCCGCTGAGTGTCGTGGCGAGTGCAAATCATCCGTTGAAAAAGCCGCTTAAGCGCAACCAATCGACGCCGGCCAAGTTGAAAAACGCTATAAAAATGAGTTTTTCAAAAAATTAACGGCTTAAACTTGCGGTAGTTAATCTGTATTACGACGACGTCCCAACGTATTCTTAACCGCTAATACTCGAACGGGTTCACGCGTCTTGATCCAAACATCGCGTTCTTTTAAAAGCTTGGTCGGCAAACTCTGACAAGCGTCGCCAAAGGAAGTGAGCGGGAGGCGCTGACCTTTGGGTGAACTATTAAACCCCGTGGCCGTCTCGGCGATCTTGGCGGCGACTTCGCGCGGATCGTCATCTTCCAATAATTGCACCACCCAACCCGTTAGGTCCTTAGGCAGACCCTCTTCCGGCTCGCTGACCAGAACCATGAATTGCTTTTTGGCCGGCTTCTCCCGTTCGACGGCGTCTTCGGCGGCGGCTTCGCGAATCTGATTGAGGATCGCAGCGGCGACTCGCACGTCGACGCCGTTTTCTTTGAGTACGCGTTGCACTAAATCGATATCTACCTTGGCCATAGGCCGACAGGAGAAGCCAAGGGGCCAACGGAGGGAAGGCGGAGTTATTCGCAACGCCGTCCGGACTGTATTGCCAGGGACAGGGGGAGGACTAGGGCCAGGTTATCAGGGGTTAGGGCTCTGACCGTGGCTTAGATAACAAGGGACAGGGGCAGTGACAGGTTTCGATACCTAGGGGGCAGAACCAGTCGCAGGAATAAATATCCCAGCCAATCAACCTGTCTCCTTCCTGCTGCCTCCCGTGCCAACTTGCCAACTGATCAACTGGTCAACTAATGGTTCATGTACCCTCTGATTCACCGAGCCTCTAACTTGCCTCCCACCCTTCTTTATCTTCTGATTCCTCTTTTAGATGCCAGAGCATACCAAAGTCATGGGCAAAGAATGGGCCGACGCCCGTCGTCAGGCCTCGATCGACCAATTGCGCACGACCGTCGCCCCCTTGCTAACCGGAAAGGCTACTTTCACTTTCGAGCTCGGGTGTGGACACGGGCATTGGCTGGCGGCCTATGCGGCCAAGCACCCTGAGGAGTTTTGCCTGGGAATCGACCTCATCACCTTACGGGTGGAAAAATCGGTGCGTAAACAGTCGCTGGGCAAGATCGCTAACATCGCTTTCCTGAAAGCGGAAGCGACGGAATTTCTTGAAGCCCTGCCGGCCAGATGTGCTTTAGGTAAGATTTTCATCCTCTATCCCGATCCGTGGCCGAAAAAGAAACACCACAAACATCGCTTCATTTCACCGGAGAATCTTGGTCTTTTGGCTCGGCACGCTTTGCCAGAGACGCGCCTCCACTTCCGCACCGACCATGCTGATTATCATGCCTGGACGCTGGAGCTCCTCACGGCCGATCCGCATTGGAAAATCATCGCGGAAGCAGTTTGGCCGTTCGAGCAAATGACTTTTTTTGAAGAGCGTACTAAACTGAAACGCGACATCATCGCCGAACGTACAGGCTGAGTTTCGTCAATTAGCCACTCGTTAAGTAGTTCACTTACAGGGGTTAACTGCGTCTAATGCTTTCCCTTGCCTTGCCGATTTTCAATCCTACTCATATAAGCCGTGAAGTCATTCCGTCATACGCGCATCACCTTTACTATCGGCCCCGCGACCGAATCCGAAGCTCAGCTTGAGGCCATCATCACGGCCGGAGCCGACGTCGTGCGGTTGAACATGGCGCACGCCGACCACGAATGGGTACGCAAGACCGTCGAGCGCGTCCGCAAGGTTAGCCGCAAGATGAAGAAGGACTTGGCGGTCATGATGGATATCAAAGGCCCGGAGATCCGCACCGGGGCCCGCACCGAATCCGTCCAACTTAGCACGGGGCAAACCGTTGACGTGACGGGCTCAGATGCGGCTAAGGCTGAAGGCGACATTCTGGTGATTGCCACTAACTACCCGAAGATGATCACCGCCGTACCCGTGGGCGGCATCGTCCTCGTGGACAACGGCTTGATTCAGCTCCGCGTCCTCGAACAACGCGTCGATCGGCTGCGCTGCAAAGTCGAACAGCCCGGTCCGCTCGGCAGCCGTCGGCATATCAATCTCCCTGGGGTCAAGGTCGACCTCCCTGCCCTCACCGAAAAAGACCGCGCCGACATCGCCGTCGGCTGCGAAGTAGGCGTCGATTTTTACGCCTTATCCTTTGTACGCGAAGCTGCAGACGTCGACACGCTGCGTCGCGTGCTTTTAGAGCACCACTCCAAAGCCCATATCATTTCGAAGATTGAAGACCAGTCGGCCATCGAACACTTGGGCTCGATCCTCAACGCCACCGACGCGCTCATGGTGGCGCGGGGCGACCTCGGTATTGAAATCCCTTACGAGACCTTACCGCTCATCCAGCGCAAAGCCGTCGCCATGGCCATCGCCTGCCGTAAGCCCGTCATCGTCGCGACGCATATGCTGGAATCGATGATTCAAAACCCCGTGCCCACGCGGGCCGAAGTCACCGACGTTTCCAATGCCGTCCTGGAGATGGCCGACTCCGTCATGCTCTCGGGCGAAACAACGACGGGCAAGCACCCTATCCGCTGCGTCGAAGTCATGGCCCGGATTGCGAGTACGACGGAAAATGAATTAGCCCGTAAACTTTCCCTCGAACAGCCGAACGAAACGCCGAAGGTAAAATTATTGCGGGCGGCCGCCGGACTCGCCCAAGACTTGGGTAATACTGGTATCATCGCCTTTACGCGCAATGGCGACGTGCCCCGGACGCTTTCCTCGCTCCGAGCGGCAGGCTGTCCAATTTACGCCTTTGGCGAAGAAGAGCATGTCCATCGCAAGATGTCTCTACTCTGGGGCGTCTCCTCTTTTTTGGTCAAGTTCAGCCCCAAGGCCGAAGACAATATCACCATGGCTTTGATTCGTCTGCGCGACGAAGGCCTCTGCGTTCCCGGACAAGTGCTGGTCATCGTCACCAACGTCATTCTCGGCCCCCAGGTCATCGACAGCGTCCAGTTACGCGCGGTACCGGCGCTTGAAAAGCCAACGGCGTAAGGCTAATCAAGAGGCTTGGTTGATCAGAGGCCCGGAGGCTCACAATTAGTTGACCAGTTGGCATGGGAGGCAGCAGGTAGGGGCGCCACTACGTGGCCTCCGTAGGCGGTCAGATGTCATTGGCTCTGACAGTTTGCCCCGCTCATCGATGATCGCGCTGCGAACGAACGCGACGCAGTCGCGCCCCTACCTAAATACAAACTCAAAGGGAAACCGGAGACCGGATGATTGGCGGGGGAATGTGTTCTCGGGTGACGTCCACAAGGGCCAACGGCCCTTCAGCCAACGGCCATCGGCTGCGCATTCCTGTGGCAGGCCCCCGAACCGCCGAATCCTGAACTCCCAGCGCCCGAGTCACCCGAAATGTCTCTCACACCTGAAAATATCGCCGCGCGAGGGCCTGCGTACCGGAATCTCCTTCGCCCGCAGTCACGACTTCACCGTACAGTTTCGCGGCGAGTTCGAGTCCAGGCAATTTGATGCCCTGCTCGCGACAGACGTCGAGCGACAGACCGATATCTTTGACGAAATGCTTAACGTAAAAACCCGGAGCGAAATCGCCCTTGAGCACGCGGGGCGCGAGATTGAGTAACGCCCAACTGGAAGCACCGCCACCGGAAATCGAACGGAGCGTGGTCTCGAGGTTGAGTCCCGTGGCGTGGGCGAAGGCGAGCGCCTCAGACATCGCGACCATGCCGGAAGCGATACCAATCTGATTGGCGAGCTTACACAGCTGGCCAGTTCCAGGGCCCCCTTGGAGCACGATGGTCTTACCCATCGCCGCAAATAACGGCTGAGCGAAATCGTAATCCTTCGGCGCACCGCCGACCATAATGGTCAGCGTACCCTCGCGAGCGCCGCGATCGCCGCCCGAAACTGGAGCATCGAGCGGACCAAAGCCTTTCACCGAAGCTTCGGTGGCGAGCGAACGAGCCAGCGCCGGGCTTGAAGTCGTCATATCGATCAGCACACAACCCTTGGGCGCAGCAGTCATGAAGCCCTGCGGACCGCGCCAAACCTCTTCGACGTCATTGGGGTAACCGACCATCGAGATCGCCGCATCGACGCCCTTGACCGCTTCGGCCGGCGAAGGGGCCCACTTGGCGCCGAGCGCGAAGAGTTCATCGGCCTTGGCTTTGGTACGGGTGTAGACCGTGACCTCATGGCCCGCCTTGAGCAGGTTCGCGACCATGCTCTTACCCATCACCCCGGTGCCGACAAATGCGATCTTCATAGACGCAGTGAAAGGAGAAATCGGACTGAGTCGAGGCAGAGGTGGGCGCGCGGCGTAAGCGCCGCGAGGTAAGAGGCAACGTTAGTTGACCAGTTGATTGGTTGGCCAGTTGGCCGGAGGGAGGCAGGAAGGGAGACTGATTGATTGGCTGGGATATTTATTCCTGCGAGTGGTTCTGTCGCTTGCCTCGACTCATCGACCCTTGTGCTGCGAACGGACGCGACGCAGTCGCGCCCCTACCAGCGAAGGCAAAGCCTTCGAGGTGACACGGGGGCAAGGGGACATGGGGCGAAACAGATGCAGAGGACAGCACGCGATACTGCCCCACCCTCGAGACCTCTTGCCCTTCCCCTCTAAATCCCCGAATCTGCCGACATGTCCTCGGCACCCTTAACGGTCAGCGAATTATCTGATATCCTAAAGGGAACGTTGAACCGTATGGGCACGATTGAAGTCGTGGGTGAAATTTCCGGCTACAAACATTACGCGTCGGGCCACCATTACTTCTCGATCAAAGATGCCGGTGCGACCTTAGCCTGCGTGCTGCTGAGCTATCAGGCCCGTTGGGTTAAGTTCCCGCTCGGTGACGGCGTCCAAGTCGTGATGAAAGCCAAGGCTGATGTCTATGCTCCGACCGGAAAACTTTCATTGATTGTCGATTCCCTGAAGCCAGCGGGTGAAGGCGACTTATTCCAAAAGTTTAAGGAACTCCAAGCCAAGCTCACAGCCGAAGGCCTTTTTGAAGATGCATTGAAGCGCCCCTTGCCCGACTTTCCGAAAGTCGTGGCGTTCGTCACCTCGGAGAGCGGTGCGGTCTGGCACGATTTCATCGAAGTCCTGAAGACGCGCGGGTGGAACGGCACCGCCTGGTTGGTGCCCGCCCGCGTCCAAGGCGATACCTGCCCTGGCTCGGTGATCAACGGGCTTAAAGAAGCCAATGCGATCCCAGGGATCGACCTCATCGTTGTCGGCCGAGGCGGAGGTTCGATGGAAGACCTCTGGGGCTTCAACGATGAAGCGCTCGTCCGGGCCGTCCGCGCCAGCAAAGCGCCGGTGATTTCCGCCGTCGGACACCAGACCGATTTCACCCTTTGCGACTTCGTGGCGGACAAGCGGGCCGAAACGCCGACAGCCGCGGCCGAACTCATTGCTTCAGGTCAGACAAAGTTACGCGAGAAACTGAAATTATTGGCGGCCGAATTGGCTCAACATTCGCCCAAGGCAAAATTACAATCGCTCTATCAGGATCTGGACCTGCTCAACGAACGCTTGGATGGGGCGGCGCAAGAAGTCATCGCGGATCATAAACACCATCTCTCCGAACTGGGTAGCGAATTGCATCGCCTCTCGCCCAAGGCCAGACTGGGCGTCACGCGCGAACGCCTGAATCAACTGGGCAAGCGCTTGCAATCGGCGGGCTTTGAATCTGTCCTATCACGTGGCTATGCCATCGTCCGCGACGCCGACGGCGCCGTCATCTCCTCGAGCAAGGGCGTAACCAGCGGCCGTAAGCTGCGTCTGAAATTTAACGACGGAGAGGCCGGCGCGACGGGAAATTAGGAATGCGTCACGAGTTGATCGGTTGACCAGTGGGCAAGTTGACAAGGGAGGCAGAGCAGAGGCTGTGTTAGTTGATTAGTTGGGCAGTTGGCAAGGGAGGCGGTTCGGGAGCTGGCCGCAGAATCCTGATTGCTGATGGCCGAAAT
>JBAXRS010000022.1:0-23578 GCA_037131085.1 Verrucomicrobiota bacterium | reverse complement strand
CGGCGGATGTATTCCCAGATGTCGAGCTCGGTCCATTCGAGCAGGGGCTGGACGCGGACGTGGCCGCCTTCGGGTGCGGTGCTGGCGAACTGGCCCCAGAACTCGGGTGGCTGATCTTTATAATCCCAATTACCTTCGGCGGAGCGTGGGGAGAACCAGCGTTCTTTGGCGCGGGTGGGGTCTTCGTCGCGGCGAATACCGGTCACGAGGGCATCCCATTTAAATTCATCAATCGCCGCTTTAAACGGGACGGTTTTAAGTTCATGCGTCACGGTCACCGGGTCGTGCGTGGCGTAGCCGATACCGCGACGGATGGCGTCTTCGTTGATGCGCACAATCAGATCAATACCATGGATGACCTTGGCCTTCTCGCGGAACTCATACATCTCCGGGAACTCGTAAGTCGTGTCGATGTGCAGGAGGGGAAACGGGATTTTTCCGCAGAAGGCCTTACGGGCGAGCCAGATGAGGACGTTGGAGTCTTTACCCATCGACCAGGGCATGCAGACCGAGCGGAAGTTGGCGAAGGCCTCACGGAAGACGTGGATGGACGTCTGTTCCAGGCGCGTGAGGTGGTCGTTTTGAGCGTTACGTGACATGGGGGTCAGAAATTATTTTTGGGTACGGGTGTGTAGGCCGCATTCTTTTTTATCAAAGCCGGGCCAGCGGCCGCCGCGTTCATCGCCGCCTGAAGACGGCAGGGTGCACGGTTGGCAGCCGATGGAACGGTAGCCAAGGTCGTGAAGCGCGTTGTGAGGCAGGCCGTGTTCTTTCAAATAGGCCCAGACCTGGTCGCGACTCCAGTCGACGAGCGGGTTAAGTTTCCAAACGTCGGAATTATCGGGGCGAGCGGCGAGCGAAAGAATCGGGGTAGCCGAACGCTCGGCACTTTGATCTCGGCGCATGCCGGTGATCCAGAGGTCGAGGTCGAAGAGTTTCTTACCGAGTGAATCTACCTTGCGGAGTTCGCAGCATTTTTCGGGGTCGCGCTTCCAGAGTTCGGCACCGTATTGGGCCGCTTGCTGTTCGACGGTCTGGGCGGGCAGGACTTCCTCGACCTTGATACCGAGGTGAGTTTCGAGCTTGGCCTTGAACGCGAGTGTCTCGGGAAAGAGCAGGCCAGTGTTGAGCGTAAAGGCCTGAATGGGCAGGCCGGCTGTCTGAGCAAGGTGTAGGATGACGATGCCAGCGGGCTGGAAACTCGTGCCAATGCCCGCGCGCGCGCCGAAAGTCTCGTACGCCCAGCGCAGACGATCCACCGGTGCCAGCGTCGAGAGACGGGCTTCGAGAGACGGAATGCGAGTAGGGTCGAGGTCGGCCATGGGAAGACTTAAGCGGCGGGAGCGGCGGGCCAGACTGCAGCTTGGTCGACCCAGTCGCCAAAAGCTTGGCCATCTTGGCGTTCGTGGGCGTACTGCTTGAACAGTTCGCCAATAAGGACCGGAATTTCGTCGGCCAGGGCAGCTTCCTTCCAGAGGCGAGCGAGGCGGGTACCTTCGCGGTTGCCGCCGAGCATGATGTTATACTTGCCGGGGGCTTTACCCACGAGGCCGATTTCAGCGTTATAGGGACGGGCGCAACCGTTGGGGCAGCCGGTCATGCGGACGACGAGTTCTTCATCGGCGATGCCGGCCGCCGCTTGACCTTCTTCGAGTTTTGCGAGGAATTGCGGGAAGATGCGTTCCGATTCAGCGAGCGCGAGGCCACAGGTCGGGAGAGCCGGGCAGGCCATACCGCGTCCTTTGATGAGGCCAGGATTGAAGACGATCGCACAACCATGGTCGTGGAGGACTTTCTCGATGGCCGCTTTGTCGGCCTCTTGGATATCCGAGAGGATGAGGTTCTGGGTCGCGGTCAGGCGGAAAGTCGGCGCGTATTTTTCGGCGATGACGCGGAGCGCGGTTTTCAGGCGATAAGTGCCAGCGTCTTTGACGCGCCCCGTTTCGACGAATAGTCCGAGGAAAGCGCGGCCATCTAATTGTTTGAACCAGCCAAAAGCATCGCCTTGTCCTTTGAAGAGAAAAGGTTTGGCCGGAGGCAGGGGAGCGCCCAGCCGTTGCGCGAGTTCGTTGCGGAACCATTCGACGCCTTTTTCTTGGAGAACGTATTTGATGCGGGCGTGTTTGCGGTCGGTGCGATCACCCCAATCGCGGTGAATCGAAATGACGGCGGTGCCGACGCTCACGACTTGTTCGCGGGTGATGAAGCCGATGACGTCAGCCAGGCGAGGGTAGGTCGCTTTGTTGCCGTGCGAGGTGCCGAGGCCGCCACCGACGAGCAGATTATAGCCAATCAGCTTGCCGTTTTCGACCACGGCGACGTACCCCATGTCATTGGTAAAGATATCGGTGTCATTGTTGGGCGGAATGGCGAAACCGGTTTTAAATTTACGAGGCAGGTAGGTTTTGCCGTAAAGCGAATCGGTCGCGGCACCAGATTCATCGGTATCGGCAGGCGGCGGCATATACGGATTGGCTTGATCGACCGAGGCGCGAGCTTTGGCGATCTTGTCTCCGAGGCCCAGGTCGACCTGCACGCCATCGACCCAGATCGAGTGGTAAGCGGTGGTACGTGGGAGCAGGGCGCGAGTGATCGTGAACGCGTCTTCATCGACCTGCACGGCGATTTCGTCGACCGGTGGATTGGAAGGGGCGGTGACGTTACGATTCACGTCGCCGCAGGTGGCGAGCGTGGAGCTAAGTGCGTCATTGATCGACTTGATGAGCGGACCGATGCCTTGTTGCAGTACGCCGTGAAATTGGAAAGTCTGGCGGGAGGTGATGCGGAGGGTGCCATTAGCAAAGCGACCCGAGAGTTCGTCGTAGACGATGTATTGAGCCGCCGGGACGATGCCGCCCGTCTGGCGGGTACGAACCATGACGGAGTATTCTTTGCCGACCTTGCGCTTGTCGCGGTCGTCTTGTTGATAGATGCCGTGGAACTTGATGAATTGCTCGTCATCACCCGTGAAGCGATCGGCTTCGGGATTAGCGAGGGTTTCACGAATATTGCCCGAAAGGTCCGGCTTTTCAGCCTTCATGATTTCGTTCTTGGAGAGGGGTTTATCGGGTTTTGGGTCCATAGATTGATTTAACTTGATATCTTTACCTATGATTACATAAATAGGGGTCAAGTTTAAATAAATGGTAAAGAATCTCAGTGGCCGGGTGGTCTTTGTGGGGGCGGGGCCAGGGGCGCCCGACCTGATCACCGTCCGTGGGCTACGGATGCTCCAGCAGGCCGACGTCGTCATCCACGATGCACTCCCGGGAGATGCTCTGCTAATGGAGATTCCGTCGACGACGAAGATCGTGCCCGTCGGCAAACGTTGCGGCGTGCATTCTTCGACGCAGGACGAGATCAACGCTATCTTGGTGCGAGAGGTGTCCCAGGGTGGATTGGTCGTAAGACTCAAGGGTGGCGACCCTGGCATTTTTGGACGCTTGGGTGAAGAGATGGATTACTTAGCGTCGCGAGGGATTCCTTTTGAAGTCGTACCGGGCGTCACGGCCGCGACCGCTGCTGGCGCGGATGCCGCCTTTCCTCTGACGCATCGCGGTAAGGCAGCGTCTGTTACTTTTCTTACCGGTCACTGTGCTGACGGAACAGATCAAAACTGGAAAGCTCATGTGCAAACTGGGGCGACCCTTTGTCTATACATGGGCGCAAAGGCACTGCCTTCCGTCGCAATCAAGCTCATCAATGCCGGCGCTCAAGTGGATCTCCCGATTCGGCTCCTTTCAAAAGTCTCGCAAGACGGCGCCTCTGACGTGCTCACGACTTTAGCTGATCTCGCTTCGGGTAAGGTCGACGTTTCGGTGCTGCCCACGCCGCTCATTGCGGTCGTCGGCGCCGTCGTCGCTCCGCCCCGTCATGTTGGCCTGATGGGCCGCATCGCGGCCTTCGCCTGAGGTCAGGACTGTAAGGTGTGCCTCGCAACGAGGACACTCGCTAATTCAGGGTGCGTGCCGAGCAGCGGAGAAATTTTCCAGCGTAGAAGGTCGGGGGCATGCTCCTTTGCAATGGTGGCGACGTCGCCGTCGGGGCCGGCGTGGCGGCCAGGAAGCAGGAAGAGCATCAGGATGACGGCGTCGCCTTTGGCCTGTTGCAGGGCGACTTCGAGCAAGGGTTTGTTAAAGTCATACTCAGCGCCCTCGCGACGTTCCATCGAACAGGCGATGAGCTCTTCTTCTTTGAGGTCGAGTTGATTGCGGAGAGAGATGGCGAACAAATCGCGGCAGGCTGTCACTTCGGGGATGGGTGAGCCGTGGTCGCAAAGGTAGACCGTACCGCTGCCCTTGGTCCATCCGGTCGATTGCAGGTTATCAACGAGCATGTCGATTAGCTCCGGGCCGAAGAGCGGTTCGCGGATGGTGAGCCTCATTTTACCCGGCTGAGCGTCGGCGAAGACCTTGGGGACGTATTCCGTAATCGCACGGCTGGGTCCGATGAAGAGCGGGAGCACGACGAGTTCATCGATCCCGTCGACCTTGGCCTGCTGGACGGCGTCTTCAAAGATGGTCGCTGGCTGGCCGCCGAGGAGGGCCGGGTCGATTTTCGAAGAGTGCATCGTCGAGACAGGGCGGACTTCTTGGCCGAGCTTCTTGCCGACTTCTTGGGCCAGTCCGCGCAGGGCCAGGGTCGCCGCGGGTTCGTAGGAACCGTTGTCGACGAGGAGGATACGGATGCCAGCCATGGGAGTTAAGTGGGCCATAATCTTCCGATTTGCAACACAGGGTTGGTTGATTGCGGGTTGCCTCGTTTCGGCGGCAGTGTTTCCTTAAGTCATGTCTCGTCGTTTCCTCGCCCTTATCGCTCTCTGCCTGAGCGTCGTTGCTGTTTCCGCTGCTGAACCTTGGCTGACGGATCTGGAAGCTGCCAAGAAGGTCGCCCAAGCCGAGAAGAAAGAAATCTTAGTCGACTTCACCGGCAGTGATTGGTGCGGCTGGTGCATCCGCTTAAAGAAGGAAGTCTTTGATCAGCCACCGTTCGCCGAAGCTTCGAAATATTTTGTTTTGGTCGAAATTGATTTCCCGCGGACGAAGCCCCTTGCCCCCGCACTCAAAGCGCAGAATGAGGCGTTGGCCAAAAAATATAACATCCAAGGCTTCCCGACCATTCTGCTCTTGGATGCGCAGGGCGAAGTCTATGCCCAGACTGGCTATGAAGCGGGCGGCCCCGAGAACTATTTAAAACACCTGGCGCAACTCCGCCGCCAAAATACCGTTGAAGGTAAGCAGGCTCTCGCGGCCCGTTTAGATTTTGAAGCTAAGGAACACGCATTGACCGATGCGCTTTCCGCCCAATTAGATCCGCTGTTGGAGAAAAAAGATCTGGCCGCCGCGGAAGTCGCTTTGGCTAAATTTATCAAAGACCGCAACGTCACGGGAGAATTACGGCTCAGCCTGCTCAAGTCTCGCGTCCAGATCGTCGCGATGTGCAAGCCGGGCAATCACGAGGCCGTCCTTAAGGTCATCGACGAAGTCTTGGCTGAAGCCAAGGATTCCAGCACCGTCGAGGAATTGAAAGAACTCCGGGTCCGCGTCGTCGCGGCCCGAGATGACGCCCTTAAGTCTAAGGCCAAGTAAGCTGCTCTGCGGAATCGGACCGATATTTTCCCACCCCCATGAAAACCTCCCTCCGCTCCGTCGCCCTTTGCCTGTTTATCTTGATCGGGGTCTTGCCGGCTTCGGCGGCGACCAAATGGCTCAAGAGTTTGGAGGAGGCTAAGGCGGTCGCGATTAAGGAGAATAAGAAAATCCTCGTGGACTTTACCGGCAGCGATTGGTGCGGCTACTGCATCGCGTTGGACAAGGAAGTCTTTGATAAGCCCGCCTTCGTCACATTTGCCAAAGACTATGTCTTGGTGAAGCTGGATTTCCCTAAGTCCAAAAAACTTCCTCCGTCTGAGGTCGCGAGTAATGCGAAAGCCAAAGAAAAATATCAAGTCCGTGGCTTTCCGAGCGTCTTAGTCATCGACCCTAAGACCGATGAAGCCTTGGCTCAGGTCACGGGTTATTCTCCTGGTTCGGGTCCGGCGAAATACTTGCCGCGTTTAAGTGCGACGAAAAAAGAAGGCGAAGCTGCCGCGGACGGACAAAAGACGGAAGCGGCAAAGAAGGCAGCGAAAGGCGCTTAAAGTTTTCAGACGCTACCTTGGATGACCTCTGTCGGGGTCTTGCCCTTGGCGCGAAGGTCGTGAATCGATAACCCTTCGGCTCGTTTGGAGAGACGTTGTCCGGCCTGATCTAAGACTAAGGGGGCGTGGGCCCAGCTTGGGGGCACCCATCCCAGTGCTCGATAGAGTAGTAACTGGCGGGTGGTCGAAAGTAAGAGATCGGCGCCACGCACGACTTCGGTGATTTCCATGTCGTGATCATCGGCGACGACGGCGAGCTCGTAGGAAGGAAAGCCATCTTTGCGCCAGACCAAGAAATCGCCGAAGTCTTGACCCGCTTGAAAGCTCTGCGGCCCTTGGAGGGCGTCATCAAAACGGATTACTTCGCCGTCCGGCACGCGGAATCTCCAGTTGGTGTTACCGGGAATCTGGGCCTCGCTACCCGTTCCTGGGGCAGCACGCAGCGCCGGGGGGAAAATGGGTTCCGCGTCTTCCTCTGCGTGCGGTGCCGTTAGGGCGCGTTCCACATCCTTGCGGGATTTTTCGCAGGGGTAGATGTGGCCGCTTTGTTGCAACTTCAACCAAACCTCGCGGAACCAGGTGAGTCTTTGGGATTGGACATAGGGCCCGTGGGGACCACCGACATCCGGGCCTTCTTGCCACTGTAGGCCAAGCCATTGGAGATCGGCGAGCGCGGCCTCCGCGAATTCCGGTCGGCAGCGCGTGCCATCCAGGTCTTCGGTGCGATAAATAAGCTTCCCGTTGGCTTGCTGGGCTCTTTGGGCGGCCAGGGCGAAGGTGCGGGCGTGACCGAGGTGTAAGAGCCCTGTGGGCGTCGGGGCGATGCGTCCGCGATACATCGGCCAGAGTCGTTAGAGCGGGTTACCCGTATCAATAAATTCCCACGGGATACCGAACTCGTTCGCGACGGCCGTTGCGAGGGCTTTGACGCCCCAAGTCTCGGTGGCGTAGTGTCCGCAAGGGTAGAGGTTCCAGCCCTGTTCCTGGGCTTCGTTGAAATGTTCTTCGCGCAGCTCGCCGGTGATGAGCGTATCGCACCCTTGGCGTTTGAGCGCGGGTAACGCCGAACGACCGCTACCGCTGAGGATGGCGATGCGCCGGGGTTTTTTTGCACCGAATTCGATGCCTTTAAAAGTCTGGGGGTAACTCGCCTTGAGCCGTTTAACTAAAATATTACGAGGGATACCTGCACAGAGGCAGGCGATGGGCAGGCCGGCGAAGTCGACGAACCAATCGGTAATTTTTAAGCCCAGGTCTTGGGCGATGAGCGCGTTGTTACCGATGGCGGGATGGGCGTCCAAGGGCAGGTGGCTGGAATAAAGCGAGAGGCCGGTCTTTTTTAGCGAACCTTTGCGCAGCTTTCGCACCACCCGCTCGGGTGAGACCGGGCGCCAGTAAATCCCATGATGGACAATCAGGAAGTCGATGCCTCTTTGCGCGGCTAATTTAAATACTTCGGAACCCGCGTCCACGGCGGCCCCCACTTTTTTGACGGTAGCTTTACCGCGATGTTGCAGGCCGTTATGCGCACCTTCGAAATCTTTAATCTCCGTGCGGCGGGTGAGGGCGTCGCAAAAGCGAGCGATATCAGAGGCACGGGCGGACATGGTTTACAAGGCTTTGAAGTTGATCGGTGCTACAGCCGCCTGGTTCAACGTAGCTGGATCAAAGAGTGCGGCCGGCAAGGCGAGGTGGACGGCGGCTTCGGTGATTTTAAGTAAGTCAACGTCCCGGGTTAACTCATCGCGGACGCTGCAAGCACCCAGAATCCATTGGTCGTCGGTCTTGGCAAACTCTTCGACCTGCAAGGTGCGGGTGCTCTTATTTTCATTATTCATGCTGACGGCTTGGACGAGTACGCCGTAAGAGCGGTCGAGTCCGAAGGTGACGAAGCTGGGTTCGCCTTGGGCCGGATTTTTGGCGACGAAGAAATGGACTGGCCGGCCGCGTGCATGATCGGTCTTGGTGTACTGCGTATCGCTCCAATGGGTAAAGGGCAGGTGCAGGTCAAACGGCGTGAGCAAAAGTCCGGCGGCTAGCGGAATGGAAAGGCTTCCCGTCGGCAAGGACACAGCGGCTTGGCCGGCTTGCGCCCGCCACAGGGTCGATTCGGTGTCAGCTTTCATCGCGATGAAGGCTTGGGCCATCGAACCGTCAGCTTGGCGGATTTCGACGCGGACCTTGGAGCCTTCGGCGGAATGTGTAGCCCAGATCGTTCCGTGTACGGCCAGGCTGGAATCGCCTTTCCGTGGTTTGTGTACAATCTCAAATTTGA
Organism: Verrucomicrobiota bacterium; assembly: GCA_037131085.1. Lineage (GTDB taxonomy): Bacteria > Verrucomicrobiota > Verrucomicrobiia > Opitutales > UBA953 > UBA953. The sequence continues at coordinate 15,164 of JBAXRS010000022.1, read as the reverse complement.
AGCAGACGTCGGAACTTAAACCCGAACGACGAAAGTCGCTTAAAGTTTTTGCCGCCTCGGTCGCACTTAACTGTGCAAAGCCATCTTCGACCACCCGAGGCTGGGCAGATAACGATAGGGCACCAAGAAGCATTACCCAGCGAACGGACAAGCTGAGTAAGGTCAGGCGCACCAGGTCCGATTTACTTGGCCGGCGCTGAAGCCGCAGGCTTAGGAGCGGCGGCGGGAGCAACTGGCTGGGAAGGTGTGGCGGGAACCGTTGCGGCTGGCTTAGCAGCAGCAGCAGCGGAAGGGGCAGCAGGGGCCGACGTTGTCGAAGCAGGAGCCGCTGGAGCGGTGGCTGGTACGGCAGTCGCTGGTGCGGTAGCCGAAACGCCGAGGGCGGTCGGCGTCTTGCGCTCGCGAGCGACAAAACCAAGGTAGAGGCCGAAGCTTAGGACGAAGAGAGTGACGGTAAGGGTGGTCGTCATGCGGGAGAGGACATTAGCCGACTCGCCGCCAAAGACGGTTTCAGCGGCTCCGCCGCCGAGGGCTGCGCCCATACCGGCATTGGCGCTTGGCTTCTGCATGAGGATAATGAGCACCACGAGAATGCAGACCACAAAGAGGGCCACCACGGATGCATAGAGAAGAAAGTCCGTCATGCCCGTATCCAAGGGGTCGAACCTTGATAAAACAACGCCAAAATCAGGCTGGAAGGTAGGCCCCCCCTTTAACTTGGTAGGTTAGCCACTTTCCAGAGGGGGGAGGGGTTGTTCCGGTGGCGATAACTTGATGCGATTCGCCGACTTCCTGCCAAAAGGCCCGACGGCGGATGTCATCCAATTCTCCTAAGACATCATCCGCCAAGATTACGGGTGGGGTGGACGCTCGGATCGTGTCCCGTTGCAGACGGGCCAGGCAAAGCGCGAGCACCAGGAGGCGTTGTTGTCCTTCCGAGGCGTAATCGGCGGCGTCCTGCTGGCGAAACAAGATGGCAAAATCGTCACGCTGCGGCCCGCGTAAAGTTGTGCCAGTCGCGAGATCGGCGGCCCGCATTTTGGTCCAGGTTTCGCTGAGTTGGTCGGCGGCGCAATCTGGTTGATAAGTCAGCTCAGCGCCTTCGTCCGCAAAGCCCGCGCGAGCGCAGGCGGCGCGGAGTGTGGCGGCGAGTTCTGGTAAAACCTTTTGGCGAAGCTCGATGAGACGTAACGCCGACGGCAGCATGGTTTTCTCGAACGCCCGCAAGGCATCTTCATTCCGCAGGTTGTTTTTCAAAAGCGCATTACGACCTTCGAGCGCGCGGGTGTAATCGCGCAGAGCAATGAGGTAAGCGGCATCGGTGCCCCCGATCGCGGCGTCGAGCCAGCGACGGCGGTTGGAAGGCGAGCCCCGGACAAGTCGTAAATCGTCGGAGCAGAAGACAATCGTCGGGAATTGGCCTAAATGTTGGGCGACCGAGGCAATGGGTGTCCCATTCAGCAACGCTTTACGCGTACCCTTCGAGAGTCGGATTTCGACTTCGGCCTGTTCGGTTGGGTTGAGCTGAACGTCGATGCGCAGGCGAGCTTCCGTGCAACCGCTCCGAATTAAGGGAGAGATTTCAGTGGTGCGGAACGAGCGAAAAGCCGAAACCAGCGCGGCGGCCTCGAGCAGGTTGGTTTTACCTTGGCCGTTATCTCCCAGGAGAAAAATCCGCGGGGCATCCGTCGAGACGTCGGCAAAGGTGAGGTTGCGGAAGTCCGCCGCGCGAATGCGGGTGACGCGCATGGATCACTCCGGGATGACCAAAGTCATCCCAACTTGCAGCGTGGCGGGGCTGGCCATCTTATCTTTATTGGCCTTATAGATATCCGTCGACCGGTTGCTGGTGCCGTAAATTTTCCGAGATATAATAGAGAGATTGTCATTTTTTTGGACCACATAGGTCTTGGGGGTATTGCCTTTGTTCTCCGGAGGCGTCGCCACTGGGTTGCTGCTAAGAGTTTTTTCCGGTTTGCCCGAGGCGCTGATTGTTGGCGTGGGTTTGTTTTCCCCCGGGCGTTGCCCGCGGCTAAGGTCAGCTACTTCCCGCTTTAATTTATCGTTTTCACCCTGCAGGCGACGAATGGTCTGATTCGTATCGAGACTGCTGCCGGCGTCGGCGCTCAAGGGCCGCCCGGGAAGTTGCTGAAGATATTGTTTCTCGGCGGTCTTGATCATCTGCCCGACGATCTCGGCCTGTTGCGAGTTAGGCTTGAGCCGAATATATTGGTTGAAGTGATAAATCGCCGGCAGCGGTTCTAAGAGGTCGCTGTACATGCGCCCCGCTTCGAGGTGAGATTCGGCCGCACCTTTACGGGCGTCGATGACCTTGAGGAAGCATTCGAGGGCTTTGCGATTCTCTCCCTGCTTTTGGTAAAGCTGACCTTGGCGAAAATCTGGGTCCTCTACGTCCAAAGTCCGGGAGTTGCCGGATGCATGATCGTCGCAGCCGACGAGGAACAATAATAGGAAGGCAAAGGGGACACGAACCATGCTTCCACATTCTCGCATGGGGCCGTTGCTTCAATCCAAAATCATTCGCCTAAAGCCCGCGGGAGCGCTTCCGCCAGACGGGGAGTTTGGAACTTGAAGCCACCCTCGAGGGCGCGCGCGGGGCGGGCCGCTAAGTCCGCCAAGATTGTCTCTCGGCCGAGGTCGCCGAATAATAATGATATTAGCCAAGCGGGCAGGGGTAGGACCGCCGGACGGCGGAGGACGCGCCCAAGTTCGCGGGCGAACTCGGCTTGGGTGACCACTTGAGGGGCGATGGCAATGAGGGGGCCGCGACAGGATGCCTGGGTCAGGGCCCAGATGATGAGGTCGACGAGGTCGCCGAGCCTGATCCAGCTCAGACGTTGGGTGCCGGGGCCGATAGGGCCGCCCAGCCCAAGGCGAAAGGCGGGAAGCATGGCCTTGAGCGCTCCTCCGGAGGCGGCGAGAACTACGCCCGTCCGCAGATGAATGGTGCGGATGCCGGCGCTTTCCGCGGCGGCCGTAGCGTTTTCCCAAGCGGCGGCGACTTCGCTTAAAAATCCATCGACTTTCACGGGACTGTTTTCATCCAAGAGTTCAGTCCGGCGGAATCCGTAGCGGTTCAGGCCTGACATTGAGATGAAGCACGGGGGCTTGAGCGTTAATTTTGCTAACGTCTCGGCTAAAGCGGAAGTGCCTTCCTGGCGACTGCGCAGGATACGTTCACGGGCGGAGGGAGTCCACCGTTGGGTGATCTTTTCACCTGCAAGGTGAATGACGGCGAAAGCGCCCTCAAGTTGACCCACGTCGAAGTTAGCCGGCGCTTTGTCCCGCCACTTTAGGGGGACGACTTGATACCCTTCTTGCTCAAGACGGATGGTTAGGGCTTTACCGATTAGGCCGGAGGCGCCGGTAAGAATGATGCGAGGGCCAACCGGCATAAAATATTCTTAAGCAGATTTCTTTGTCACCACCAAGATCCAAGGTTTTCCGGGGTTGGGATAATAACCGATCTTCTCGACGGTATCGCCCGCCTGCTCGCACTGTTGGGCGAAAGCCAGAACGCTATCAGATTCGTCGGAACCTCCGGGGTGACCCGTATAAGCCACGCAAACAAGGCGTCCAGAGGGTCGCAAGAGCTTAAGGGCGGCTTGGAGGGCTTGGGCGGTCGTCGCGGGCTGCGTGATGATGGCGAGATTGCCGCCGGGCAGGTAGCCAAGGTTGAAAAGGGCGACGGCTACTTTGCCGTGATGCGCCACGGGGATGGCCGCGATGATTTCGGCGTGGCTCCGATGGTGTAGGGTCGTTCGTTCCAGCAAGCCGGCCGCTTCCAGTAAGTTGTTCGTCGACCGCAAAGCCTCGGCTTGGATATCGAAGGCATGAACATGGCCGCCTGGGCCCACCGCTTGGGCGAGAAAAGCGGTATCTCGGCCTTTGCCGGCAGTAGCGTCGATCGCGAAGTCTCCGGCTTTGATGGTCTCTGACGCGAGCTTTTGCGCACGTTCGGTGACGCGGATAGGATTTATGGGAGCCAAGGGAATTTGCGGAAGTTGGGCGGACGTTTTTCGTTCCAAGCAGAGCGACCTTCGTCACCTTCTTCAGAAAGATAATAAAGTAAAGTGGCGTTGCCGGAAAGTTCTTGGATGCCTGCTTGCCCGTCGAGTTCGGCGTTGAAGGCAGACTTGAGACAACGAATCGCCAGGGGGCTTTTGGTCATGACCTCTTGAGCCCACTTGAGGCCTTCGGCGTCTAATTGCGCGTAAGGAACGACGGTATTGACGAGGCCCATCTCGAAAGCTTCTTGAGCGTTGTATTGTCGGCAAAGATACCAGATTTCACGGGCTTTTTTCTGGCCGACAATGCGAGCGAGGTAGGAAGCGCCGAAGCCACCATCAAAACTCCCCACGGTGGGCCCCGTTTGGCCGAAGATCGCGTTATCGGCCGCGATGGTGAGGTCGCATATTACATGTAAGACATGACCGCCGCCGATGGCGTAGCCGGCGACGAGTGCGATGACGACCTTGGGCATCGAGCGGATAAGCTTTTGGAGATCCAGCACGTTGAGCCGAGGGACGCCGTCGGCGCCGATATAGCCGCCGCTTTTATCGCCGCGGATTTTCTGATCGCCTCCGGCGCAGAAAGCGAACTTGCCATCGGATTGTGGGTTAGCGCCCCGGAGCAAGACCACGCCGATGCGGGTATCGTCCCGCGCGTCGCTAAAGGCGCGGATCATTTCGGCCACGGTGTCGGGGGTGAAGGCATTACGGCGCGAGGTGCGATTGATGGTCACGCGGGCGACCCCATCCGACTTTTCGTAGATGATATCGGTGAAGTCTCCGCTTTTTTGCCAATGAATCTCGGATGCCATGGCATGAACTTGTAGGGCGGCGGGGGGATTTCCAATGAATAAGCGACGAGACGCTTGAAAATCGACGGCGACCCCCACAACTTAGGTCCATGGCCAGCCTTACTCCTAAACAAGTTTCCCAAGTTTCCCAATGGGTCGCCGATGGTTTGTCTCTGTCTCAGATTCAGGGAAAGATCTCGGCGGAGCTCGGCGTCTCGATGACATACATGGATGCCCGTTTTTTAGTAGATGACCTTAATTTGTCTTTGGTGGAAAAAGAAGAGCCTAAGAAAGAAGAAGTAGTCGTTGAGCCAGCCCCGGAAGGTGAAGCGGGTGCGGCGGCCCCGGGCGTTCCGGTTGCCGTGACCGTCGAGGTCGATACCATCACTCGTCCAGGCACGATGATCAGCGGCAACGTGACTTTCTCTGATAGCCAGAAGGCGGATTGGTATATTGACGAAGCGGGCCGTCCCGGGATGGTACCACGCGTTCCCAATTACCGCCCTTCTCAGGAAGACATCACCGATTTCCAAGCCAAGCTCGATGTCGCTTTGCGGCAGGCAGGTTTTTGAGCACGCTTAGCGCGATTTCAGGATAGCTTCGGCAAGGACGAAGTCCGCCGGGCGAGTCAGCTTTAAGTTAACCGATGGGTTTTCGACCAGAGATACTTCTTGGCCGACACATTCGACGGCAGAGCTATCATCGGTTACTTTGCGGCCGAGCTCGGTTACTTTCTGGTAGGCTTTCAGTACGGTCTGCGTCTTGAAAATTTGCGGGGTTTCGGCCGTCCAGACTAACCCGCGATCCGGAGAGGTTTCGACCGCTGGGGAATCGACGCGGGCGATTTTGACGGTATCTGCCGAGCGACCAGCCAGAATCGCTGCACCGGTTTCAAGGGCTTTATCTCTTACTTTTCGAATCGCTTCCGGCGTGATGAGTGGGCGGGCGCCATCGTGAATATGTACCAAGCCCTGATGCCCGGCACAGGCGAGTAACGCCGCCAAGACGGAAGCCTGACGTGACTCACCGCCAGGGACGAAATCAATCGGACAAGCGGGTAAGGGGTTTTCTGCCAGCAACGCCCGCAGGCGCGTTAATTGAGTTTCATCGCGGTAGGTGATAATTACCCGGCCGATGGACCCAGAATTTAAAAATGCATCGAGCGAATGAATAAAAACCGGACGTCCGGCCAAAGGCGCCGTAATCTTGTCATCCACGACGGCTTGCATGCGTCGGGCCGAGCCGGCGGCCAAGAGGATGAGTATATCGTCAGGTTGGCTCAAAGGGCTTCGCCGATTTCACGGCGTATTTTCAGAGTCTCGGCGAAAGGGTCGGCGGCTTTGAGAATGGGGCGGCCGACGACGATGAAGGTGGCTCCGGCCGCGGCGGCTTGGGCGGGGGTCATGATACGGCTCTGATCGTCAGCCGCGGCGCTGGGGTAGCGGATGCCAGGGGTCACCAAGGTCGGGCCCGCGCCGAGTTCCGAGCGGAGAATCGAAAGTTCAAGCGGCGAGCAGACCAGACCGTTGAGTCCCGCCTGAGTTCCCATGCGGGCGAGCAGCCGGACTTGTTCTTCCGTGGTCCGTTGAACGCCGATGGCCGATAGTTGGGCTTGATCCATCGAGGTGAGCACAGTCACCCCAAGCACCTGACAGTCGGGAAGGGTGTCACGCGCCGCTTCGGTGGCTCGAGCAATCATCTCGGGCCCACCGGCGGTATGGATGGTGAGTAACGAGCAGGGGCGGCCACGCAGGCTTTTAATGGCTGAAGCGACGGTGTTCGGAATATCGTGGAACTTTAGGTCTAAGAACACCTTGAAACCTAAGGCATGGAATTCATCGACGATCCCCGGCCCATGGCGGGTAAAAAGCTGCAAACCAAGTTTCACCCAAGCCAAGTTGCCTGCTAACGGACGGGCCAGTGCGAGCGCCTCATCTTTCGTCTCAACGTCAAGGGCGAGGATAAGTCGACAGGGCGAAGCCATGAGGCTTTGTAGAATCAGTCGACCCAATCTGCCAGCGTAAATCTCAGCCTACTTCTTGGCGGGAGGAGTTTTCTTGGCCGTGGGCGTGCTGGGGAGCGAGGAGACGGCGAAATTAAAAGGCTGAGCAGGTTGTTTTCCCAGAAGGTGTAAGTCGAACCATTGGGCCATTCTGGCGACGTCGTCGGTCATCTCGTTCCAGCCGCCGTGACCGCCCCCGATCCGGACGAGCACTTCGCATTGGGCGCCAACTTCGACGGCTTTGCTTTGGAAACGTGTGGCCTGGGAAAGCGGTACCAAGGGGTCGGCATCGCCCTGGACGATATAAGTCGGAGGTTGGTTCTTATTAACCCAAGTCAGCGGCGAGAGCTCGCGTCCAAGCTTGGCTTTACCTTCAGGGGTTTCGACCAAGGGACCGAAGGCAGGGATCCGCGTATTAAGAGGGCCGATGCCCTCGTTGCTGTCGCCTTCTTTTGCCCAGTTGATGAAGTCGACCGGTGGATAGAAGCACGCGACGGCATTGACGGCGCTGCTGGCCCGGTCGATGGGGTCGGTGGCTTTCGCTTTACCCGCGTCGCCTTTGACGCCCAACATCAGACTGAGGTGTCCGCCCGCACTGCCGCCCGTGACGCCGATCTTGTTCGGGTCGATGCCGTATTGGGCGGCGTTGCTGCGGATGAAGCGCACGGCGCGTTGCATATCCAAAACGATTTCATCGATATGGAAACGTGGCTGGGTGCCATGGACGACGACAAACGTGGTGTAGCCATACTTGGGCCAGGTTCCGTCGCTGATGCCGTTGTGATTAGAGTTCCAACCACCGCTGATGATTTTGATGACGGCGGCGCCGTTGGGGTTGGCCGGTTTAAAGATGTCCATGGTCAGCGCCACCCCGTCATGCTTGGTGTAGATGACATCACGGATACGTTCAGGTTCTTGCGCGCTGACCAGCGTGAAAGTCGCGACTAGGGAGAGCAGGGAGACGTAGAGGCTTCGCATGGGGTTGTTTATAATACCCTTATCTCCCGGGAATGTTCCCCGCGAGAGGTTAAATTCTGAACTTAATCACGACCTTCAGGATGGGGCCGGACGTTCCCACCCTCACGCCGGGTTGGTGACCATCTTGCGGATAGAAAACGGCGAAGTTACCGCGCCCGAGGGTAAGCAGGGCGGAAGGGGCGGAAGGGGCGGCGTATTTTTCCACGTCCTTTTCCGCGAGGTAAGGATGCGTGACGACGAGAGACTTTTGATCGGCGTGGCCGCAATATTCGAGGCCCTGATAGACTACCTGGATGTCGCCGTAGATTTGATGGGCTTCCCAGAGCTTATCTGCCGAAGGGGCCGTCTCGTAGCGCTGCACGATGGCCACCAGATCCTGGCCTTGGAGTTCATATTTTCCATCTTCGGTCTGCACGTCGAAGGCGTGGAGATAGGCGAACGCCTTAGGAAAAAGTGGGTGAAGAGATGTAATGGCTGCGGAGGCGGAGAGTTGGTCGAGGATCATGGACGAAAAAGGGTGAGGGTGGGGAAGAAAGAGTGAGTTAGGCTTGGTCCGCGAGGCCTTCGACATCGTCAAGGGGCATTTCGACCGCTTGTTCGGAACCAAGCAAAGAGAGCAGCACCGCGATACGCTTCTGCGGCTCTTGCAGTTTGATGACTTCACCTTCGGAGCCAGAAAAGATGCCTCGGATAACGCGAACCTTGGTGCCGATCTTCAATTCCTCATCTAACATCGAGAGGATCGCCTCCGGGCCGAGAGCGAGCAATTCGGTGATGACCGAGGCGTCGACATCAACGGGACGTCCGTTACGGCTGACGAGTTGGAGGACGCCACGGGTGTTGCGGACTGGGCCGTAAAGTTCCTCGGGATTGAATTTTACGAAAATATAACCGGGGAAAAGCGGTTCGACCACGACGCGGTTCTTATCATGCCCTTTGCGCGTCCGCCGCAGGCGCGGGAAGACGATTTCTACCTCACCCAGGGACCGAAGATTAAGCACGGCCACGGCTTCTTGGCGGGGCTTTGCTTTAATGCAAAACCACGAAGTCGGCGGAATCTCGCTCATGCCTTGGTCGCTGCGGAGGCCCTTGCCGGCAGCCATCCAAGGGCGATGAAGATGACTTGCGTGATCCAGAAAACGGTGAGCCAGAAGAATCCTGATTCCGTAAAGCCATAGCTATGCAGGCCGACGCCCAGCAGATTGGTGCCGAACCATGACCAACTCGTGACGATATTGCCGAAGATCAGGAGCTGCATCAGCCCTTCGCGGCGCACGAGGCCACCCCAGCGGGCGTGGAGGCAGAGCGCGCACCAGAGCACGATCAGAATCGCACCGTTCTCCTTCGGATCCCAACCCCAGAAACGACCCCAGCTCTGGTCGGCCCAGATGCCGCCGAGCATCGTGCCGATGAAGCTGGCCATCACTGCGAATGCCAGGATGCCATAGGCCGCTCGGGCAACGCTGTCGCCCCAAGCATAATCTTTCTTGAATGCCCGGAGAGCAAGGTGGAGGGCTCCGAGCAACCCGGCGACGAAGGTCGCCGCGTAGCCGAGGGTCACGATGGTCACGTGCGTCGCCAGCCAAAAGTTCGTATCGAGCACCGCCCGGACGCTCTCGAGGTTGTCTTCGCCGGAGAGGCCGAGGTTATGCGCCACGATCAAGGAGACGAAACCGGTGATACCTGTCGCGACGGCGCCGATACCGTTTTTCCAGAGTCGTTCGAGGATGATGCCCAGGCCGACGGCACCCCAGGCGACAAAGATTCCCGTTGAATAGAGGTTCGTCACGGGCGGGCGACCATGCAGCCACATCCGGTAGCCGAGTGCCAAAGTGTGCAGCAGGAAGCACGTAACGAGTAATCGGTAGGCCCAGCTACGGAGCGATTCTGAAGCGGTTAACCAGGAGCCGAAGATCATGAGCACGGTCACGACGTAGGCGATGAGCAGCCAGTAGAAAGGTTGGAGACGACCAAACGTGGCTTCGGAATTCGATTTCGTCGACCAGTTGCCTAGCTGAGACGCGGCAATCGCCCGGGTTTGGACGGTGCAAGTGTCATCGTTACCCTCTCGCCATGCCACGCAGAAGGTGGCGTAGCGGCTGATCAATCCGTCAGGGGCGAGAGACTGCCGATGGTTGTTTTTGTCTTGGATGACGCTCAGTAAGGCGGTGCCGAGGTTATCCCATTTTTCTACTGAATCTGCTTCCTTGGGGGGGACCAGGCCGATGGCACCTTCACGTTGAAAGCCCTGATAGCGATCCACAAAACTCTTCACCGTTTTTTGTAATTCAGGATCGAAGGCGGTGCCACTGCCGCCGTTTACGCGATTAGTGTTCATTTCGGCGACCGCCCGGCTCAAAGAGCTTAGCCAGGCCTCATATTCACGTTGCGGCGGAATCTCGGACGGCAGGTCGCCAGGGATGAATGTCATACTGAGCGTCGCATATTGGCGGGCGGCGCCTTCGAGTTGAAGTAAGGAGCGGTCTTCGGCGTCGCGGTCAGCTTGGGCGCGACCACGGGATTTGCCGGCGGCTTCCGTGATCTTTTCGCTATTCTTTAAGATATCATCCCAGCTGGCGTACATCGTTTTTTCGATATCTCGTCCGACCATCTTGAGCACGGAAGGGTGTTCGATGCGGAAGGTGGGAAGATGGCGAGCGACTTGGGCGCGGAAGCTGACTTCGATCAGCCAGTCGATGGCCGTTAGGGAATTGCCGGTCAAGTGTACGGCCCGTTTCTCCAAGGCTGCCTGAACGTTGGCATCTACGCCGGGCAGCGAGTCGGAGATCAGTTTCTTTTGTTCGGCGGTCCAGGTGGAGGGTTTCTGTCCGAAAGCGATCCGTTCCAGATCGGTCAGACGGATCTCACGACGAGAACGCATTTGCAGCAACGAGCCGCTGGCCAAAGTTTCGAGCGGGACAATGCGTCCGCCACTCTGAACGGGGATGTTACCGAACTCTTGACTGTTCCAGGTTGGCTCGGCCGCTTGGGTGGGAAGGGAGAGCAGACCTAATGCCAGGACGGCCGCCGTCTTAGCGGCACGACCGCGGAGGAAACGCAACAGAGAGAGGCCGAAGTGCCAGATGAGGCCGAGGGACATCAGCGCAACGGAGATATAGGGAATCCAAGCGCCTGGATTACGCACGACTTGAAGGACGCTGAGATCCTTGCCGTCCTTCGTGCTCCCGAAACTGGACTGGAAGAAGGTCAGGCCGGCGTGACGGAGTGGTTGATTCATCGAGATGTTATAGTCAAAGGAGCTTGTGCCTTCCTTAATTGTCACATCGCTGGCGAAACGGCGGGGTGTCTCGGTTCCGGGATACTTCTCGTGGGTGAACTTATCCAGCTGCACCGTAAAGTCCACGTAGTGGCGGGTCCGGCGGAGCGAGAGCTCGTAGGTCTGGCCGGAGTCTGCGAAGGTCTGCGCATCGAAAGATTCCGTCAAGTTGAGGTTGAGGACCCAGGTGCCGAGCGACTTATCTTTCGTCTTTAGTTCGACAATCGCTGTAGGCGAGTTCGGGCGATTGTCATCATAACTTTCCGGGAGAGGTTTGTAGGCCAGTTGAGTGCGGGCGCCGATGCCTTGGGTGGCCTTGAGGTCGAGGCCGTCGAGCATCTGCGATTTTGCCCGGATCATGGCGTTTGCATGGTACGTCTGGACGACGAGGGTGTAGGGCGTGCCCGGGAGCTCGACGGCGGACGGCGCCTTCTTATCTGCGATATCGCGCAGGATCGAATCCGGGATGGCGACGACGGTCTCGGCGGTGGCAGTTTTTTGAACGAGCGCGATTTCGAATTCGCGGAAGGCCTCGGAGTAGTTACGCTGCTCGCCTTCGGGGATGATCATCGCGGACTCCTCTTGGTAGATTGCCGTGACGAAACCGCCGCCCAGTAGGAGCAGCAGGCCTGCGTGGATCATGAGGTTGCCGACCTTGGCGGCGGTCGCCTTGAAGTGACGGACGTGGGCGAAGGCCAGGTTGATGATCAGCAAGGCCCCGAGCGTGAAGCCGGCCGGCAGCGGGATGCGTAAGGGCGCCGTCGAGTCCATGGGATAGAAGCAGAGCCAGGAACTGAAGTAGACCTTCTGGACATGCCAGATGCCCCAGTGGACTTGTTCGAGTGTCCCCAACAAGATGAGGATCATCGACAGGATGAGCAGGAGTACCGTCAGCTTGAGCGACGCCAGCGTGTCGATGAGTCGATGGCCGCTGTCAGCCTTCTTTTGGTGTTCTTCGCTGTTCACGGAAGCTGGGAGGCGGAGAGGAAGGCGATAAAAGCGGGAGCGTTGACTTCGACGGCGGCGGTCTCGCCATTCATCTTGAAGAACCAGGTGGCACCGTCCTTGGAAGTCATCACGGCGTCGACGGATTTTTTGCCATCGGCGGAGGTCAGCACAAAGCGTTGGCTATCGAGACTACCGACCTTGACCCTTTGGGCGGAGCCGGCGATCTCATCGGGGCTGGCCGGCGGGAGGCCGATTTGGCCACGCCAGCGGTTTACGTTGGCGGTGAGGCCGCCGACGCTGCCGGGAAAGACCGTCACGGCGATTTCGGCTTTGCTACCGTTCGGGCCGGTGACGATCCAGGTGGCCTTGCGCATCGAATTTTCAGGGCCGACGGACCAACCGGCGGGCAGCTTCGCCCACTTGGGGGCGTCGAAGCCGGCGGCTTCGGCCTTCATCGAGGCGGGGGCGACCATCGGGGCGGCCACGGCCGGAGAAGCGGCAGGCTGGGCGGCGACCGGCGCGGTCGGCGCGGCCGGTGCGGTCGCAGGGGCTGCGGCCGGTGGTGCTTCGGCTTTCACCTCGTAGCGGGCGACCTGCGGGGCAGGTTTGCAGCCGAAGGCGAGCAGCGAGACAGACAGGAGGAAGAGGGGACGCATGGTGATGAGAGAATTATTTAGTGGCGGCTTTTTTACCTTTTTTCTTAGGGGCGTCAGCGGCGTCGCCTTCGATCGTGCCGTTCTTGACTCGCTCTTCATATTTCGGATCACGGGGTTGGATGATGCCTTTTTTGACAAGTTCATCGGCGTGCAGGTCGGCGAGCGGTCCGCAGCGGGTTAACCAAGCGTCACAAGCCCCACGAAGTTCTTTGAGTTTATCCGCGTTGGCTGGATCGCCGGCGATATTTTTCACCTCCCAGGAATCCGACTGAGTGTCGTAAAGTTCTTCGGCGGCGCGATTAGGATTGAAGTAGAGGGCTTGAACGGGCGTGAGGGTGCCGGCGGCTTGGGCTTTGCGGAGCGCCTGCATCGTTTGACCTACTTCTTGATAAGCCACCTTGCCAGCTTCGTCGACGCCGGGGGCTTGATTACGGACGTAGCGATAGCGGGCATCGCGGACCGAACGCACCTTGTCGAAGCTCTCATCCATAAAGTCGCGGAAGGAGTAGGCGTATTTTGGGGGATTAAGCGCAGTCGGCAGAAAGCAATGACCGTCGTATTCTTTGGGAACCGGCACGCCGGCCAGGGTCAAAGCTGTTGGGGCGAAGTCGATCCAGCTGGCGAAGTCTTCGCGCACCGTTCCTGGGGCGATTTGGGCCGGCCAGCGGACGATGAGCGGAACGCGGGTGCCGGTGTCCTTAGGTGAACGCTTGTAGCGGGGCATGCCGCGACCGTGATCGCCCGTTAGAATCACGATAGTGTTTTTCTCGAGGTCGTGGGCCTTAAGCCAATCGAGCACCCGGCCGAGGGTATAGTCTACCGCCGTGACCAGCTCGTGGTAGTGGGCGACCTCGCGACGGACTTCCGGGGTATCAGGGTAGAAGGGTGGCAATTCAATCTTAGCTGGATCGCGGCGATCGGTGGGCTTAAGGGCAGTGGTATTCCGGGCGTGTCCATTGTCTGAGGCGCGAATCTGGCTTTCGTGGCTAACGGTGTCGTTGATGTAGGCGAAGAAGGGTTCCTTTGGTTTGTCGGTCAATTTGCCGAGGGGCTGCATCGAGTAGTTGACCCAGAGCTTCTTGTCATCGGCCAACTCCTTTTCGGAGACGCCTTGGAAGTCGGTCTTGCCGGGCCACATGACAAAGTAGCCGGCCTCACGAAGTTTTTCGGTGAAGGGGTGCGGCGGGTTGATCACCTTCGAGCGCATGTTCTGGGCCCCCCAGGTCAAAGGATAGATACCGGTGACCATTCCGCTTCGTGAAGGCGCGCAGACGCCCGTGTGCGTGAAGGCACGGGTGAAAAGGGCCCCTTCTTTGGCCAGGCGATCCATGTTCGGGGTGATGGCGTCTTTGCAGCCATAGGCGCCAGTATCCGGCCCCATGTCTTCACCGATGACCAAGACGATGTTCGGGCGGCTGTCTGCAGCGTGGACTGACGAAACGGAGATGCTCAGGGTAGCAAGTGTGAGCAGAAAGAATGTGCGCATGAGCATAAGACAGTTTGGGTCTGGAATAGTTGCCTTAACTGTTACCATAGCAAAGCGAAAGGACGCCCGAGGGCGTTCTTTTATCATCAATATTTGCCGACTAGCAGACGGTATTATATCCAGAATTAGTCCGTGAAACGGAAAAGGGCCACGTCCCCGTCTTTAAAGAGGTAGGATTTGCCTTCCAGTCGGTAGCGTCCGGCCTCGCGGGCGGCGGCGACGGAGCCGTTTTTAACTAAGTCATCGTACGAGACGATTTCCGCCTTAACGAAGCCTTTTTCAAAGTCGGTATGGATAACGGCCGCGCATTGGGGTGCGGTCATACCATGACGGAAAGTCCAGGCGCGGACTTCTTTTTCCCCGGCGGTGAAATAGGTCGCGAGCCCGAGTAGCTTGTAGGCGCCGCGAATCAGGTCGGAGACACCCGAGTCGGTGACGCCTAAGGACTGCAGGAACTCCGTGGCTTCGGCGGGCGAAAGATCGCAGAGTTCGGCTTCGACTTGGGCGCAGATGACGACGGATTCGCAACCGTGTTGTTGGGCGATATACGTCCGGACATTGGCGACGTGGGGATTTTTTGAGAAATCCGCCAGGTCGGCCTCGGCGACGTTGCACGCGTATAAAACTTTTTTGGACGAAAGAAGATTATAGGAACGAAGGCGGGTGCGATCATCGTCGCTGACTTCGAGGGAGGACGCGGGCAGGTTTTCGTTCAGATGCTTGACGAGGCGGGCGAGCAACTCGACGTTGGCGATCGCATCCTTATCTTGGCTGCGGACTTTCTTCTGATTGCGATCGAGCTGTTGTTCGGCTGATTGGATGTCGGCGAGAATGAGTTCGGTCTCGATAACGCCGATATCGCGCACCGGATCGACTTTGCCCATGCTGTGCACGATGTCATCATTGTCGAAGCAACGCACGACGTGGATGATGGCATCGCATTCGCGGATATTGGAAAGGAAGTCATTACCCTTACCTTCGCCCTTGGAGGCGCC
>JBAXRS010000021.1:0-24116 GCA_037131085.1 Verrucomicrobiota bacterium | reverse complement strand
ACGGCCTGACCCCATGTGACGGTCCGCTGCTTATGGTTAGGCGGTAGTCTCAAGACTCACCTTCCGGATTCTCCCAGCGTCTTGAGCTGACGATCCGTCACCAACCAGACGAGGCCGTTCTCAAACGCCAGTTTCTTGATCAATGCCTGCCGCTCTGCCGACTTTGGATACTCGATGAGTAACACTGGCTTCTTTGCCGCCGTAATCTTACTCAAATGGCCGAGTACTTCGTTTGTGTGCGACTTGGGCTGGACCTTGTTACCGTTAGTGAAGAGGTCTTCGATGCCGATGGCGCTGATGACTTCGAGGAAATCTGGGTGTGCGACAAGTTGCGAGCCGTTCTGCGGTATGACGAGCGCGGTTGGATTCTTTGCGCGAGCGCGGACGGCAATCGCCTTCACCCAGTCCACCATATCGCGGCGAAAGCTTTGCTTCGTCTCCGGGTTTACGCGGTCATCAATAAACTCCTTGCCCTCCTGCTCGAACGTCTCGAAGCCGTCGACTATGTCGAGATACACGCCGTCGAAGCCCCGCGCCATCGCGTCGTCAATCGCGGCCAGTATCAGCTTCTGCCACTCGGCATTCCAATACTTCACGCGGTAGTTGCCTTTCCACTCCGGGTTCTCTGCGCCGAGCCACGCTGGTGCGGCGGCCGTGAGCTTGCCTTTGCTGCCCCATTCCTTGGGCCAGTAAGGCCGGTAATCCTCCGCCTCTCCAATGGAAATATAGGCGACAACTTTTCGACCCGCGTACCCGTTACGGATTGCGTCGAGTTCGGCGCGTTCCCAAGACATGTCGCCGCCGAAGGCCGCATCGAGCACAATCCATGCGCGCCCTGAAGTCGCAAGCGACTTGACGGCGGCGGACTTCGACTTGGCAAATGAGTCAGCCTGGAGGATGTAGGCGAACGAGGCGGGGGGAGATTCGGCAGAGGTTAACGGCGGACACAGAAGAATCATGCCTAAGGTGATGAAGTTATAAAGTTTCATGGCATGGGCCCAAGGGGTATATCGTCGCCTGCATGAACGCATAAAACATCACACATCTCCGCGCCACTACAACCACAACCCTCGTCTCTGACAAGCCCACAGGCACGCCTCCGGCTCTGTGCTCACGCTACATCTTCAAGTTGGCTCAGGCTTGCCAGCCGACGAGGTAAGGGCAGAGTGCGTTTATCCGCATGAAGACCCGCATCACCTCCCTCGCTGCGCTCGCGGCGCTGCTTTCCGGCTGCGCTACGTCGTCACAGAATTACGCCATCCAGCCGGTGCTTCACCCTGGCACGGAGAAGCGCCATGAATCGTTCAACGTGATCTCGAAGCAGGGCGAAGCGCAGCTCGTCTTCCTGGGCGACTCGATCACCCATGCGTGGGAGAGCAGGGGTAAGGCCGTTTGGGAAAAGAGCTGGGCTCCGCTCAAGGCCGCCAACTTCGGCATCAGCGGCGACCGCACCGAGCACGTCCTTTGGCGTCTCGAGCACGGTAACTTCGACGGCCTCAAGCCCAAGGAGATCGTGCTCATGATCGGCACCAATAATACCGGCCACCAGGGTCGTCCGCAGAAGGAACTCAACGGCGCTGTCTACGCGTGCACCGCCGAGCAGACCGCCGACGGCATTAAGGCCATCGTCGCCAAGCTCCAGCAGAAGTGCCCCGACGCCAAGATCCTCATCCTCGCCATCTTCCCGCGCGGGGCCGATAAGAATGATAAGTTCCGCCAGCAGAACGAGGCCACCAACGCCATCGTGAAGGGCTTTGTCGACGACAAGAAGGTCTTCTTCCTCGATGTCGGCGCCAAGTTTCTCGAGGCTGACGGCACGCTCTCCAAGACCATCATGCCCGACCTTCTGCACCCTAACGAAAAGGGTTACCAGATTTGGACCGACGCGATGGAAGTTAAGGTCAAGGAACTGCTGAAGTAAGCCTGCTAAACAGGTTATGAAAAGGGCCGCCCAGCCGGGTGGCCCTTTTGTTTGTAAGGTAGGGACGGCTATCCTCAGCCGTCCGTTCGCCGACGAAGTAGCGCGCCTTCTTCGAGATCCTATCCTCACTCCGGTCAACGGCGGGTTAGGGACAACCCGCCCTACCCAAGGCATCTCGATTTATCTGTCGCGCTGGTAGGGACGGCTGTCCGCAGCGGTCCGTTCGTCAGGCAGATTGCGAGGATGCCCTATTGAGCAGGACGGCTCTGCGGCTGGTTCAAAACTTAGGGTGGTCATCTGCGAGGATAGGCCCATTTTGAGCGATACCCCCATGAGCCGTTCGCTTCGCCATACCCTGTTGTTTTTGGTCTTCGGTCTCGGAGTATTGACCGCTGCAGAACCGATCCCCGTCGGCCAGCAGCTCGCTGACCTGAAGGGACGATTCAAGGCCCAGTATGATATCGAGATTCGATCGGCTCAGGCAGACGATAAGGCATTATCGGCTTCTTACGATGTCACGCTGGTCACGGATGCGAATCTTCCCGGCACGCTGAAGGTGCTCGAATGGGTGGAGGATGAGCTTAAGCGCTATCCAGCCGGTTTCCTGAAGCACCATGGCCCGCGCAATCTCGTACTAGCCGAGTCTTTCCTACCTAAGCGTTCGGCAGCGGGCGTCACACCCACTTCGCCGTCGTCATTTGAATTCAAGGCCAGCGATGCGATTGCCCTGACGGTTCCCGCCAAGCTCACCGCGGTGCAGGAGTTTTTCAAGGCACGTCACATCCACCAGTCCCTGATAGGCTTCCTGCTCCTAGATCATAAGGCTCCGGCTGATCCGATCTCGTTCGAAGCCTGGAAGAAACTGCCCAAGTCGGCCGTCCCGTCCGTTACCTCCATCGGCAAGCGCTTAGCCGGTGCCGACTCGCGTGCCGCCCTGTTCGGCCTTTTCTGGGATCCGTTCGAACACCTTGATCTGATCGCCGAAGCTAAGGCCGACGTATCGATCGCCAGGAAACTCGCCGTCATGAAGGAATTTCTGGCCGCTCAGGACAAGGGCTTCGACCAGGCGTTCTTCGATCAGCTCGCCATCATCCCCGAGTCGCAGCGGATTGTCTGCACGAACGATCTCAGCGACCTAGCCAGCGTCGACCAGATTAAGAAGGACCGCGAGATTCAGGCCGACCTTCGACAAATCGAGCAGAAGTGGGGTATCACCGTACTCTGGGCGCCGGGTTCACCCGCGCCGCCGATGCCGGCCAAGGTGCGCTTGGTCTATTCGTATTTCACCGACAAGAAGATCGCCCAGCTCAAGGCTTTCGTGCGCATGTTGCGCGACGAGTTAGACATGTATCCGGATGCGATCGTTTCCCGGCTTGGTTTCGGCAACATCTATATCTTGGACGAGTTTACCTACCGCGACGTCAAACTCGCTGGCCAGAGTTTCAGTTGGATTCCCAAGCCCGCGGTCGCCTACGGATTGAACTCCTTCAAACCGGAGGACGCTGCTTCCCGCGCCTTTTTCAGCCGCACCACGCACCACGAGGTGTTCCACGCGATGGAACGTCGCTTCACCGTCGCCGGTGGTAAGCTCTTCGGCCCGGAATGGAATGCGTTGAACGAGCCTGACTTCAAATATCGGATTGGCCCGGACTCGGTGAGCGCCGAAGGGCAACCCACTCACACCAAGGACAACAAGGGACGAAAGGGTTTTGCCGAACCTTACGGCATGAATATCGCCACCGATGACCGGGCGACGATGTACGCGCGCATGATGGTCGCCGACCAGATTTTTTACGGCCGACTGGCGACGGATCCGGTGCTGCTTGCCAAGACCAATCGTCTTCAGGAATTCTTCCGTAATATCCGCCAGGAGCTCACTATTCCGGCAACCAGCCCGCTTTACCAGATGCTGGCACGGACTCCTGCGGATGCCGCATCAGCCGCATCCAAGACTGAAGCGAAGTAACCCGCTCAGGCCTGCTTCAGCGAAGCCATGTCGATCACGAAACGATAGCGGACGTCCTGCTTGATCATGCGGTCCCACGCTTCGTTGATTTTTTGAATCGGGATGAGCTCGATGTCTGAAACGATGCCGTGCTTGGCGCAGAACTCGAGCATCTCCTGAGTCTCGGCGATGCCACCGATGCAGGAGCCGCTGAAGTTACGGCGCGGCATGATTACGCTGAAGGCGTGGACTGCGAGGGGCTGCTCGGGCACGCCCACGAGGCAGAGGGTACCGTCAAGGCGCAGGAGCGAGAGGTAGGCGTTGAGATCGTGCTGGGCGGAGACGCAGTCCAGGATGAAGTCGAAGGAAGAATCATGCTTGGCCATCGCGGCGGCGTCGGTTGAGACCACGACCTCATGGGCGCCGAGGCGAAGGCCGTCAGCGACCTTGGACGGGGAGGTCGTGAAGAGCACGACGTGGGCACCGAAGGCGCGGGCGAGTTTTACGCCCATGTGGCCGAGCCCGCCAAGGCCGACGATGCCAACCTTCTGACCCGGGCCGACCTTCCAGTGACGGAGCGGGGAATAGGTCGTGATGCCGGCGCAGAGCAGCGGCGCGGTGGCTGCGAGGTCCATGCCCTGCGGGACACGCAGGGTGAAGGCTTCGTCGACGACGATGCCAGAGGAGTAGCCGCCCAAGGTGTGACCGCCGAGATGCTTGTCTGGGCTGTTATAGGTGAAGGTCGCGCCGGTGAGGCAGAACTGCTCGAGGCCCTTCTGGCAGCTCGGGCAGGTGCGGCAGGAATCGACCATGCAGCCCGTGGCGCCGATGTCGCCGACCTTCAGCTTCGTGACCTTGGCGCCGACGGCAGTCACGCGGCCGACGATCTCGTGGCCCGGGACGCAGGCGTAATTCGTGCCCGGCCATTCGCCGCGGGCCGTATGGACGTCGGAGTGGCAGACGCCGCAGAAGAGGATCTCCATCTGGACGTCGGTCGGACCCGGCTCACGGCGCGCAATCTGCAGCGGGGCGAGTTTCGAGGAAGGGGAGGCGGAACCGTAGGCCTGGGCGGTGGTGGTCATGGAAGAGTGGTCCTTACTGGTAGGCTTAAAAGGTGAGGACGCAAGCCAGCCTCATGTCTGAAGGTGTCTAGGCGCAGGGGTTTCCTGCCCAATAAAAAACCCCGCTCCTGCGGGGCTTCGGGAGGCTTATTTGCCTTCGAGTTTCTTCAGGTATTTCGCCGGGTTCTTCTCGAACTTGGCGATGCAGGGCTTGCAGCAGACCTTGATTGTCTGGCCTTGGAAGACGAACGAGGCCTGCTCGCCCATCGAATCGAGGTCGTTGTCGGACACGATGCAGGTCTTCAGTGGGTAGGCCTTCACGGGCGTATCCTTGGCGGTGTCGGCAGGCTTGGTTTCCGCCGGCTTATCGGCGGCGACGAGCAGGCAAGAGGTAAGTGCAACTAGGATGAGGAACGGTTTCATGTTTTTAGAAGCGAGTGAGGAGACCGATGCCTGCACCGAAGTCTGAACTATATCCCGCCGTAAGCGAGAAACTCTTGGTCAGAAGGTAATTCAGGTTCGCCATGCGTGAAGTGCCCGTGAGCTGACCGTGGCGGAACCCGAGGTCGAGTGAAAGGCGTTCGGTCAGTTGCAGCATCTTCATCACGCCGAAGCGAAGTTCGCCCCCGGATTGTTGGGAGATTTTGAAGTCGATGAAGTAGGGTAGCCGATAGTTAGCTCCGAGGAAAAAGCCGTCGCTGCCGCCGTCCATGGTGTTGCTGCGGTAGCCGGTGAAAAGGGAGAGGCGGGTACCGAGGTAGCGCTGGTAACTCATTTCGTGTTCGTGGCCATCGCTGCCTTTGACGCCGTCGTCCCAATTTATATTCCAGTTATTACGACCATCCTGCAAGGTGATGAAGCCCGTGTAGTTCGCGGTCGTAAAAGCAGCTTGGCCCCAAGCGTAGGTCGACGGCATCGAGTGCGTCCCGGGGGGGTGGGGCGGTTCGGCGCCGTCGGCGGCCGTCACGCGAATCGTGCGGACCATGCCCGTGAGATGGTGGTAGAGGAGGTGGCAGTGGATCAGCCAGTCGCCTTGGCCTTCGTTGGCCGTGAATTCAATCGTGCGCACGCTCATCGGCGGCACGTCGACCGTATGCTTCAGGGGCGATGTCGCGGGATCTTTATCGTTCGCGTCGACGAGCCGGAAGAAGTGCCCGTGGAGGTGAATCGGATGGTGCATCATGGTGTTGTTCACCAGACGCACGCGGAGGGATTCCCCTTCCTTGATTTTGATTGCCTCGGCTTCGTGCGGCTCGAGCCCGTCGAAGCTCCACGCGTAGCGAATCATGTCTCCCGTCAGTTTGAGGGTTAGTTCGCGGTGCGACGTCGCAACGGTGTGCGGAGTGGCTGAGCGGAGCTTGGCGTAGGGCGAGAGCGGTCTTTCGGATTCCTTGGCGCCTGGCTCGGGATCGAGCTGGTCGAGGATTGAAGTCAGGTAGGCGCTCATCCCGTAGCGTTCCGGCGCGGGCGTCGGCGTGGCTGCATGGGCGGTACCCTCACCGAGCCAGGCGGAGACCGCACCGCTGCCGTCTTGGGCGTCGGCGCGCAGCTCCCAGGAGCCGTCGGCGGGAATCGTCACCAATAAGTCATAGGTCTCGGCGGGACCCATCAGGAGGCGCTTTTGCTCGAAGGGGACGACGTCTTGGCCATCGGCGGAGATGATTTTTAGGGGGCCGGTGGCCGCGCCGAGGTAGAAGTAGCTGGCCGCGCCTGAATTAATGAGCCGGACGCGGACCGTCTCGCCAGGCTTGCCGGGGAGTTGCAGGCGGCGCTGCCCGTTCATCAGGAACGCATCGTAGGCGACGTCGGAAAGGTCCATCGGCGGCACGAGGGCTTTTTCTCGGTCGAGGTATTCGCCGAGTTTGCCGGCTTGATAGGCGCCGAGCAGAGATTGGGCCGTGCCCTTGCGGAAGGAATACCAGTCGCTCATGCGGAGGAGGGTACGTTGGACTTCGGCGGGGTGTTCGTTGGTCCAATCCCCGATCATTACGACCTGATCGTGATCGGCGCGGATGGTCGGGGTCTTCGGCTCGATGACGATGGACCCGCGGACGCCGCGTTGCAGTTGGTGGCCCGTGTGGCTGTGGTACCAATAAGTCCCGTGCTGGCGGATGAGGAATTCGAACGTGCGGGATTTGCCCGCGGCGATGATCGGGGTGGACACTCCGGGAACGCCGTCCTCGAGGTTAGGCACGAGCACGCCGTGCCAGTGCAGCGAGGTGGTGTCATCGGCCAAACCATTGGTGACCGTAATGCGGGCCACATCACCTTCTTTGAAATGGAGCGTAGGGCCGGGCGTGCCGCCGTTGATCGTCAGGACCTGCGCGGGCGTGCCGGCCGGGCTCAGCGTCAGTTCGGCGATGGTCAGCTTATATTCCACGACCTTGGCCTGCGGATAAAGCGCGGAGGCCTTCGGCGTGTTTTCCATGCCTTGGAAATAAAGTTTGCGGCACGCTTCGCAGGCTTGGCCGATTGATACGCTCGCCCATAAGAGTAAACCAAAGGCGATACTCTTGAGATTGAAGCGTGAAGCGTACGGGCGAGACATCTTTGAAGGCCAGAAGAGCTAGCTCTAATTACAATAAATGCGATTTACTCCGGAATCAAACTATCCTGCGGTTTGTCGGGATTTAAGCTGATCCAGACGCGTTACGGCAGGACTTTCGGAAGAATCGCGAAATAATGGTCGTCCCAAGTGCCTATTCGCCTCCTCCGATTACTTCGCGGCGGGGGCTTTTTTCAGATGCTGGTCGAGCCAGGCGATTTCCAAGGCGGTGACCTCTTGGAATTTTTCCTTATAGACGCCATAGTGCGTGATGCCTGGGATCACGTGGTACTCGACCTCGACTCCGTTGGCTTTGATGATTTCCGCAGCCTTGCCGCCGTTGTCTTTGATATTCATCAATTCATCATCGCTCGCATCGAGGATGAAGGCCGGTATCTTGATCTTAGCGGCAGCCTCGAGCGGATAAAAGCCCAAGCCCTTGGCGGGGTTGGAACGCATCTGAGCATAAGCGGAAAGCTTGCCGCCGAGCTGACCGGTTTCAAAGGGTACCGCTTCGGTTTCGCCTCGGGCTTGTTTGGTGAGTAAATCATAAGCGGTTTTCTGTGCTTTCGCTCCGGAGCGCCCAGCCCCCATACCCGGGACTTGTGCGACGACGGCGCGGACGCGCGGATCGTTGCCGGCGATCCATGTCACCAGCCCGCCACCATAACTCGTACCCCAGAGGCCGATGCGTTCGCAATCAGCGTTGGGCTCGCCGCCGATAAAGCTGATCGCGGCCCGGATGTCGCCTAATTGATCGGTGTAATCCATCTGCCAGCGGACGGCGCGCGCTTTGACTTGAACCTCGCCCTTGGCGTCGGGACGGCTTTGCGGATCGACGGTGATGAGTTTGCTGTCGCTCTGTCCCCAGCCACGATAATCAAAGGCCAGGACCATGTAGCCGTTTTGAGCGAAATGGGGGGCGGTTTGATTGCCGGTTCTGGCCTTGGTGCCGCCGGTACCGCAACAGAGTACCAAGCAGGGAAGCTTTTCGTCGGCCTTGGTGCCCTTGGGTGTGTAAAGGTCGCCGGCCATACGGACGCCATCGCTAAAAATCGTGACGGGGCGCTTTTCAAAATCAGCGGCGGCAGATTTCAGGATCAGACTGAGTGACAGCCCGAGGATAAGGAACGGGAGGGGTTTCATCTGGGAGGGGTGTTCGCTATTCTGGCATTCACGGAGGACGTGCAAGTTCTTATCCGCCAACTTGTGATAGAGCAGGTCTGTTATCGTTTAAAGTGCCCTAAATTATGGCCACTTATTCATAGTTTAAGGAACCTTTCCCATTCGTCTGAGCTCTAAATATCAGCGACAAGATGCTCACTGACTCAAAATATCGCGGACGGCATGAGAAGGGCTGGCATTGGCTCAGGGAGGGCGTAAAGATTGTCACACCCCTTCGCATCGTCGTGCCAGCCGCCAGGTTTGCCCGCCGAGGTTCCACTCCATGAAATCGCTGCTTTTCGCACTAAGCGTCCTGACGCTGACGGCCCTCGCCGAGTGGGTGCATCATCGTCGCGTACGCGTAGCCGGACGCTTGGCTTTTGGGCCTAAAGGGACGCCGGCGCGTTGGACGATTTTGGCGTCCATCCTCCGGCCTTTCGCCTTGGCGGCTTTCGCGTGGGGCTTGGCGACGATGTTCCTGTTAAGGTTCGACGTAGCTGAGGGTAAAGCAGCATCCGATAAGGAGGCCACGCATCTGATCTTCGTGGCCGACCTTTCGCCCAGCATGTATCTTAAGGATGCCGGGCCGGAAGGGAAGGACAGCCGATACCAACGCATGAGTGCGGTCGTGGAGGGGATTCTTAACCGCGTGAGCGGCAATCTGCGCTTCGGCGTCATCGGATTTTATACCGACGCGTTGCCGGTCGTGATGGGCGCCCGTGATCCCGAGCTTGTCCGCAACGTTTTTAACGGATTGCCTTTGGGCTACGGCATGAAGCCCGGTAAGACCGATCTGGGTACGGCGGTCAATGCGGCGGTCAAATTGGTGGATAAATTGCCCGAGGGTAGTGCTCGGCTCGTAATCCTGACGGATGGAGATTCCATTCCCCTTTTGCCGATCCTGCCTCGGCCTAAGTCGGTGAAAGAGGTTTTCATTCTCGGCGTCGGCAATCCACATAAAGGCATGTTCATCGACGGCCATCAATCGCGCCAAGATGGCGATACCCTGCGTGAAATCGCTTCCGCCTTGCATGGCACGTACGATGACGTGAACGAAAAGCACTTGGCGACTTCAGCGCTGGGCGACCTGGTCGTCATGGCACCGCTGCCGCAGAATGGACTGAGCCTAGCTACACTGGCGGTGGCCGCCCTGTTGGCTGGGGCCGCTTTTTGCGCCCTGCTTCCCGTGGCGTTGGAATTTGGGGGAACTGCATGGAAGGTGGCCCATCCTCGGCCGAACTCCGTTCCGAAGCCTGGGAGCGACCCCGCCGTCCGATGAGAAAGTATTTCCTGCTCCTGTGGCTGCTTTTCCCCGTCGCGGTGATTTATTATCATTATAACGATGGGCAGGATGACCTGGCCCGGGAAAAAGCACGCGAGCATCTAAACGTCATTCGTCAGTTTGAAAAAGCGAAGGAGCCCGATTGGCAGCAGATCGTGGAAGAGTATGACAAGGTCGCCGCCGCACTCCCGGCGAACGAGCGCCCGTTGGTGCGTCACCAAATCCGGTTGGCCAAGGCCAAGGCTAAGCTCGAGATGCTGGATGTCGCCGGCGCCATCGAAGACCTTACCCTGTTACTGCGAAATGCCGCTGAGACCCATGGTCAGGACGTGCCCATGACTCGGGCAATCCGCGAGACTTTAGGAAAGGCTTATTACTATGCGACCACGTTGCTAAAGACCAACGGGGCGACGGAGGACGAATGGCGGCCCTTTGCCGAACGCACCCGCCAGATTTTTCGCTACTTGGCCGAACACCAGGATCCGAGCGCGCTCGCGCAATACGAGCAAAGGGTAGAAACCGAATTTAACAAAGCCATCCAACATCGAAACCCATGAGAACCTTTTTCCCGCTGACATTATTCGGACTTTGCTTGTTCGCTGCGAGTTCGACGGCGGCACCGGCCACTTCATCTGCGGGTGTCGAAGGCGTCGCCGGCGTCAAGCAAGAGGGCGCCGCCCAAGTGAAGCCCGTTGAAAATGGAAGCATGGCTGTACCGCCTCCGAAAGCCCAAGGCGTGGAAAAAATCGATGGAGTCGAGACCGTCAAAGGCGTGAAGGCCGCCGGTGATGCGACCCCGCCTCCTGCGCCAGTCGCGCATCCGGCTACCCCGGTCGCTGGGCCAGGTAGTAACGCTGCAATTCCTCCGCCCAAGGCCAAAGGGGTCGAAAAGATCGAAGGGGTTGAAGCCGCGGAGGGAGTGAAAGGACCTGGACATGCGGCAGGCGTGCCGCCTCCCGATGCCAAGGCCGTCGCACCGCCGGCGTCGGGAATGAAGCCGCTACCGCCGCCCGGTAAGGCTGGTAGTGGTGCTTCGGTGCGCCCGGTCGACGGCGTCGCCGGGATCGATGGCGAAAAACTCAAGAATCTGGAAGCCGCGCTGAAGGTACAGCATGTCGGCAAGGGCGTCGGCGAAGCCCATAAGGCCAAGGCCGCCGCCGGGCTTCTAACCGTGCCGGTACCGGCGCCGAAGGCTGGTCCCAAGAACGACGGCCGCGACTTGCTGCAGAACTTCGATAAAATCCCCGACAACGGCTCCTGAATCGTCCTCACCCATTTAACTTATGAAAAAAATATTTTCCCGATGGTCCTTCAGCTTCCTCGCGCTCGCCTGGGTCGCGTTCGCCGGCGCGCAGACGCCGCCCACCGAAGCTTTGGACGCCAAGGAGCTCAAGCAGTATCAGAAACTGCTGAACCATAAGTTCACCCGCGACCATAACGACCTCTTCAGCGCGTTGGAGCACGCCAACAAGGCGGAACAGGCCGCCGCCGCCGACTTGCGGTTCATTTCATATTTTCGTTTGAGCGAGTGGGGTAAGGTGCGTTCGGAGTTCGCCAAGCTGCCGCCTGAACTGGCTCGCGGAATCTACGATAAGATATTGAACGACCTGGCCGATCGGCAGAAAAGCAACCTCCGGCTCGAAGACGTGCTCGCCTTGGCCGATGCGGTGCCCGGCGAGCTGACCGATGACGAGCTGCGGAAGGTGGGTGAAATCTTGGGTCTGATCGTACCGGCTAATGAGACCTATTGGCTGGCCGACCGCTTGCGGGCGGGTACGGAAAAACTGGGCGGGACGGATCCGGCTAAGCGTTTACTCACCGGGCGGGTCTTGTTGGCCGGAGGGTTTCGCGAACTGGCCCGGACTTATTGGCCGGCCCAAAGCAAACTTGAGGAAATCAAGGATGAGGGACTGCGTAATGAAGTGGCGGCTTTTCTCGCCGCCGAACAGGCGAACGAATCGGTGCAGCGTGAGCAGGTCCAGAAGGTCTGGGACGAAGGCCTGCGGGTCTTGAGTCAGACCAAGGTGAACGATTGGGAGAAGACCAAAGCCGGCAATGCAATGGCCCGCGTCATGATGCAGGTGGCGCCCGGCACGATCGCCCCGGCTTTTGCGGCACTCTTGAAGGATAATCCGGATAGCGCCGTCCGGCTCGTCAGCGGCATTGAACGCAAGATTCAGAATGACGCGCACGGCGAAGTCGCGCAACGCACCGAAAATCTCCGGGCGCAACTGACTTTGGCGAACCTGATCGCCGCGCAGACCGACCTCAAGACCTCGCCCTGGAGCCAATTAGTCCAGCTGATGGCCGAATATTGGATGAGCGAGGCTGAGAATACTTTTACGATGAAGGGTAACAATGTCCGGGCGCGTTCGCGTTCGGTCCGGGCGATCGACGCCGAGGACCTCTTGGACGCCGTGCCGACCGGCAAGTGGCTCGATTCTTTGCCGCCTGATTTGCGCGACCGTTTTGACGCGAGCTTATCGAAGGCGATTTTGGCTAGCGCGAACTTCGAAATCGCGGCCGATCGTATCATCGACCTCAGCAAACGTCACCCGCAGACGGGAGTGGCGTTGGCCGAAGATTTCCTCGCTTCGTGGGCTCAGGCTCATAACCCGCAACTGCCGGAGGAAATGCGCAAGAAATTCGGCCTGCCCGAAGATGCGCGCATCCCGATCACCCCCATCATGATGGAGCGCAATATCGATAGCTTGGCGCGCATGATGGCGCTCTTCCGCGAGGCGAAGATCGCTCCGCGGGATTACGCCAAAGTCGTCAACGCTTTCGATGTCACTTACAGCAATGCCGAAGCGTATCGTGATACGCACATCGAAAAAGTGTTCGGCCCCATCCCGCAACTCGACGAAGAAGTCTTCTTCTTGCTGGTCAATCGGATGCATTCCAATTTGGCGGACCGTTGGCGCAAGATGGATATCCAACGTGCGAGTCTGACCCGACGCACGGAGTTCGAAACTTACGAGATGGTGCGCGAAGGGTATGCGACTAACCTGCGGATGATTGATAGTTGGATGGTCGGTAAGACCGAGGCTTCGCGGGCGCTTACTTTAGCGGGCGTGCTGCTGACGGAGTGGGGGGATTTCGAGTCGATGCAGGAACTCGTTGCTACGGACCCGCAGAAGCGCGTGGTCACTTACAAAGAAAAGAACCTACTTGCTCAGGATTATTTCCAGCGCGCCGCCGAAGCTTACGGCCGTGAAATACTCAAGCTCAGTCCCTCGGAATACACCATCGAGGTTTATATCACCTGGTTCCAGTGCTTGCTGGGTCTCGGGCCCAGCGGGCAGGTCAATCTCAACAAGACCATCAATCGCGCCGGCTTGGCAAAGATCCGTGCCAGCATCCTGGCCTTGCCCGGGAAGGCCGCCTCGGCGCATATGAACTTACTCGCCAAGAACTTGAACGCGCGGCTCACCGATGAGAACTACCCGTTGCATGAGGATTTGAAGTATCGTTACCTTGCTAGCACCTTGGTCGTTACGAAGGACGATCCCTTTACGATGGGTTTAAAGAAGAAGGCCGCGTATTTCGATGAACTCTTAAGCGAGATCAGATTACAGACGCGTATCGATGGACCGAACACCATCGGCATCGGCCAGGAATTCGGTATCGTCATCAGTGTTGTGCACACCGAGGCGATGGGTCGGGTGGCGCGCTTCGGCCAATACCTCAGCAATGACCCCGCGGCGATTACGGCCAAGGGCAAGCGCCGGGCTACCATCAACAAGAAGGTACGCGAAACCCAGGGTCCGCGCGATGAGTTCGAGCAAAGCCTCACGGAGACCTTGACGCCGTACTTCGACGTTAAAACAATCATTTTCTCGACTCCGGAAGTAAAAGCCCGGCCGACGGCACGTATCGGCTGGGAAGAGACCGTCTTAGCCTACGCACTAGTACGAGCCAAGGATGCGAGCGTCGATAAGGTCCCGCCTATCCAGCTGGAATTGAAATTCATCGACCTCAGCGGCCCGGTCACGATCCCTGCGACATCGGCGGAAACCTTGATTAAAATGGTGGCGACGCCGATGCCCGCGCGTCCGGCGAGCAAGGTTGAGATTACCGAAACCTTTGATACCCGTCAGTTCCCTATCAATGGCGGGTTGACCTTAGAAATTAAAGCGACCGCAAACGGACTCGTGCCCGAGCTGGATGACCTGCTTGATTTGGCTGCGTTCAAGCAAGGCGTAGAGATTCGTCAGATTAGCCCGCACGAGGGTTTACAGTTGAAAGAACTGAACACTTGGGGCGAAACCGTAGCGCCGCGATCTGAGCGTTTGTGGACGCTGACGTTAAACGGTGACCCGATCCGCGCGGCGGACCGGCCGGCTGACCTATCGTTACCTGCTGCCAAATCGAAAGACTTTCTGGTGCAACCGCAGACTTATAAGGATCTCGACCTGGTTCCGTTACCCGGGCTTTCCGTCCGTGTTGATCGCGTGGCAGCGGTGCCGGGGGCGATCCTTTCGGTACCGGGCCATCGCCCGATGTGGTGGCTGAGCGTGGGAGGTGCGGTCGTTGTCGGACTAGTCGGTTTGCTTTTCCTACTCCTACGCTCGCGTCGCACTGCGGAAATTCCAATCCCTCGGGCGCGCGATGTCTTTAAGATGCCCGCGCAAGTGGATGCTTTCGCCGTAGTGGCGTTATTGCGCCGCCTGGGGGCGAGTCCGCTCGTCCGCTTGAATGCGTCCCAGCAATCCGAGCTGACTTCGGACGTAGAGCGCCTGCAGCAGGCGTGCTTTGGCGGCTCCGGTCAACCGTTGTCCGAAGCCGAACTCCGTCGCGTCGTCGACAAATGGCTCCGCGCGATCCGCTAATTTTTAAAATACAAATCTAACACCTATTCCTATGTCACCTCATTCCCATCCGGTTCCTCCAGCCGCGACCAAGTCCGCCCAAGAATTTGTGGGCGCCGTGCGCGAGCGCGTGGCCAAAGTAGTCGTCGGCCAAGACGTCGTCGTTGAACGCGTCATGATCGCCATGCTTACGGGAGGGCATCTGCTACTCCAAGGCATGCCTGGACTCGCGAAGACCTTGCTCGTCAACACCGTCGCCAAGGCAATCAACCTCGATTTCAAGCGAATCCAATTCACCGTCGACATGTTGCCGTCCGACATCATCGGCTCGGAGGTCATCGACCAGAAAACGGGCGATTTTCGAATTCATAAGGGCCCGGTTTTCACCAACTTGCTCTTGGCCGATGAAATCAACCGGGCTGCGCCTAAGGTCCAAGGAGCGATGTTGGAAGCGATGCAGGAGCGGAAGGTGACGATCGGAGGCCAGAGTATGAAGTTACCGACGCCTTTCCTGGTGATCGCGACGCAGAACCCCGTGGAGAATTCTGGAACGTTCGAATTACCTGAAGCCCAACTGGACCGGTTCATGTTGTTGCACCGCTTGGGTTATCCCGACCGGGATGAGGAGCAGCTGATCCTCCAACGTCAGCTTGGCATGGGCCTTCGGCATGAGGGGGGCGGAGCGGTGCCGCGTTCGGCCTTCGATATGATTGAAGATAGTTCGGTGGGGACCCTGACTGATTTGGTCGCGGCCATGGAAGCTGTCCAAGCCGTGCACGTCAGCGAAGTCATCCTCAAGCATTGCGTCGAATTGGTCCGCCGGACACGCGAGTCCAAGTTACTCGACTTCGGTTGCAGTCCGCGCGCGGGCTTGGCTTTGGTCAATGCCGCGCGGGCTCGGGCCGTCATCCGTGGGCGAGATTTCGTGACCCCCGAGGATCTCTTTGATTTGGCGGAGGACGTGGTTTTGCACCGTATCCGGATAAGTTATGAATCGTCCGCCGCCGGGCACACGGGTAAGGCCGTGCTCGAGTCCATTCTCGCGGGGTTAGGTTGAACGGACGATGGACCGCAAGATCACGATTACTTCCGACCCCCTCGACGCTCGACAGTTCGAGGTCGCGGTGAAGCGTTTGGCGAACAGCCTTAACTTCGGTCAGAAGGATTCGGTCTTCCACGGTTCCGGTTTGGAATACGCCCAATCGCGGCTTTATGTGGCGGGTGATCCGGTGAAGTTCATCGATTGGAAGGTTTCCGCGCGCGTCGGTAAACTCTTCATCAAGGAGTACGTCGAGCCGAAGCAGATTCCGCTCTATCTTTTGTTGGATACCTCGGCATCGATGTGCCTCTCCTCGCTTCCGATGAGTAAGTATGCGTGGGCAGTGCAATTGGCCACGGGCATCGCGCTGGCGGCCCAAAGCTCAATCACGCCGGTAGGCCTCTTGGGCTGTGGCGCCCGCGAATTGCACATCCGTCCGACGCTCTCGCGTAATCTGGTGCTTGAATGGTCGCACCAATTACGGCATCACGACTTCTTGGAGGAAACCACCTTATCGAAGCGTGCCCGCGAATTATCGCCTTCGCTGCGTCGGCGCACCACCATCATCGTCCTGAGCGACCTCCATGACCCGGGTGCCGTATCGGCGTTGCAGGTACTTTCTCAGCAGCATGATTGCATGGTCTTACACTTGGAGGATCCGGCGGAGCAGGGGATGCGCGGAGCGGGAATTTTTCGAGGCGTTGAGGCGGAGTCAGGTCAGCAATTCGTCGGGCATGGTCGGCAGGACTGGGTCGATCCGGAAGTTCGCAAAGCCGAACTCACCCGTTTCGGAATTGATTACCTGCGTCTTTCGACCGGTGAACCTATTTTGGGTAAACTGCGGCACTTTCTACAGCGACGCGGCACGGGAGGAAGTCGCGTGCGATGAAAATCTTGGGCTCAGGGCGTGCGCCTGGTCGTCGCTGGCAGGTGGGGCTTGGCCTTTTACTGCTGGGTCTGCTTGCGTACTGGTTGTTCAAGCCCAATAACACCTTGAACGTGCCGTTGGGCGTAGAGCAGGCGGCCATCATCACTTACGGAGGTCCGTCGTTGGCTGTTAAACCTTATAAGTGGGGTGTCGCCGTCAACGTGCGTATGGCGCAGGTTTCGGGACAGGCCTCAGCCCGAATTTACGACGTCCGTTATCTAGTCAATCGCGAGGGCACCTTTGATCTGAAGGATTTCCTGATTGCCGAGGATGGTCGTCCGCTCGATGGCCTGCCTTCGTTTAAGTTCAACGGTGACCCGAAACTTTCCAAGCAGCTTGAAAACCGTATTCGTGAGACCGAAAATATCGGGGTCGAAATCAGCGGCTACTATTATGCTAAACTGCTCGGGCTGATCATACTCTGGCTGGGTTGGTTGCTTTTGATTATCTTTTATGGCCGCCCCAAGCCTTCGCCGCCGGCCGTCGTTTCGCCGGTGCCAACCTTGGCGGAGCAATTGCGCGAGCTGATGGCGCGGCTGGTGGACGGCTCGCTGGATGCCGAGGGTAAGGCGAAGCTGGAGTTACTCATGCTCCGCTGCTGGCGGGAAGGGCTGGTGCCCGCTGATGCCACGATGGCAGAAGGGTGGGCGGCGGTCAGCCGTGATGCGAATACCGCTGAAGCGCTTTTCCGCTTGGAACTTTGGTTGCATCGTCCCGCCTCGGGCGTGAGTCGGGCTGAAATCGCCGCCCTCGTTGCGCCGTTTACTATCAGCAAGATCGCCGTCCCCTCGGAACCGTCCGCCACATGACTTTCCTTCACCCCCAGTGGTTGGCGCTCTTGGCTTTGCCGGTCGTTCTGGCTTTTTGGGAATGGGTGCGTCGGGGCCAGGTGATGGCGATGCCCTTTGACCATGGGACGCAGGGGAGGGGACGTTGGCTGCGTTTCCTCATCTTAGGCGCGAATTGCCTGCCGGCCTGCCTCTTGGCGGTGGCCATCTTGTTTCTGGCCCATCCGATTGTTTTCAACCCACCGGAAATCGAACGCCGGTTGACTAACATCCAGATCGTCTTGGACACCTCAGGGAGCATGGCGGAGAACCATGGGTCGCAAGAAAATGGCAGGCACACGCGGTTTGATTCGGCGATGGAGTCCGTTCTGAAATTCACCCGCTACCGTCAAGGTGACGCTTTTGGCCTCACCATTTTTTCCCGTAATTTCATCCATTGGATTCCGTTGACGCTCGATACGGAATCCATCGCGCTCGCCCGCCCGTTCATCATCCCAAATAATCCTAAACTCGATCCGCCTTCCATGGGTCGGCACGGAATGCCGAATGAACTGTGGGGCGGAACCTTTGTCGGGAAAGCGCTTTACGGAGCCGCGGAACACCTTGCGGAACGTCCGGCGGGAGATCGGATGATCATCTTGCTTACCGACGGCGAAAGCAGCGACATCAAGCCGCCGCTGGATGTGCCAATTATCTCGGATTTACAGGCCAAGCATATCGCGGTCTTCGCCATCCTGATGACGGATCTCCCGGTGGAGCCGGCGTTGATCGGTATCGCCCGCTCATCGGGGGGTGGTTCATTTAATGCCGTGACCCCCGAGGCATTGAATACCGTCTTCAAGCGTATCGATGAGATGAAGAAAGTCGTCGTCCTCGAAAAAAAGCCGCAGGCCACGGATTACTATGACCCGTTTTTCATTCCGGCCCTAGGTTTTCTGCTCTGCGCGGTATTCGCTTTATTCGGGCTACGTTTTACGCCCTGGTAGGCGAGGGACTTAGGCCTTCTTGACGAACTCCGCCTTGAGGCCGATCGGGGTGCCATCGATCTTGCAATCGATCTCGTGATCCCCGTCGACGAGCCGGATGTTCTTGGCCTTGGTGCCGCCTTTGATGACGCCCGACGAGCCGCGTAGCTTTAGATCTTTGATAAGAACTACCGTATCGCCGTCGGCGAGCACCGTGCCGTGGGCGTCCTTGACGATGCGCGGACCCTCGGTGGCGGCGACGGTGACCCTGGGCCACTCGTGTCCGCAGGTGGCGCATTCCCAGCGATCGGCGTGGCCGATGATGTCATGCATCGTGCATTCGGGGCAGGCGGGATCGGGGGACATCTGGGAAAGGCTCAGGGGTAGGGCTCGGCTAGGCAAGAGGTGAGCCAGCGCCGGGCACAAAAAAGCCCGCGTCTTGCGACGCGGGCTGTTATGGAGAGGACAGAAAGCCGATTAGGCCTTCTTCTTCTTCTTCTTTTCGGCAGGCTTTTCTTCGGTCGAAGCAACGCCGGCTTCGACGGAAAGAGCCTTCACCTTGTCATGGACAGAGGCTTCAACCTTAACGGCTTTGCCAACGAGGTCCTTGAGGCCAGCAGCACCCTTGGTTTCAGGGGTGACAGTGACGGTGGAGTCTTTTCCTTTGACGGAAACGACGATTTCTTTCTTTTCGGCGTCGTAGGACTTGAGGGTGCCTTCCGAGGTCGCGGTCTTACCACAGCCAGCTTGAGCGGCAGCAGCGAGAGCGAGAACGGAGAGGATACTGAGGGTATTCTTCATGTTATGTTTTGGGGTGAACCGTTGATTTGAGGTTTCGACTGAAAGAAAGCAAACCACAATCGAGGTTGAAACGCCTAATTCTGCTTACATCTTGCGGGGATGAAAAGGGTACCCCTCCTGGCAAAAATAGGCACTTTAAGCCTATTTTTAATCACTTTTTCGCTACTCCAGGCCCATTCGATACCGGAAATCCCTATTAGGGGTAATTTTAGTACGGGTGGGGAGACGGAGATTTCCATCGAGATCAACCCCCGTAACTGGGAGGAGGCCCCCTCGGAGGCGCTTTCGTTGGAATACGCTGACTTCCAGAAAATGAGCCCAGCGAAGAAGGCTGAGCTTTTGCGCCTGACCCAGGAATTCATCGATAAATATATGGAGTTCACTTTTGAACCTCTCGGTCGGATTAGGCCGGAGTTCGTCTTCGATCATGTAGCCGAAACGAGCAAGCCGCTTAAGGCCCCGGAGGATGCGGTCGTGGTTCGCGGTAAATGGAAAACCCAAGTGCCGCAAGGTATCACCGGCTGGAAGGTCGCTTCGAAGACGGGGCACAAGGTCTCGGTCGTTTTTCTTAATACCGTGAATGGCAAGGAACACCCGCGCGTGGCGGTCCTCTTTCCGGGTGAAACCAGTTTCACGCTCGATCTCACCGGGCTTGGCGCGGGGCTGCCTTCTCAGGCGAGTGCCGGAGCGGTGTCGGCCGAAGGCGATACCAGCGGAGCCTGGAGCACGTTTCTTAACTTCCTTCGCCATGGTTACGAACACGTCCTGCCCGTTTCCGAGATGCGGCAGAGCTTTTGGCGGATCACGGCTGGCCTTGATCACATCTTATTTGTCTTAGGACTTTTTCTGCTCAGCCGGTCTTGGCGTCCGGTGGTCACGCAAGTGACCGCGTTCACCTTGGCACATTCTTTGACGCTTGGGCTTGCCGCCGCGGGGATGATTCGGGTTTCATCCTCCGTCGTGGAGCCCATTATCGCGCTGAGTATCGCGGCGGTGGCTTTGGAGAATATTTTCCGGCCGCGTTACACCCACTGGCGTCTCGCCATCGTTTTACTGTTCGGTTCGTTCCATGGCTTGGGTTTTGCATCAGGCCTCATCGAAAAACCGATCCCTAAGGATTCTTTCCTGCTGGCGCTGACGGGCTTTAATCTTGGCGTCGAAGGGGCGCAGCTGACGGTAATCGCCTTGGCCTTCGGTCTGACTTTCTGGCTGCGCGACGAAGCGAAATACCGCCGCTGGGTGGTCATTCCCGCTTCGGTGGCGATTGCGGTCACGGGGCTCGTCTGGGCGGTCCAACGCCTAAGCGCTTAGGCGTCCATCAACCTCGCTGACGGAGCTCGGATTATTTTCCGGCGGCCGCATAGGCCTTTCCTGTCGATGTCAGTTCGCCTTTGGGGGTGAAGAGAGCGGACGTACCGACATGGGGGTCGTGCCAGGCGTAGCGATGCACCCAAGAGGTTTTTTCCATGAACTCGGTGGTGGTGGCGATGAAGGCTTTAACTTGGGCTTGCGTGAATTTATCGGGCTCGGCTTCGGAACTGGCGGCCGTTTGCGGGGCGAATTCCGTGATCCAGAGCGGCTTCTTGAAGTGAGCGTGGATCTCTTCGAGGTCCTTGATGAACTTTGCCGCATCGGCGCCCTTATACCAATGCACCGCAATGGCATCGACCTTTGGCTTTTCTTTCAGGAAATCTTTGAGCCAGTCTTTCGTAAGCGGGTTGCCGGCCATCGCCGGGCTGACCACGGTCTTTCCTTTTGAAGTGACGGTGCTCCAGCTACTCAGAGCATCCTTGACGGAGAGGTCCGACTGCTTGGAGTTATCCGGCTCGTTGTAGCCAAGAATTATTTCGTTGCTGCTACGGCTGGGCGGGGTGGTCTTCAGCGAAAACATCATCGGGACGAATTGCGCGTGACTCCCGCACTTGCTCTGGGATCCCCAGTTATAATACCAGCCGACTTTGAGCAGGTCCAGTTGATGACCATCTTGCCCGTGCCGTTCGCCCAGACCGAAGCCTTTCTTGGCGACGAACTCATTCTTTTCGACTAACGTTTCCGCTGCGCCGAGGGTGGCGAAAAGACAGCTGACGAGGGCGAGCAGGCGAAGCATGGGGGTGGGGCGAGGCTGGGTTTGATTTTCATTAAATCAAACCTCGTTTTAGGGATGAAGTCGCTGTTCCCCTTGCGGTTGAACTTAATCAGCAGAGTCCTGGCCAACCGGCCAACTGTTCAACCGATCAACTATTCTAGAGCCCAAATCCCTGCGCCTTACGGATATCACCGACGTACCAGTTCTCTAATTTTTCCCGGGCCCAGGGGGTCTTGCGCAAGAAGATCAGGCTCGATTTGATGGAGGGGTCGAACATGAAGCAGCGGATGGGGATGCGGTGCGCGAGTTCGTGCCAGCCATATTTTTCCACCATGGCCTCGAGGACCTTTTGCAGCGTGATACCATGCAATGGATCGCGCGGGTGATTTTGCGGCGTGGTCATGCGGGACGGATCAGGCGACGTCTTCAACGGGCGGCGCGGGGGGCGCCGGCGGATTAATGCGTTTGAGGAAGACCAGTTGCGCGATAGCGACGATCGTCGGCGGTTGGAGGCGCGGCCGGATGATCGCTGGATCCGTGCTGTCGCTGGTTACTTGGAATTCGCCGTTATAAAACCATTTTCCGCCTTCGGTGCGACGGACATAAACGGGCAGCAGGCCTTTGGTTTCGGAGAGTTTGATGCCCCACTTGGGTTGGTCGCCTTTGCGGCCGACCCAGACTTCACAGGGTTCGCTTTCGGCGCGTGGATTCCAGCCCAAGCCCAAGCAGAGCCCGATGACATCGCCGTTACGGTGGATTACGAAATTAGGGGGCTTTGGGTCGCCGCCGAGAAATGCGCGGACTTCATTGAACTCATAGCTCTCGCCGAAGATGTGAGGCGTCGGAGTGGGCGAAGGCGAAGAGTCGGTCATGGCGCAGAACAAAGGGGAGGGCAGACGAGGGGTCAATGGGTAAGGGTCACCCCTCCTTGCGGGGATGGCATTAATTCCCGACGAAACTCGGCTTAGGCCTTTGGTTCGTCTTCCACCAAGCGAATGCGCAAGTCGCGTAGCTGTTTAGGTGCGACGGGGCTGGGGCAGTCGGCCATGAGGTCGCGGCCGTTCTGATTCTTCGGGAAGGCGAGAATGTCGCGGATCGAGCTGCGTCCGGCGAGCATGGCGACTACGCGATCGAAGCCTAGGGCGATGCCGCCGTGGGGTGGGGCGCCGTAGGAGAAGGCTTTGAGCATGTAACCGAAGCGGCTTTCCACGAGGTCCTGGGGGATCTTGAGGATGTCCTCGAAAACGCGCTTCTGGACGGCCGGGTTATGGATTCGAATCGAGCCGCCGCCAAGTTCGACGCCGTTGAGGACGATGTCGTAGTGCTGACCGCGTACCTTGGAAGGGTCGGTCGCGAGGAGCGGTTCATCCGCAACGACGGGAGCCGTGAACGGATGGTGGGCGGAGAGGAAACGTTTTTCTTCTTCGTCCCAGAGCATCAAGGGAAACTCGATGACCCAGAGGAAATTGTACTGGTTGGTCGGCAGATTGAGGCGGCCGCGAGACTTGAGGAGCGCGGAAGACT
The DNA here is from genome assembly GCA_037131085.1 of Verrucomicrobiota bacterium. Taxonomy (GTDB): domain Bacteria; phylum Verrucomicrobiota; class Verrucomicrobiia; order Opitutales; family UBA953; genus UBA953. The sequence continues at coordinate 1,256 of JBAXRS010000021.1, read as the reverse complement.
CGAGACGAATGCGGCCGAGGATGGTCGAAGCTTGCGACCAAGGGGCGGCCGCGAAGAAGACGATGTCGCCGTCTTCGATGTTAAGCTGCTGCTTGAGCGCGGCCTTTTCTTCGTCGGAGAAGAACTTCACGATCGGGGACTTCCATTCGCCGGCTTCGCACTTGATGAACGCCAAGCCCTTGGCGCCTTGGCTTTTGGCGATGGTCTCGAAATTGGTCAGCTCGCCTTGGGTGATGTCGGCAAGACCCTTGGCGTTGATGGCGCGAACGACGGAGCCGGGTGTATTGGCGGCGCCATGGAAGACCTTGAAGGAGGAGTTCTTAAACAGCCCCGTAAGGTCCTGGATTTCCATGCCGAAACGCGTGTCAGGCTTGTCGATACCGAAGCGATCCATGGCTTCTTGGTAGGCCATGCGCGGGAAGGGTGTAGGAATGTCGATGCCGAGGGTTTCCTTCCAGGTGCGCTTGAGGATGCCTTCGATCAGCTTGTACATGTCCTCGCGGTCGATGAAGGACATCTCCAAATCCACCTGCGTGAACTCCGGCTGGCGATCGGCGCGCAAATCTTCGTCGCGGTAGCAACGGGCCATCTGGTAGTAACGTTCGACGCCCGCAACCATCAGCATCTGCTTGTACTGCTGCGGGGATTGCGTGAGGGCGTAGAATTCACCGGGGTTGGTGCGGCTCGGTACGAGGAATTCGCGGGCGCCTTCGGGCGTGCTCTTGAAGAGCGTGGGGGTTTCGATTTCCAGAAAATCTTGGCTATCTAATTCGGCGCGGATGGCCCGGGCGGCTTTGGCGCGAAGTTTGAGCAGGCCGATATTACGCGGGCGACGCAGGTCGAGGAAGCGATATTCCAGACGCAGGTCTTCGTTCACCTTATCGGCCTTATCGTCGTCCATCGGGAAGGGTAGGTCCGCGCAGATGTTATGGATGACGAGAGATTCGGCGGCGATTTCGATGCTGCCCGTGGCGAGCTTGGTATTGACGGTCTCCGGGGTGCGGGCGCGGACTTTGCCGGTGATCTCGATGACGGATTCCGACTTCAGACGTTGGGCGATTTCTTGGATGCCGTTGGTGCCGGGATTGAAAACCACCTGGGTCATGCCTTCGCGGTCGCGGAGGTCGACGAAGGTCACGCCGCCTAAGTCGCGCTTGGTGTCGACCCAGCCCACGAGGGTCACGGTCTGGCCGGCATCGGTGGGGCGGAGGGCATTGCAGGTATGGGAGCGTTTCATGGCGGTTCGAGGACGGAAG
>JBAXRS010000020.1:0-26295 GCA_037131085.1 Verrucomicrobiota bacterium | reverse complement strand
TTAGCCCTTCCAGATGCGGAGAAGAGCGTCGGCCATGTCCGAAGGGGTGACGGCCACGGAGATACCGCACTCTTCGAAAATCTTGATCTTGGCGGCGGCGGTATCTTCGGCACCGCCGATGACGGCACCAGCATGGCCCATGCGACGACCAGCCGGAGCGGTGGCGCCAGCGATGAAGCCCGCGACGGGCTTCTTGCAGTGCTCCTTAATCCAGCGGGCGGCTTCGACTTCGGCATTACCGCCGATTTCGCCGATCATGATGATGGCGTCGGTTTCCGGGTCGTCGTTGAAGAGCTTGATGACGTCGAGGTGCGAGGTGCCGTTGACGGGGTCGCCACCGATGCCGACGCAGGTCGACTGGCCCTTGCCTCGGCAAGTGAGCTGCCAGACGGCTTCATAGGTGAGGGTGCCGGAGCGGGAGACTACGCCGACATTGCCGCGGCGGTGAATGTAGCCCGGAGCGATGCCGATGCGGCAACCGCCGTGGGACTTGTCGCCACGACCTGGGGTCACTACGCCAGGGCAGTTCGGGCCGATGAGGCGCGTACGGCGTCCGGCCATGGCGCGCTTGGCGCGGACCATGTCACGGACCGGGATGCCTTCCGTGATGGCCACAGCGAGATCGAGGTCGGCGTCATAACACTCCAAGATGGCATCGGCGGCGAAGGGCGGGGGAACGAAGATGGCGGAAACCGTCGCACCGGTTTGTTTGGCGGCTTCGGCAACGGTGTTGAAGATCGGTACCTTGAAACCATTGTGCTCGAAGACTTGGCCACCCTTGCCAGGGGTGACGCCAGCGACGAGTTGCGTGCCGTAGTCGAGGGAAAGGCGGGCGTGGCGCGCGCCGAAGTCACCCGTGATGCCTTGTACCATAAGGCGGGTCTTTTCGTGGACGAGAATAGACATGGAAGTGGGAGTTGTTCGGATTACTTGGCGTTGACCAGTTTCACGATTTTCTGGGCGGCATCGGCCATCGAGTCGCCGGAGACGATGGTGAGACCGCTGGCGGCGAGGGTGGCCTTACCAGCTTCGACGTTATTACCTTCGAGGCGGACCACGAGGGGTAGTTTCAGACCGGTTTCCTTGACGGCCTCGACGATGCCGAGGGCGATCACGTTACAATCCATGATGCCGCCGAAGATATTGACCATGATCCCTTTCACGTTCGCATCCCCGAGGATGATTTTAAAAGCCGCGGTGACTTGGTCTTTCGTCGCGCCGCCGCCGACGTCGAGGAAGTTGGCAGGGCTGCCGCCGAAATGCTGGATGATATCCATCGTGGACATCGCTAAGCCCGCGCCATTGACGAGACAGGCGATATTGCCGTCGAGGGCGATGTAGGAGAGGCCGAATTTAGAAGCCTCGATTTCCTTGGCATCCTCTTCGTTCAAATCGCGGAGCGCGACGACGTCAGGGTGACGGAAGAGAGCGTTGTCGTCGAAGGAGACCTTGGCGTCAAGTGCGAGGAGTTTGCCTTCTTTGGTTACGAGGAGCGGATTCACTTCGACCATCGCGCAATCCTTATCCCAATAGAATTGGTAGAGCTTGGTGACGAGTGTCACGCACTGTTTGAAGATCTCGCCGGAGAAGCCGAGGGAGAAGGCGATCTGGCGGGCTTGGAAAGCTTGGAGGCCCACGGCCGGGTCGACCTGGACTTTAAAGATCTTCTCCGGGGTGTGGTGCGCGACGTGCTCGATTTCCATGCCACCTTCGGTCGAGGCAACGATCACGGGGCAGGAAGTTGTGCGGTCGAGGAGGATGGCGAGGTAGTATTCGTCGTCGCGGCCGTCGGGGCGCTTGCCCAGGTTGGCGGCTTCGGTGAAGTAGATCGTCTGAACTTTGCGGCCAGCTTCGCCCGTCTGGGCGGTCACGAGGGTGTTGCCGAGCATCGCTTGGGCGTTCTCGAGCGCCTTTTCTTTGGTGGCGGAAAATTTGACGCCGCCCTTGAAGCCATTGGTGAAAGTACCTTTGCCGCGACCGCCGGCATGGATTTGGGATTTTACCATATAGCCGTGGGTGCCGTCGAGTTGCGCGAGGGCGCCCTCAAATTCTTTGGCCGTCTGCACGGCGGCGCCTTTGGGGACGGCCACGCCGAACTTTTCGAACAGCGTCTTGGCTTGGTATTCGTGAATATTCATGGAGAGGTGGGAAGGGGAAGGGGGTAGGGTCGGTCGCGCCCTTGGGCTACGACCGTGGCGAAAGAGCAGGGTCTTGGTTAACCCTTGAGTTCGGCTTCCTTCGCCTTGAGGGACTTTTCAATGTCAGCCGTATACTTGTCGGTGTGCGTCTGGATTTCCTTATCCGAGCGCTTCATCTCGTCGTCGGTGACGAGTTTGTCCTTGTTCGCCTTCTTTAAAGATTCGAGACAATCGCGACGCGCATTGCGGACGCGGACTTTGCCTTCTTCGGCCATCTGGGTGGCGCGCTTGGCGAGCTCCAGGCGACGTTCGCCGGAGAGCGAAGGCACGGGGCAGCGGAGGAAGTTACCTTGGGGGACGGGATTGATGCCGATGTTAGCCGACTGGATGGCTTTGCGGATGTCTTCCATGGCGCCTTTGTCGAAAGGTTGGACGACGATAGATTGAGCGTCGGGCGTGGTGATTGCGGCCATATCTTTCAGGCGCTGGGTCATACCGTAAGCTTCAATGTGCACTTGGATGTTTTCGACCATGCCGGGGTTGGCCTTGCCGGTGTGCAGGGTGCCGAATTCATTCAAGGTCCATTCGAAGGCTTTTTTCATATTATTGCCCCCGTCGGCGATGGTTTTTTTGATATCCATGGTGGTATGTTTTTTTGGTAAAAATTTAACCGACGATGGTGCCGATACGTTGGCCCATGACCGCTTTTTTGACGGCGCCGGCATCGGACATCGAGAAGACGATGATCGGTAGCTTATTGGCTTCGCAGAGCGAGAAGGCTTCGGCATCCATGACGCCTAGGCGCTTGGTTAAGGCTTCGGCGTGGGAGATTTTTTCGTAACGCTTGGCGTCTTTGAATTTCATCGGATCCTTATCATAGATGCCATCGACCTTGGTGGCTTTTAGGATCGCGTTGGCGCCGATTTCGTTAGCGCGTAAGGCGGAAGCGTAGTCGGTGGTGCAGTAAGGATTACCCGTGCCGGCGACGAAAATCACGATGCGCCCGCGTTCGAGGTGGCGGGTGGCTCGGCGTTGGATGAAAGGTTCGGCGATCCGGTCCATCGGGATGGCGGTCATCACCCGGACTTCGAGGCCGGCTTTTTCCAGACGATCCATCAAGGCCAGCCCGTTGATCACCGTCGCGAGCATGCCCATGTTGTCCCCCGTCGTACGGTCGGTGCCATTGGAGCGGGCGCCGGCCAAGCCACGGAAAATATTTCCACCTCCGACGACCACGGCGACTTGGGTGCCGATTTTTTGGATCGAGCGGAGTTCTTCCGCAAGACGATCGAGGACGGCGCTGTCGATGGCCTCGCCGGTTTTATCGTTACGCAAGGCCTCACCACTGATTTTTAGTACGATACGACGGTACTTCGGCTTTTTTGAGGTGGTGGCGGGCATACAGGGGAAATGAGCGACTCCGCCCCCAGCGTCAACCCCGCCTTGGTCTCGCTTGACTCCTTGGTATAAACCGCTCTTCAGTCCTATTACGCAGTCCGATGGTGTAATGGTAGCACAGGAGTTTTTGGTTCTCCTTGTCCAGGTTCAAATCCTGGTCGGACTACGTACCTTTTCACGAAATCCCGCCTTGGCTTATTGGGGCAAAAAAGCACCCCGGGGGGCCGGGGTACTGGAGGGGTGGGCTGTAGTCGGGCTTAAGCGCGGCCGAGGTATTCCTTGTTCTCGGTGCTGACCTTGATCTTCTCACCCTGCTTAATGAAAAGCGGGACGTTGACCGTGAGGCCGTTTTCGCAGGTCACGGACTTCTGGACGTTGCCAGCCGTGTCGCCTTTGACGGCGGGCGGGGCTTCGAGGACTTCGACGATGACCGAAGGCGGAAGGTCGACGGTGACGGGTTTATCTTCGACGAAGAGAACCATGTAAGAGGTGCCGGGAATGAGGAATTCCTTAGAGTCTTCGAGGGAGGACGCGGAGATGTAAAATTCATCATTGGTGTTCACGTCGACGAAGACGTAGCTGCCGTCGGCTTCGTAGGAGAGCTCGAGGGATTTGATGCTGTTATCAAAGACTTCAAAGCTGACTCCGATACCGCAGCGGACCGGGATCTTGGCGCCGGTTTTGATGGAGCGGAGTTCCATCTGGACGTAAGAGGCGTTGTTCGGGGGGGTGCGCACGAGACACTCGAGAACGATGCAGAGCTCACCATTGTAGCTCATGATGTTCTTCTTCTTGATGCGATTGACGGATATGGTTGCCATGGGAGTAAAGGCGAAGACAAGCCGTCCGCGCAGGGACGGTCAAGCCGGACTTGCCCCAAAGGGCGCTAAGGGCTGATTTAGCGCGATTTTATTAGGTCAGGACGAATCCTGACCTTGGTCTCACTCGAGGGTGAAGAGACAGCCGCCGATCTTGCCGATCGTCACGGTCGTAGAAGTCCCAGCGGTGGTCGTCGTGCCGGCGGGTGCCGAACCATCGGTGACGGTGGCGGGCAGCGAACAGAGCAGTTTTTTGATGGTACCGTAAAAGCTCATCAATTCTTCCTTCGAGCTTACGACCATTTCCACCGTTTTGGAGTGGGTGGTGTTAGGGTAGGTCTTGGTGACCAGGCCAGCGGTGGCGCTGTTATGCATGTTGGTCAGCTTCGACTCGATGGCGGTCAATTGGCTGGGGATGGGTAGTTTGCTGGCGCTGGAGGGGTCGAGGCCCTTGTTCTGCGCGTTGGCGGCCAAGGCGCGATTGCCGCGGTCGGCGGCGTCAGCCGAACCCGGAGGGCGCGCCGCATAGATGCGGAGTTGCTGGCTTGAGCCTTCCATGTCGATAACGACTTCGCTGACCATGATCGAACCGCTGGGGTATTCTTTGCTATAAATGACGTAGTCTTGAAAGGAGATGGACTCCACTTTGTCCGAATTACCGTAGAAGGATAGGTCGGTCCCGCTGACTTCGATGCCGAAGATCCGCGGGTTGTTGATGGTCGTGGTGTTTTTGGTGACCTTGAAGGCGTAGGCATCGGAGGTGAATGCCGTAATCGTGAGGGCGACGAAGGCCAGGGCTTTTGAGCTCATGGGATTAATCCTTTACGCAAGGGGGTGCCGAAGCAAGATTACAACGAATGCTGAGCTGCCAAAACCTCTCTGTTCAGGCGGGTCCCGATGGCCCGATGATTCTGGACCGCGCGACCGCTCGATTTTTACCCCGCGGCCTTAATGCCGTCATTGGTCCTTCGGGTTGCGGCAAGACCACCTTGATGAAGGCTATCCTCGGGATCTTGCCGACGACCGGTGAAGCCTACTTGGCGGGCCAGCCGATCACCTGTTCCGAAGACTTGGTGGGGAAGGTCGGATTCGCCCCTCAGTTCACGGCGGCACAGCCTCAGCTTTCGGTCGCCGAATCTTTGGATTACGCGCTGCGCTTGGCCGTACCCAGCGAGGCGGAACGCACCCGGCGTTTGGAGTTCGTTTTAAAAGTGACGGGGATGGCTCCGCATCGGGCTAAGCGCGTGTCTTCCCTTTCGGGCGGGCAGCTGCGGCGTCTTACATTGGGGCTCGAGTTGACCCTCGATCCTCCCTGCATGGTTTGCGATGAAGTCACCTCGGGCTTGGATCCGCAGTCGGAAGACCAAATCCTGGCCTTGCTGCGCGAGCTTTCGGAAAAACACGAAAAAAGTTTCGTCTGCATTATTCATAATCTCGGAAAATTAAACCTCTTCGATTGGGTGACGGTCGTTTATCAAGGCGATGTCGTCTATCAGGGCGCCCCCGCTGACTTGCTGACTTATTTCGGGATTCCGGACGGGTTGCGTCTTTATGATGTGCTCAACGCCCAAGATTTGGCGACCTGGCGCGGACGTTGGGAAATTCACCAAGCGGAGCATCCCGACAACTATCACACGGCGTTGGTAAAGACGGGCGCACCCTTGGAAATGGCCCCTTTGGCCGAGCCACAGGTTCCCGATGGTGTCTCGCAGTTCTTTACGTTGCTCGCACGTCGCCTGAAACTTTTCTTCCGCGATACTGGTTACTTGGGTCTGACATTGGCCATTACGTTCGGCTTCCCACTCTTGGTCATTATTTTCAACCTGGAAGGGAAGTGGGAGGTCTTAAAAGTGCCGATGGATCGAAACATGGCTTCCTTTGAAGCCGTCCAGCAGGCCGTGAATGTGCAGATCTCCAACGCGCAGGTGGCGGGTCTCGCCGCCGGCTTGGTGATGTTCCAGGTGATTTTGCTAACGCTCATGGGAGCGAATAACGGCGGACGCGAAATCTCAGCCGAGCGCGTACTTTACGAGAAGGAGCGCATGACAGGTCTTCGCCCCTGGGCTTATGCTTTTTCCAAGATCACCTTTGTTTCCATGGTGGCGATCTTCCAAGGCGTCTGGATGTGCGTATTCGTGAAGATGGTTTGCCGCTTCCCGGGACCTTGGCTGGAGCAGTCGGCGATCTTGGCCGCCAGTTGCGTTTCGATGTCGATTATCTGCCTAGGCTTTTCGGCCATGATGACCTCGCCGGAAAAGTCGTCTTTGCTCTCGATTTACCTGGTCGGCTTCCAGCTACCGCTTTCAGGGGTAGTCCTGGCCTTGCCGGCGGCCCTAACCTGGGTCTGCCGCCCCTTCATCAATTCCTATTGGGGCTGGTCGGGCTATATGAAGTCGATGATGGGGCAGCCGCTCTATGATGCCTACACGGCAAGCATGCCGAATCAGACGGCATATGTGGCCGACAATGCTCTTTCCCTGCTCGTCCTGCTGGTCCAAGGCTTGGTGGGCATTTGCCTAATCGTCTTCGGCTGTCAGCAAAAGCGCTGGAATTAAAGGATTGGAAAGCTCTCGACCTTAAGGGTAGGTAAATGACCCTACGAACGCTTCATCTTTACTTATAAGCAAAATCGCTGGAACTAATCCCAGACTTACAATAAGATAACCCCAAGTCCCGTTTTCATGTCCAAAATCAACCCTCTCTTTTTCGCCCTCGGTATCCCCGTCGTCGTAATTTTTATTTTGATGGCGATCGTGCTGCCGCGGATGGCCGGAGGCGGGAAGTTCGCAAGCTTATCGGCTTTCTCCGTCGATGCCTACCGCAAGGATTGGGCTACGCTCCAGGGTAACACCTACCGCTTGGACTGTCAGATCGAAGCCCAGCTCGCCTTCATCGAAGGCAAGGGTCGGGTGCTCGCCGTGAAGCCGACGGATGCCAAAATGGGGGCGGGTCGCATCCCGGTTTTCATCCCGGCGGGTTCCAACGAATCTTTTGAAGTCGGCCAACGCTACAAATGCAAGGTGCGCGTGAGTCGCGACCTGCTCGTCGTGGAGGGCCTCGAGCGCTTCTAATCATCTTACCATGCGTCACACTCTCTTAAGCCTCTTGGGTTGGTCGGCAATGGCCGTGCTGGGTTTCGCCCAAGCTCCCCCTCCTGATTCTTCTACTTCGGTCGACCATAAGAGCTCCACTGCTGAAGGTGGGGCGGATCGGGTCTTTAACGTGAATAGCGATTCCATGGATATGGACAACGGTACCATGCAATGGAAGGGAAAGACTTTTAATCTCGGTAGCTCGCGGGCGATGCGGGCGCGTTTTGAGCGCTACTTAGCTTCACCGACATCCTCGGGCGACGTGAAAAAGTACACCGAAATCATGACGCAGATCGAGAAGCTTCTGGCGCCGAATGCCATCAGCGAGGCCAATTATTATGCTAATCAGCAGCAGGCCTTTAACCTGCTGTTCCAAGCAGCTGAATATGAAATCGACGGCAATAACAGCCTCACCATCGCTTCTCAGGTTAAGAAAATCTGGACGATGCGTTCCGAGCTGCGTCAAATCGAAATCACAAAAAATCAGCTCGAAACCCTTCGCAAATCTCAAGAAGGGTTAATCATCAATCGGGCTGACCGAATCGAAGAAGCCAATGATGAACGGTCACAGGTTCCGTCCGGAAAAGGCAAGAACCCGCTAGCCAAGAGTGCCTCGGGGACGACCGAATTAGGCTATAAGGTAAAAGACGAAGCGCGGACCCAGGCCGAAATCATCGCCAAGAACGCCGAAATGATGGCGCTGGGCTTGAAGGCGCAGATCGAATTCCAATCACAGATGGTCGGTTTCTTGTTAGCCCGTCGTTATCGTCACTGCACCGTCGCCACCGCCTTTTATCGCGTATTATTCAAGGGCTCGAATCAGAGCATCAAGGTCGGTGCCAAGGAGGTGAAGGAATTCTTCCCCGTTTCCGATTTTGTTCCCACCTTGGAGTCCATCGATACTTTGGCTCGTGAGGCCATGAATGACGTCACGACTGGCATGCGCACCGTGGATGATATGGTCAAACAGGGTGAAATGTACGGCGCTTTCGAGCGTCTGCAGGAAACTTATTTCTTAGGTGAATTTGAGCCTATCGTCATGGCCTACGAGCAAAGCAAAAAGCGCGAAATGCTCGAGCTTTGGCGCGACTTACGCGAGTTGCAGCGCTTGGGCGACGAGCATGACCTCGGCAATGTTGAAGGGTATGTCAACAAGGTGCGCGGCCGTGCGCGCGACTTCCCGGGCGCCTCGATTCTTTCCAAGGTGAATAACGCGATCAATGCGTCCAATATGTCGTTGCTCTCCGCGAAGCAGGCGGCCCTCACCGGCGATACGGCTAAGGCGGAATTCGCCCTCGAACGCGCGACCAAGATCTGGCCACAAAATCCGGCTGTGAAGGAATTCGCCAATCAAGTCGTGAGCCGTCAAGATAAGCTATCCCAGATGGTGCCGGAATTCGATCGCATCGTTTCCGAGAGCAAGTGGCGCGAAATCTTTAACAAGAAACTGGAATTCGCTTTGGCGCTCGCCCAAGACAAAGAGCGCTCCGAAAAGCTGCGGCAGATCATCAACCGCGTCGGGGAGTTGGATGCCAACATCCAGAAAGCCTCCGTCCTGGCTTCGCAGAATAACCCTTACTTGGCTTGGGATGTCATCGTCGAGGCCAACCGGACCGAGAGCGACGACTTGGTCTTGGCGAAGACGCGTTCGGATATCGCTCCGCTCGTTGCCGATTATGCCAAGCTGATTGCTCAGGCGGAGAAATTAGAAAAAGAGGGGAGTGAGGCCGCGGCTTTGACCGCATGGCTTTCAGCTCAGGATCTAAATCCGGCCTCACCCGCTTGCGGTACCGCCGTTAAGCGCCTGGCCGTCCTAGTGGCGCAAAGTGCCCCAGCCAAGGTCGTGGCCACCACGCCCGCGCCACCGTCTGCGCCCGCAGCGGATGAGGTTCCGGTGCCGCCACGCCGCTAAGGGCTTAGCGGAGGCTGACGGGGTTGTCTTCGAGCGGATCGATGACCGTGACGCGCAAGTCAGTCTTGTGCGCACGGACTTCGTTCATGAGCGCATCGACGATTGTTGGCCGGTTACATTCCTTGCTTAGGTGGCCGAGGTAGAGCTCGGTCGCTTGCCATTCACGTAGCCCTAAGAGCAGATCGCGGGCCGCAATATTTGAAAGGTGTCCGAAGTTCCCACGGATACGTTGTTTGAGGTGCTGAGGGCGGCCCGACGCGTCGAGCATCTCGTCGTCATAATTAGCTTCTAGCACGAGGATGTCGGCGAGGGCGACATGATGGCGGATGACCTCGGTGGCATGGCCCAGGTCGGTCAACCAAGTCACCCGACGGGCGGGGCAGGCATCGGCGGCGGGGCAATCGACGGCGCAGCCGACGGGATCAGCGGCATCGTGGGGGATGGGAATGGAAGTAATCTGGAGGCCGCGAAATTCAAACGTCGTACCCGTCTCAAAGATTTGCCAATCGGGGCGAACTTTGAGCGCACCTTGGATGCGGCGAGCGGTCTCGCGGTTGGCGAAGACTTTTAACGCCGGGTTCTGCCGGATCAGGCCCGCAAGCCCAATGCAATGGTCAGAATGCTCGTGGGTGATGAAGACCGCATCGATGGAGCGCGCATCGAGGCTTAGTTTAGCCAAAGCGGCCTCGAGCCGAGGGCCTTGGAAACCCGCATCCAGCATCAGACGCACGCCATTGGTTTCGATGACCGAACAGTTGCCCGAGCTGCTCGTTCCAAGGATATGAAAGGCGAAAGACATGCGACGGAGGCCGATGCAACCCGCCCTTGGTCCGCCCTTCAAGCCACCATTCACCCTTTTCCGCTTGAGGCAGGTCGGGGTAGGAGGGAAAGTAGACGCCACTCCCACCATGCCGTCCCTTCCTCGAGTTATCAGTATTATTATGGGTGGTGGTCGAGGCTCGCGCCTTTATCCCCTGACGAAGGACCGTTGTAAGCCGGCCGTGCCACTGGCGAGCAACTATCGCTTGGTCGATATCCCGATCAGCAATTGTCTGAATTCCGGATTTAACGAGATTTTCGTCCTCACGCAGTTCAACACCGCTTCGCTGCATAAGCATATCCAGCAGACTTACAAGTTCGACGGCTTCGGCCGCGGCTTCGTCGATATCTTGGCCGCTGAGCAGACGGGAGATAAAGAATCCTGGTATCAGGGCACGGCGGACGCGGTGCGTCAGAATCTCCACCACTATAATTTGAAGGACGAGGATCTGGTGCTGATCCTTTCGGGCGATCAATTGTACCGCCTCGATTTCGATGAACTGGCGCGGCAGCACATGGAGAACGCTGCCGATATCACCATCGCGGCCAAGGCCATGCCTTCGGATCAAGTCTCGGCGCTGGGTGTCATGCGCGTGAATCCAGATCTGCGTATCGTCGAGTTCGTCGAAAAGCCGAACAATCCAGCCGTCATCTCTACGTTGGTGTTGGGCGGCGCCCCCCGCGCCCGTCTTTCGGATAAGTCGAATCGTGACTACTGTCTGGCCTCCATGGGCATTTATATGTTCTCGGGCAAGGTAATGCGCGAGGCCCTGGCTGACCATTCCCAGACTGATTTCGGCAAGGAAGTAATCCCGGCCCTACTAGCGTCGAAGCGCATGATGGCCTATGTTTTTGACGGTTACTGGGAAGACATCGGTACCGTAGGTTCTTTCTGGGAATGTAATCTGACGCTGACCGATCCGGTGCCCCCGTTCGATTTCTTTGACGGACAGAATCCAGTCTATACCCATGCCCGCTACTTGCCGCCGGCGAAGTTGAACGGTGCCCGGGCCCATCGGGTGCTGATGGCCGATGGTTCCATCGTGGATGACTCTGAGCTCAATCGTTGCGTGATCGGCATCCGTTCTGTCGTTCGTGCCGGTTCCCGGCTTGAGAATGTGGTTATGATGGGGGCCGACTTCTTCGAACGCCCCTACGACTTAGCAAAGAATCACGAGCTCGGGCGTCCCGATGTCGGCGTGGGTAAAAATTGTCTCATTCGTAATGCGATTATTGATAAGAATGCGCGGATTGGTGATGGTTGTCGCTTGGCGCCTACGGGTTTGCCTGAGAAGTGGGAGACCGATGCGCTCTTTGTGCGCGACGGCGTGATTGTCGTGAAGAAGGAGGCCGTAGTACCTCCCGGCACGATTGTCGGAGAATGAAGACTTTCGGCCGTACCTATTGGTTTACTTGGGCGTTCTTGGTCTTAGCGGCAGCGTTGACGGGCGTGGCCTCGTTAAAAGACGCTTTCTTCGGCGGTCTTGTGGCGGCGATGTTCTCGACGGCTTTGACGCGGGTTTATGCCCGCTCGGGTGTGAGTTTTGCGCCGTTGATCGGCGCGGCTGCTGGTGCCCTTTGGGTTTTGCTGATGTTGCTGAAGAACAAGGTGTGGGGGCATGCGGAAGATTACGAGCAAGCCTCGTGGACGCTCGGCGTTGATATTTCAGTCCACGCCGCCGGTTTCGCGGGGGCAGGCCTGATGACCGCCTTACTTTCGAGGTTATCATTAGGACGGGCGGCGTTGGCCGGCTTTGCGCTCGCGGCCGCTATGACGGCGATTCCTTACGGGTTCATTGCCTGGGTGGATCATCGAGTCGCGGGCCCCGTGGAGGTTGTCTTTTTGGTCTCGACGGAAGTGGGCTCCGATCAAGGTCCCTATCGCGCGCCGGGTGCCGTGTTGGCCCAATTAAGCTCCGAAGAAATCAAAGAACTGAAGCAGAACCTCTTAGTGGTGTCGGGGCCGGGTGGAGATGAGGTCATCGATGAACAAGGCCGCCGTTATTGGCCCTTATGGCGTCGTCGCTTGATTTACCCAGGTAACCCGGGAGGTCCGGTCCGCAGTGCAATCGTCCTCTTGCCGCCCGATGTGATCGGTCGTGAATCCTGGAGTTTTCCGTTAAGCCTATCTCCGTCGGGGGTGCAGGTGGCTTATTTAAGTTTAGGCCAAAAGGTGACCGCAATGAATAAAGCGGTGAGCCAAGCGGTTACGCTCAAGGTCGCCACGGAAACAAAGAGCGATGCGTCGACCGTCACCGTAAATGCAATCAGTCTCGAGGTTTCCCGCTCATCTCCGGTGGGGAGCTTTTACAGCCCCGTCGCGGCTCGAAGTTTTCCCGCCGCTTTTGCCCGGGCGCCGGTGATAGCGTCGCCCGTCATCAAGAAAGACCTGATACGTCGTCCGAGCTTCGATACCCCAACTGAAGCGGTTAAGTAGTCGAGCTGAGGAAGTCGCGATGGAGTCCGGCGTACGCCCCGTTGCTGGCGAGCAGGGACTCGTGCGTGCCGCGTTCGACGATTTTACCATGGTCGAGGACGAGCACTTGATCGGCTTTACGGATGGTACTCAAGCGATGGGCGACGACGAAGCTGGTACGACCTTGCATCAGGCGGGCGAGGGCGAGTTGTAGGCGCGATTCCGTCAGCGTATCCACGGCGCTGGTCGCTTCGTCGAGCACGAGGATGCGGGGGTTGGCCAAGAGCGCGCGGGCAAAGGCGACGAGTTGTTGTTGGCCCAGTGAGAGACCTCGGCCTTTTTCAGAAACCTCGGTATGGATACCCTTGGGCAGGTCTTCAATCAGATCGAGGCAGGCAAGGTCGCGGAACGTTTGGCGTACTTCTTCGTCGGTGGCATCGGGTCGGGCGGACTTGACGTTGTCGGCGATGGTGCCCGCAAAAAGGAAGTTCTGCTGGAAGACAAAACCGGTTTGCCGCCGTAAAGACGCTTGGCGGATATCCGCGAGATCGAGGCCGTCGACGAGCACTTGACCGCTCAAGGGCAGCTGGAATTTCGCAAGCAAACCGACGATGGTAGATTTACCAGAGCCGGTGTGTCCGACCAGCGCGATGACCTGACCAGGTTGGCTGATGAAAGAGATGCCATGAAGGACGGGTCGATCACGTTCGTAAGCGAAAGTAACCTCACGGAATTCAACATGTCCATTGAGCGGGGGGCATTCGACGGCCTCCGATTTATCCGTCCAGGAAGGAGCGGTGTCGAGGAGGCGGAAGTAACGTTCGGCCCCGGCCATGGCCAAGGTGGCTTCAGATAGCTGAGTTCCGATGATGGTAATCGGGGCGAAGAAAAGTTCGGCAAGGAAGAAGAACGTCACCAAATCGCCCACGCCGGTGCCCGTTCCCGAAAGCGCCGCCCAGCCACCCACCCCCACGAGGGCCGCGAGGAAGGCTTGGGCGTTTAACTCCAATAAAGGCAGGTAAAGCGCGCTGAGGCTGGCCGTCTTGACCACGTGACCGGCAAGGGTTTGCACCAGTCGGGTGAAGATGCCGGCATTGGTGTCTTCGCGAGCAAATCCTTGCGTGACGCGAATGCCTTGGACGGTTTCGGCCAAGGCGGAAGTGACCCGGGAAAAGCTCTCTTGTTGCACTCGCGAGGCATGCAGAATCTTGCCTCGAAAAAAGCCGTGAACCAGTAAGAGGCACGGCACGAGCGCAAGAAGTACGAGGAAAAGCTGGGGGTTCACCCAGAGCATCAGGCCGGCGGCGCACGTCATTTGGCCCAGAGAGACGACGGTGATGAAGAAGTTGTTTTGAATCCCGTTCCGCATCGCTTCGATGTCAGAAATCATCCGGCTGATTAGGCTGCCATGACGGCGTGCGTGGAAAAAGGCGAGCGGTTGGGTCAGCAATTGCTGCATCAGTTTATCGCGGAGGTCGCGGAGGACGGCTTCGCCAATCTGGTGCGCGAGACGGATGCGCCAATACAGGGCGACTTCGCCTAAGAGTACCGCGGCTGCGAAGATAATCAACCAGCGGAAAGTTTCAGCGGTTTCGCCCGCCGTCACCGGGCCTTTAATGATATGGGCGACGATCCAGGCGAGCGTCGGCAGGGCGATGGCACGAAAGGCGCAGAGCCAAAGCAACGCATTACGCTGACGGCAGTGGGGAGCGGTAAACGACAGGAGGCGACCGATGGTCGACCAGCGCAAGGGCAGCCGGTCAGGTTCTTCCTCGTCGGCGCGGGTGCGTTTGACCGCGATTTCCAAGCGATCTTTACTCATGCGGCTTCGCCCTCCGACTGAATCAATATCGCCCGCCGATAGTGCCCTTCTTGTCCCATGAGCTCGGCGTGGGTGCCTGTCTGGATAAGGCGGCCATGGTCGAGGACAAGGATGAGATCAGCTCGTCGAAGCGTGCTCAGGCGATGGGCGACGATGAAGGTGGTACGGCCTTCCATGGCGGACTCCATGGCCTCCATGATTTCCTTTTCGGTTTCGGGATCGATAGCCGAGGTCGGATCGTCCAAGAGCAGGACCGTGGGCTCGAGCAGCAAGGCACGGGCGATCGCGAGCCGTTGACGTTGGCCGCCCGAGAGATTGACGCCACCTTCGCCAAGGTGCGTTTCATAACCTTCCGGTAGGGCGATGATGAAAGCATGCGCTCCGGCAATACGGGCCGCGCGTTCGATCCGTTCCTGACTGGCGTCGGGGTGTCCGAAGGCGATATTGGCCGCGATGGTATTCGAGAAAAGAAAGTTTTCCTGAAAAACCATGCCCACTTGGCGGCGTAATTCGGTGAGGGGTAGCGTGCGGACATCATGCCCGTCCAAAGTCACGGAGCCGGTGCGTGGATCATAGAAACGAGGAATCAGTGAAAGCAGCGCCGATTTTCCGGCTCCCGTGGCGCCCGCGATGGCAATCCGTTGTCCGGGCCGGGCGACGAAACTAATATCCCGCAGGACCGTGTTATTATCCTTAAATTCAAAAGTGACGTTTTCAAAGCAGATCTTGCCGAGAAAACGACCCGGGGAACGTGCTCCCGGGGGAGAGGCGACGCCCGGGTCGGTATCGAGGATTTCAAAAATCCGTTTGGCGCCAGCCAATGAAACTTGGGCGTTATCGACCACCGCTGCCAAGGTCGTGACTTGGGAGGAAAATAACTGCAGGAGCCCAGCGAAGGCCACTAAGCCGGTTCCTAACGAGATCTCGCCGCGCGAAACCATCCAGCCGCCATAGCCGATGAGAATGGCCATCGAGAGGCGATTGAGGCCATCGATCGTAGGCCAAAAGAGGGCGACCTCGCCGAATACTTTCCTCTTTTGGGACCGAATGGCCTGAGTCCAGCCTTTGAACCGTTCCATGATGCGTGGCTCCAAGGAGAAGCCTTTGACGACTTGGATGCCTTGGACGTTTTCCGAAAACCCCAAGACCATCCGGTCCATCAGGTCACGATTTTCTTCATAAGCTGGCCGGACCTTGTTAGAGAACCTGATCGCAAACCAAGCTTGGAAGGGCAGGACCGTGAGGCAGGCTAGGGTCAGGCGCCAATCCGTTCGGAACATGTAAATCGAGCAGGCGATGAGCGTGACCACGATGATGGCCAGTTGGAGCAAGACGCCTTCGATGAAAATCCGCACCGCATGCGCATCGGAGGTGACTCGGTTGATGATTGAACCGCTGGCGTTGGAATCAAAGAACCGGAAACTAAGTTGCTGCAGCTTGGCGAAGACTTGGGCTCGGAGATTGAAGACGATGCGACCGTGCAAGAAGCGTACCGAGATGAGCCCAAAAATAAAAGCTAGGGTGGCACGGAGCAGGGCGGAGACGAGAATACCGCCAGCCAACCACCAGACGACCGAGGCTGCGGCGGTGTCTTGCGGAATAAAGAAAGGTAGATGGGGTGCGGCGACGGCTGGGTCGGCGCAATGGCGCAAGTAATCGATGGCGATACCTGTCAACGCGAAGACCCCCACGGTAAGGAAGACCAAGAGGAGCTGCAGGCTCAGTAGCTGCAGGCAATCGGCACGGTAAGACCAGGCGATGCCTAAGAGCCGTCGCAGAGTTTGATCGCGCCCTTCAGCTGGGGGATGATCGGCGTGGGCGGACATGCGTCGTCATTCGCCTCGCCTTGGGGCGATGGCGAACGGCTCGTCAGCGTATCATCGTGCCTTCGTGGGACGACTTCTTGCGGAACTCGGCGCGGATAGCAGCGGTGAGCGGGCCGGGTTTGCCCGTACCGATTACGCGGGCATCGACTTCGACCACCGGAATCACTTCGGCCGCGGTGCCAGTAAGGAAGACTTCATCCGCATTCCAGACGTCGTAGCGCGTTACATTCGTTTCAACTACCGGGATTTTTAGCGTCGCGGCGATTTCAAGCGCGACTTGGCGGGTGATACCGACCAAGGCACCGGAGTGTGGGGCAGGCGTGATCAGCCGGCCTTTGTGAATCAAGAAGACGTTATCACCCGTGCACTCGGCGACATAACCCTGCTCGTTGAGCATGAGACATTCGTGGAAGCCGTGTTGCTGGGCTTCGATCTTCGCCAGAATATTATTCAGGTAGTTAAGGGACTTGATGGCGGGCGGGAGCGCCGCTGGGCTGATCCGGCGCGTGGCGGCGGTGATGATCCGCATGCCCGTCGTGTAGAATTCTTCTGGGTATAGCTTGATGGTGTCCGCGATGCAGATGATGGATGGCTTGGGGCAATTCTTAGGGGAAAGTCCCAAGTCGCCGACGCCGCGTGAGACCACGAGGCGGATGTACCCGTCCGTCAGGTTATTACGGCGGCAAGATTCACAGACGATGTCCGAGATCTCTTGACGCGTCCAAGGCATCTGGAGGCAGATGGCCTTGGCCGACATCTCGAGACGCTCGAGGTGCTCTTCGAGTCGGAAGACGCAGCCTTGATAAAGGCGGATGCCCTCGAAGATGCCGTCGCCGTAAAGGAAGCCGTGGTCAAAGACCGAGACCTTGGCGTCAGCCTTAGGGTAGAATTTTCCGTCGATGTAGACGTCCATGAGTGTGAAAAAATCAACTTTGGCGGGTTACCTCAGGTTTTTCCAGCAGAAAGCCCTCCAAAGCCCAATCTGACTGATATTAGGCCACCCTAAGGGTCAGGCGGAATTTCCCCGAGTCTTCGGGGGTAATCAAAGCTGAGACTTGCGTCGAGATAGGGCCGCCGAGGATTTGCCCGAGCGTGTGCGACAAGGTGGTGGACTGGGCGAGCAAAGTGTCGCCCGGCTTCTCGGGCAAAAGCGTAAGCTCAGCAGAGCCGTCATCGGCTTGCCGAAGCTGGTAATGCGCGATGCCTGCCATGTCCGAAAAAGCCTGATCGATTTGCCGAGTCGTCACGAGGTTACCGGCAGAATTTTTCAGAGCGTCGCGCACGCGGCCATGAATATGGATGCCACCGTCAAACTGTTCGGCGTAATCGCCGATCTCATAACGGATTAGGGGGAGGTAAGGATTGGTCAGGGTAGTTGCCAGGAGTTGGCCGACTCCATCGTGGTTGCGGTCGACGATTTCAAGTTGCGCGGTTTCGGTGCTCGCCGTCGTGGAGCCATCCGACTGCTCGATGAGGAGATGTCCCGTTTCGCTCGAGCCGTAGAGATTGAAGAGGGGGACGCCAAAGACTCGTGCCATGATGCGACGGTGGGCGAAACTCGTATATTCGTAGCTGGTGAGAATGAAGCGCAGGGAAGGGAAACGCAGACCGTGTTGTTCGCAGTACAGGGCAAACCAGGCACCGTGGACTGGGTCCACATCAAGAAAGGAGGGCGCCCATTGCAGAGTTTCTTCGGCCATCTGTCGCATCTTTGCTTCGGCGAGGGTAAAGGGGATGCGAGACTGATTCACGAAAAGCGTGGAGCCTAAGGTGCGTTGCTCGACGTTGAGCCAGCGCGCAAAACAGCTGACGCCGCTGCAGCCGGGCGTGGTGAATACGGCCCGCTTTCCGGAGCTATTATCTAAAATCGAAGCGATGAAGGGATTTAACCGAAGCGCCCGGAGTTCTTGATCGGCCCACCAGGTTTTGCCGAAAACGACCTGCACGCTCGCCCCGGAAGTTCCGGAGGTGCTTTCTTCTTCGATACTCCCGTCCAGCTGCAGGGCTTTGAGGTCGAGATTCGAACTTAAGAAGCCTGAGGGCGAGTTATCGCGGAGGTCTTTTTTCGAAAGTCGCGGAAACTCGACCAGCCGACGGTCGGGATCCGCCAAGGTTTCCTGCCAGACTGAGGCTTGGTAGAAGGGCGCGGTGGACGCTTGTCTCCGGACGCACCCGGGCAATTTACCTGACGGGGTAAGATTGAGGGAAGTGATGGCGGAAGTCGTTAACATGCGAATGGCTTTATCCTTAGCGAATTTAGGCGCGGAAGCAAAACCGTAGGGGATTTTAACGAAATTAATTCTGCCAGTCTGCCGGCGTCCTTGGCCATTAAAAGGAGGCAAATAACCATAAAAATGTTATTATGAGCGGGGTAAAGTTATGAGGGTTGTAGGCTGTCCCGAGTCTGCCTATTTAACCGCATGCGATTACCCCGTCGTTCGTTCCTGCAGAAAGCCGCTGTCGCCGCCGTCGGCTTCACGATCATTCCCCGCCATGTCCTTGGCCGGGGCTTCATTCCGCCAAGCGAGACCTTGAACCACGTCATCGTCGGTTGCGGCGGCATCTCCAAGATGCATTCCGAGCCACGGATGACCGGCGCCCATCGCATTATCGCCGTCTGCGACGTGGATGCGGTACGGATGAAAGATAAATATGACCGCGTCGAGAAAGCGGGCGGCGGCACCCCGATCATGGCGAAAGATTTCCGCGAAGTGATTCATCTGCCCGATGTCGACGTGGTGCACGTCTGCACGCCACCGCATTGGCATGGGGTGATCGCCGCCGCCGCCGCCCGGCGAGGTAAGGCGGTTTGGTCGGAGAAGCCTTTGACCCGTACGATCGGCGAAGGCCTCGCCTTGAGTCGGGTGGTCAAGCAGACGGGTGTGCCCTTCCGCGTGAACACGTGGTTTCGCTTAAATCGCACGAATTATTATGGCATTGGTCCGGCTCGTGAAATCAAGCGCGTGGTGGCCAGTGGAGTATTAGGCGGACCCTTGACGGTGCGTCTGGCCCCGGTGGGGGGGATTGCTTGGAAGGTAAATCTTTGGGTGGGTAAGCCGAATCTCGCACCCGAAGCCATCCCCGCGCATTTGGACTGGGACATGTACTGCGGCCCTTCGCAGCTGATTCCTTATCACCCTCACCGCTGTCATGGTTCCTTCCGGGGTTATTGGAATTTCGACCAAGGCGGGTTGGGCGACATGGGTCAGCACTTCTTGGACCCCGTCCAATATTTCCTCGGGAAGGACAATGAATTCCCCGTTACCGTTGAAGCGGATGCACCGGCACAAGATCCGATGGCCTGCGGCGTCTGGAAGACCGTCACGCTGACCTATAAGGATGGTACGCGGATTATTTTAGAATCTGAACTGGCCGAGCGTAATCCCGAAAACGCCTTCATCGAAGGGCCTAACGGTAAGCTTTTTGCTAACTTGCGTTCCGATAAGCCCGAACTGATTCGCAAGGCAGCTGAGTTCCCCCTGCCTGAATACCAGGAAGATGATTTCGACCTTTGTGCCCGCGAGAAACGTCCTTTCGGTTACGGGGTCAACGAAGCTTTCCATAGCTCAACCTTGGTCAATTTAGCTGGTTTGGCGGTGCGCCTCGGCCGCAAATTAACCTTCAGGCCTGACGGCTCGGGGTTCGTCAACGATGCTCAAGCCGACCGGTTACACTCCCCGGTTTTACGTGGTAATTGGTCCATCTGATTCCCACGACTTCTTTTTATGAAAAACAATTTTTCTATTTATCTGGGTGCGGCCTTACTGCTCGTGGGTTGCGCCCATGCGCCCGAGGGCGCTGTCGCCGCCGACTCGTTCAGCCAGTTGAGCAAGCCAGCCGAACGACTTCAAGCCCAGCAGGCTATCATGGATTTTTCACGGACTTTCGCGAACCCTTCCCCAGCGTCTAAAGTGTGGTTTGAGCAGCTTCGGGTCACCCTTACGACGACCGAAGATCCTGAAGTGAAAGCGGCTTTGAGTCAGGCGATCTTGCTTGATCCAGAGGGTCCGACTAAATCGCCCATCGGCAAAGCCGAGGTCAGGTATTTCCCGTCTCCCGCTGGAACAACGCCCGCAACCAAACTCGCGGAAACGGAACGCCAACTTGATTTGAAAGTGCCGAGCAAGGAATGGGTGCTCACAGCGGCGGAGTTAATCGAGCTTACTAAATCCGAAGATTTTGCGACGGCCCAACGTGCCAACCGTTTATTACGTCGCATCAGCCCAGTGTCGGCCGCGCCCATTCTTTGGCAACGTCTCGCCCAACTGACGCAACGTTCGCAGGTACAAGAGGTGGAAGATGAGATTTTACGTTTGCCGGTGGGTGTGGTGAACAAAGGCGCGCCCAGTGCTCCGGCGGGTCCAGCGCCTGCCCAAAAGGCGGCTTGGTTACGTATCGTAGCGGTTCGTAAGACCATCAAGGTGAATACCGATGCCGTCCTGCCATTGTTGGCCGGGCCGGCGAATGAATTGACCGAAGCAGCCTGGGATACGGCTCCGTATTTGTTCAAAGCAGCCGATCGTCCTAAGTTGGAAGAAGCGGCTAAAGGGCGATCTGAACGCTTGGCGCCACGCATTAAGGCTGCATTAGGACAATTGAAGTAAGGTTTAACCCTTGCTCTTGTCGCTTGCCGAAAGGCGGCGGTGGCTTTGCTATGGTGTGATGATGATAGTCGCCAACAAAGAGAATTCACCCAACCTGATCCTTGCGGGGTTCATGGGGACGGGGAAGTCCGCCTTGGGTCGGCAGCTGGCCAAACGCTGGCGGCGGCAATTCCTTGATACCGATGATTTGGCCGAAAAATTAGCCGGCCAATCTGTCGCGGATATTTTCGCTCAACATGGCGAAGAACATTTTCGTAGCCTTGAGCGCCAGGTGGTCGAAGGACTTCTGCCCGAATTTGGGGCGGTGATCGCCTGCGGGGGTGGTTTGGTCGTCCAGTCAGGCATGGGCGAACTCGTCCGGTCCAAAGGTATCGTTGTCACACTCTTCGCTTCGGTGGACACGATCCTTCGTCGCACCTCAGGTAATTCACGCCGACCGTTGCTCAAAGGAGATGATCCCGAAGCCAAGATCCGTGAACTGATGAAAAAGCGTGAGCAGGCTTACATGAAAGCTGGCATCGCGGTTTACACCGATGGGCGATCACTGCAGCAGCTTTGCGTGATTGTGGAGCGCGTCTATGAACGTGAAGCGCGCGCGTTGATCAAGAGCCCGCCGAAAAAGGGTTAGTCCAGGCGTCGCTGGCGGGAACGAGGTCGCGTTCTTGGTGGACGATTCCCAAGAAATCTTCCCGGCTGATATGGAAGGCGCCCAAACTGGCCAGATGGGGGGTGCTTAGTTGGCAATCAATCAAAACATAGCCGCTGGTGCTTAACCTTTGGACCAGGTGGGCAAAGGCTACCTTTGAGGCATCGGTCCGGGTGTGGAACATCGATTCACCGTGGAAGAGGCGACCGATGGCGATTCCGTAAAGGCCTCC
This sequence comes from Verrucomicrobiota bacterium, assembly GCA_037131085.1. Lineage (GTDB taxonomy): Bacteria > Verrucomicrobiota > Verrucomicrobiia > Opitutales > UBA953 > UBA953. The sequence continues at coordinate 4,572 of JBAXRS010000020.1, read as the reverse complement.
CACGAGTTCGCCTTCCCAGCGGACTTCGATGCTGTGGGCGATGCCTAAGCGGTTGAGCTCGGTATAGGCTGCGATCATCGGTTCCGTAATCCAGGTGCTGGCTTGGCCGTCGCGTTGGACGGCGGCGCAACTGCGCATCACCGTTTCGAAGGCCTGGTCGCAGGTGACTTGCCAGCCTTTTTTCCGGAGGGTTTTACGGAGACTGTCCGTCAGGCGGAAATCCGCCGGAGTCATCACGAAGCGAGGGTCTGGGCACCACCATTCGAGGGTTTGACCCGAGAGACACCACGGGAAGATACCGGCACGGTAAGCAGCCAGCAGACGCGCCGGTTCCAATGAGCCCCCACGCGCCAGAGCCCCACGTCGGGGTGCTTTCGCTGGGTCGCCATTCGTCCACTCGGGCATCGTCCTTGAAGTCAAAGACGAGCCGGTCGGAGCGCAAGGTTACTTGGTGATGTTGTAAACCGACGGAATGGAAATGCCGAGTTCAGCGGCGATTTCGCGGACGGGAACGTCCTTCTTGCGCATTGTCAGGGCCTTAGAGCGCATCGTGTCCGAGATCTGAGCGCGAGCACGGTTAGGGCGAGACATCATCTTGACGAGGCGGCGGGCCAGCTCGTTCTTAGAGAGGGAGGCGACTTCACGCTCGATTAGGCTCTTACGTTCGGTGTGCTCGTCTTCCCAGCTTTGGACGGCGAGGTCGCGTGCTCGGGCGAGAGCGGCCCGGACGAAAGCGTCTTTGCTGGTGAATGAGGTAGGTGCGAGGTCGATTTTCATTTTTTAGTTTATTTATGCAGATTGAGCTAACTGTTCGTACTTATGAGTAGAGCCGATTTTGATTAAGATGTTCCTTAAATTCTATAATATAGCCAGAGATGTCAAATGCGTGATGAGAAATTTGACTGATAATTTACAAATCACTTTTGCCTATTTAGGCGCTCCATTCGAGCATCCGGCGGAGCGGAGCTTCGGCCGCCAAGCGAATACTTTCGGGCATCGTCACCTCGGGTTGGCCGTTAAGTAGGCAGTCATGCACCTTCTGTAGCGTATTCATCTTCATAAACTTGCACTCATTACAGGCGCAGCGATCGGTCGGCGCGGCGACAAAAGTCTTGTTAGGCACTTCACGACGGAGGCGGTGAATCATCCCAGCCTCTGTCGTAACGATGATAGTGTCGCTGGCTTGGCTTCGGCACCAATCGACCATGAGTTCGGTGGAGCAGACCCTATCGGCTAAATCTCGAACGGCCTCGGTGCATTCGGGGTGAGCGACGATGGGCGCTTGGGGGTGCGCTGCCTTGGTCCGTAGGAGGGCAGCGGGGGTGAATTGGACGTGGGCGTAACAATTTCCAGGCCACAGTTGCATGGCACGGCCGGTTTTGGTGGCGACCCAGCGGCCGAGATTTTGGTCGGGGATAAAAAGAATGGGGCGATCAGCCGGCACGCGATTGACGATCTTGCTGGCGTTGCCGCTCGTGCAAATGACATCGCTCAATGCTTTAACGGCGGCGCTGCAATTGATGTAAGCCACCACGTAAAGTTCGGGGTTGGCTGCTTTGGCGGCCGCAAGTTTTTCGGCGGGGCACGAGTCAGCCAAGGAACAGCCGGCGTCCATGTCGGGGAGCAAGACGCGCCGCGTGGGGTTCACAATTTTCGCCGTCTCCGCCATGAAGTGCACCCCACAGAACACGATGGTCGAGTTCTGGGCAGCAGCGGCTTTGTAAGCCAGACCGAGCGAATCACCCACGTAGTCGGCGACTCCCTGGATGTCTTCGCATTGGTAATTATGGGCCAGAATGATGGCGTCTTTGGCTTTCTTGAGCGCGATTACTTTTTTCTGTAAGTCCGAAAGCGGAAGTCCTCCGGCGGGGAGGGGCGGGAAGACGGTGGCGATAGGGTAGCTCATCAGGGTCGGAGATTTTTGCGTTTTTGACAACGTTCACACAGGGCGGTGACTTGGAGTTTTTGAGAAATCGGACGCATGCCATGCTTGGCCGCCACGGCCTTGCCGTACCACTCCATGAACGGAGCGTCGACTTCGATGATGGTATCGCAACTCTCGCACACGAGTTGGGCGCGGAAATTTGTCGTCCCGATTTCGGCTAAGTAATATTTATGATCACGACCCACGTCGACTTCCCGGATGACGCTGCTGCCGATGAGCAATGGAATCGCGCGATAGATGGTCGCCCGCGAAACCGTTCGATCCAGTGATCGCGATTTTTTCAGTAAGTCTTCGGCGGTGTAGTGGCCGGCGATGCTTCGGGCGGCTTCAAATACGGCCATGCGCTGGCGGGTGGCCCGAAGGCCTTTCGCCGCGATGAAGGCTTGGAAAGCTCCGGATTGCTCCGGGGCGTCTGGATGAACGGGCTTAGGCATGCCTGATTTGAGACACTTTTGATACTGAGTGCCCATTCGTCAATACGGGACGCGTCATTGACACCGTGGCAGGCCTGCCCTTCATTTACTCCCTTTTCCGCTCAGGAAAGCCCTTTAACGATGTACCACAACACGGACGACCTTCGTATTCGCAGCCAGCTCCCCCTGCTGACGCCTGCCGCCGTGCTCCAGGAGCTGCGCCCCTCGGAGCGTGCCACTGAGGTGGTTTCCAATGCCCGTCGGGATGCTTCTAAGATTATTTCCGGCCAAGACGACCGTCTGTTGGTGATTGTCGGCCCTTGTTCCGTTCATGATGTCAAAGCCGCGCATGAGTATGCCGGTCTGCTACTTAAGGAGGCTAAGAAGCATGCCAACGACCTTTTGGTCGTCATGCGCGTCTATTTCGAAAAGCCACGCACGACCGTGGGTTGGAAGGGGCTAATCAATGACCCACAAGTCGACGGTTCATTCCGGATTAATGACGGCCTGCGTATCGCTCGTCGTCTCCTCGCGGATATCGCGGATTCAGGCTTACCTTCGGCCACGGAGTTCCTTGATCCCATCACCCCGCAGTATGTCGCAGATTTGGTTTCCTACGGCGCCATCGGTGCTCGGACCACGGAAAGTCAGATTCACCGCGAGTTAGCCTCGGGTCTTTCGATGCCGGTCGGTTTCAAGAACGGGACCGATGGTTCCATCCAGGTTGCCGTCGATGCCTGCCTGTCCGCTCGGTCTTCGCATTGGTTCCCCTCGATCACCAAAGAGGGCATCGTCGCCATTTTCCAGACTTCGGGTAACCCTGATGCTCATATCATCCTCCGCGGCGGTTCCCGGACGGGTCCCAATTACGGTGCTGAATTTGTCACCGACGCGACGGCTCGGATTCAAAAGGCTGGGCTGACCTCGCGCCTCGTAATTGATTGTTCTCACGGTAACAGTTCGAAAGAATACCGTCGCCAGATGATCGTCGCCGCCGATATCGCCGCGCAAGTATCCCAAGGTTCGGCGATGATCGCCGGCGTGATGATCGAAAGCCACTTGGCGGAAGGCCGCCAAGATTGGAAAGGTGCGGAAGCATCCGCCTACGGTTGCAGCATCACCGATGCCTGTATTTCTTTTGCTGAGACCATCCCGGTCTTGGATGCCCTTGCACTGGCCGTGCGCCAGCGCCGAGCGCTCGTAAAAGCTTAATTAATCAACATGAACTCCGTACTTAAGCTCATCCTCGAAGGCGAATCCCTCGACACCGCTCAGATCGGCAAGATTTTGGGCATGGGTCCCGAAGCGGTCGAACACGAACTCGCTGACCTTCGCCGCCAAGGCATCCTCCTTGGCTGGCGTCCAATCATTAACCCGAGCTACGAAGCCGAACGCCGGGTGCGTGCCGTGATCGAAATTAAGATTCGTCCCGAAGGCTTGGGCGGTTTCGACGGCCTGGCCGAGCGCATCTCCGCTTTCGAGCAAGTGGAGAGTTGTTACCTGATGTCCGGCGGCTACGACCTCTTGGTCGTCGTGACGGCTGATAATCTTTATAAAGTCGCCGGCTTCGTCCACGAACGTCTCGCCCGGATCGATGGCGTGCAGGGGACTTCCACGCACTTCTTCCTGCGAGCTTACAAAAAAGACGGTTTCATTGTGAACGACGAAGGCCTCCGCCGCGATCAACCTTCCGTCAGCCCCTGAGCCTATAAATATTATGGATGACTCCGGCCGATTCGTAGCCCGCCATGTGGCGACCCTCCCTAAATCAGGCATCCGCGATTTCTTCGCGATTGTCTCGAAGATGAAGGATGCGGTCTCCCTGGGCATCGGTGAGCCCGATTTCGTCACCCCGTACCACATTCGCGAGGCGGCTATTTCTTGCCTGGAGAAGGGGCGTACTTCTTATACCGATAATCGCGGAACCCAGCAATTACGCGACGAGATCTCGCGTTATGTCGCCCAGTATTATGGTCCGGAATATAATCCAGAAAACGAGATCTTGGTGACCATCGGCGTTTCCGAAGCGCTCGATATCTTGCTCCGCGCCGTCCTCAATCCCGGCGACAAGGTTCTCTATCACGAGCCCTGCTACGTGAGTTATGCTCCCAGCGTGACACTCTGTCATGCCGTGCCGCTTCCGATCCGGACATTGTCCTCCGATCAGTTCGCACTCGATCCGGCCGCCTTGCGCGCCGCCTGGCAACCGGGTGC
>JBAXRS010000019.1:0-26787 GCA_037131085.1 Verrucomicrobiota bacterium | reverse complement strand
AGACGTTGGCAGGCCGTCCAAGGCAGCCACAGAAATCGCCCTACCCTTTTCATCGGGTCGAGACCGTTGACGGTCGCGACATTGTGATAGCGCGCCCCGGCCAGCCCATTCATCACCCCTGGGGCGTTATAAGAATAAGTGCCCGGATCTTCGGTGATCCACTCATCATCCCAGCGTAGCGTGACATGCAATTGATCGGCGTGGGCGGGACGGTGTCGGAAGATTGTCGGAGCACGAAAGAAGGCCGTGCCGCGCGGATGATTAAGCGACGAAACGCCCGAGGTCGGGTGGTCGTAAGTGAAAGCTAGTTCCGAGCCGGCGCTGGCAGGGAGCGGGCCTAATAAGAATATCGAAGCTTCGTCCCACGGACCGGCGGGTAAACGTTCACCGAGAAAAAGTGCGGCGGCTACTCCCAAGGCTGGCCTAAAATCAGCATAACCGCAGCCGCTTAATTGAAAAAGGTTAGCCCCATCGTCGGCCCCGTAGCGCGGTACCGTTCCATCAGCTGCCATTAAAGACCGTAGGAAGCGGACGGCTTGGCTTACGCGTTGCCGCGTCGCGGGCGGCAAAGTCGTGCCGGCGGCCCGTTGAACGAGCTCGCCCCAAGTCATCAACTGTAAGAACAACCGGTGGTAATTGGTGGAGTGCTGACTGAAGCCACCATCGGCGGCGACGAGATTTGCGACCTGCGCTTCAAGGGCTTGTAGGCCCTGTTGGCGCCAGGAAGCGGCGGCGGACAACTCGGGCCAAAACGTGCCAGCATTCAACAAGCCTAAGGCTTCGGAAATCCCGTGGTTATTCGACTGGGAGAGCGCGTAGTCGAGATGAACTAAGATACGGCGGGCCGTTGCATCGGCGAAGCGTGCCCCCAGTAAGATGCGTTCATCAGTCGTCGCGGGGTGGTGGCGGAAGGCTTGCAGCGCATAAGTGAAGGCGATTAAGCGAAGGGAGGCTTCCTGGCCGCACATCCAATTTGGCCCACGGTTGGGCGGATTTTTTTCCATCCAATCTTCGACTAACTTCCAGAAAAGCTCGACGTGACGGGCCTCGCCATCGAGTGCCCAGGCTCGGACGAGGGTGAACGCCCATGAGAAACGCGAGATCTCCCAAACGCCTTTGATATCATCCGCCCCGGCGTCGCTACTTTTCGTCCAATGCGCGCTGCTCGAAAGCGTCTGGCCGGTGAGGACATTCTTCGCCCATTGGGGGGGGTAACCTAAATCGCTAAACGTGTGGGAAAAAATCCGGAATTGACCGCGGGCCAACGCCTCTGCTTCGGCGACTGGAGAGTGGCCACTTGCCAAGGCCCATGCTTCGAGGTGGGGGGCGAGAAAAGTTCGGTCGAGTTTGGTGATCGGTAACGACGGCGACTGAACCCTCCAGGCTGGATTAGTTTTCGCAGGTCCGAAACTCGCCCAGGGAAGTTGCGGCGAACGTTTAGCCAGCAGGCCCAACTTCCGTTCCAACGCAAACCAGGTTCGTTGGGCCAGCCAACGCGGACCGAGATGTTGGAGAAGCGGAAAGAGCAAGGGGGCGGAAGGCTGAGGGAGGCTGATTAACTAGAGGCTGGGGCAACAAGTTGATTGGTTGATTAGTTGGCCGGTTGGCCAGAGAGGCAAATAGCTGGCAGGTTGACAAGTTGACCCGTAGACAAGGGGGGCCCGAAGGTAAGGTCGCGACGCATTCATGCCCCTACCCATTGCATTCCTTGCCAACTTGCCCACGGGTCAACCAATCAACTAATTTTTTCTGCAGAAGGCTGTCCCACCCTTTCATTTCACCAGTCCGCGGGTATCGACCAAGGCCTTGCCGGCGAGTTGAGCTAACGTCAACGACCCGAAAGAACGGTGATCGACCAAGACCAAGATGATCGAGGCGCGGGAGACGGCCTCATCCAGCGAAACTAATTCCGCCCTCCCGGCCAGGCGCGCCGGCAAACTTTGGATATTAGGTTCAACCGCTAATAATTTAAAACCCTCGGAGGCGAGGTGTTCGGCGATTTCCAAAGAGGGAGATTCCCGTAAATCGTCGACATTCGCTTTGAAGGCCAAGCCCAAGCAGGCGATGACCGGATTTTTTTGCTGAGCGGCCGCAGTGCGCACCTGCGCGATGACATGATGAGGTTTGCCATCGTTGACCTCGCGAGCCGTGCGCATCAGGCGTGCTTCGGCGGGGGCGGCATCGATGATGAACCAAGGGTCGACAGCGATACAGTGACCGCCGACGCCTGGGCCGGGAGAAAGTATTTTTACGCGCGGATGCCGATTCGCTAGCCGGATGAGCTCCCAGACGTTGATGCTGAGCCGGTCGCAAATCAACGAGAGCTCGTTAGCGAAGGCGATGTTGACGTCGCGGAAAGCATTCTCGGTCAACTTGGCCAATTCCGCCGTCCGGGCGTCGGTCAGAAAAATCTGCGCGGTGCAGAAGATTTCGTAGAGTGCCTTGGATTTCTCGGAAGCCTCGGGGGTAAGCCCGCCACAAATGCGATCGTTGGAAACCAGCTCCTTAAGCATCTGCCCGGGCAAGATACGTTCAGGGCAATGGGCGTAGAGTAGGCCGTCGACTTTTCGACCCAGCTTGGACAATTCGTCATCAATCCAGACTTTGATCTTTTCGGTCGTACCGACCGGCGAAGTCGATTCGAGGATAATCAGATTTCCGGGGGCGACCACCGGGGCGACTGACCGGGCCGCGGCTTCGACGTATTTTAAATCAGGAATCCGGGCGCCGCTGGCCGTCACGGAAAATGGGGTCGGCACCGCGATGATGAAAGTGTCGGCGGCGGCGGGCTTAAGCGCAGCCTTGAGATAGCCGGATTGGACGGCCGCACGGACGAGTACGTCGAGGTCGGGCTCTTGGATATGAATGCGGCCGCTGTTGATCGTTTCGACCACGGAGGGGACGACATCGACGCCGAGCACCTGCCGGCCTTTGGTCGCAAAGATCGATGCTGTAGGGAGGCCGATGTAACCTAGGCCGAGAACGCAAAGAGAGGAGGACATTGTGAAGAGGAGTTGATCGGTTGATTATTTGGCGAGTTGGCCGGAGAGCGAGGGAGAGGCGAAGGGGAGGCAAACTAGCTGGCAGGTTGACAAGTTGACCGGTGGGCAAGGGAGGTCAGAGAGGCCTGATAAACTAGAGACTCAGAGGCTTAGAGGCTTAGGGTGAGATACAGTACAGAGTTGATCGGTTGATTGGTTGGCCGGTTGGCCAGAGAGGTAAAATGGCAATGAGACAGTGCAAAGGTGAATTGTGGATTAGCTGGCCGGTTGACAAGTTGACAAGTTGACGAGTTGGTGGGTTGGCCGGTTGGCCGATTGGCCAGAGAGGCTGAAGGCGATGAGACAGTGCAAATGCGGCGGTGCCGCGTGCAAAGGTGAATTGTGGATTAGCTGGCCGGCTGACAAGTTGACCGGTGGGCAAGGGAGGCCGGAGGGCCCGAAGGTAGGGGCGCGACTGCGTCGCGTTCGTTCACAACGTAAGGCACGATGAGACGGGCCAGGTTATCAGACTCGATAAAGACTTTTCGCCTACGGACGCGACGCAGTCGCGCCCCTACTTCAAGGCAACTAGGGCAGCACGCGGTGCTGCCCCTACCACGAGGCAATCATCTTTCGGGCGACCTCGAGATCTTCCGGGGTGTCAATCGCCACGGGATGGTAATCGGTAACAACGGTCTGGAAAGTAAGTCCGTGCGCGAGGAAGCGCAGCTGTTCGAGTGATTCCGTGCTCTCGAGTTCGGTGGGCGTAAGCTGCGCGTAGCTCGCTAAGGTCTTACGGTCGTAACCGTAGACTCCGATGTGGACCCAATAATCGCGGCGGGCGACCCATTCGGAAGGGTCGATCCCGCGGAGGTGCGGAATCGGGCTACGGGAAAAATAAATTGCGGCGCCATTTTCAGCCCGCACGACCTTGACCACGCTTGAGGCCATGAGGCGCTCGGTGGTTTGGATTTTGGCGACCGCCGTGACCAAGGGGCACTTCGTCTCTTTCCAGCGCGAGATTAATCCATCCAACAACGCGGGCTGAATAAAGGGTTCATCGCCTTGGACATTCAGAAAAAAATCGCCGGGTACTTCTTCGATGACGCTCGCCATCCGCGCCGTGCCCGAGGGGCAGTCGGGCGAAGTCATCACGACCTCCGCGCCAAAGCCACGGGCGACGGTGGCGACCTCTTCAGAGTCGGTGAGAAGGATGACGCGATTCGCCTGCTTAACTTGTTTGGCCCGCTCCCAGACATGTTGCACCACCGGCTTGCCGCCCAGATCCAGCAAGACCTTACGCGGCAGGCGCGTGGAAGCGATACGTGCAGGAATACAAAGGGTGATCATGGAAGGAAGCGGCTCGGAGACCAGAGAGGGAAAATGGCAATGAGAGGGTGCAAAGGTGCAAATCGGAGCAGAGCTCCTGTGCAAAAGTGCAAAAGTGGATTTAGGGGCTTAGGTAGGGCTGACTGTCTTTGGTCTAAAGCCGGAACCTGGAGCCAGCTGCCGAAGGCCGAACGGCCGACTCCTGAGTGGCTGATGCCCAGGTGGCCGGCACCTGTCACCCATTGAGTGGCTTAGCTAAGTTGATCGGATAACCGAATCACTTGGCGAACGGACGCGACGCAGTTGCGCCCCTACCCATTGCATCCCTTGCCAACATGCCCACGGGTCAACGAGTCAACTAACTTTGCGGCTTACTTCCGCGCTTCGGCGGAATGCGCGTGATACCATTCGTAAACGCCGCGGATGCCCGCAGTCAGAGAAATTGAAGGCGACCAACCGAGCGCGCGGATGCCGGAGACGTCCATTAATTTACGCGGGGTGCCATCAGGCATCTCGGGGTCGAATTCGATGTGGCCGTTGAACCCAACGACCTCGGCGATTATCTCGGATAATTGACGGATGCTTAACTCTTGGCCGGAGCCGATATTGATATGACCCGGGGCTGAATATTTACGTAATAACAGCAAACTTGCCTGGGCGAGATCGTCGGCGTGCAGGAACTCGCGCAGCGGTTGGCCGGACCCCCAAAGTTTTAAAACAGCATCACCGCGCAACTTAGCCTCATGCATCTTCCGGATCATCGCGGGAAGTACGTGGGAATTCTCGAGCGAAAAATTATCTCCGAAGCCGTACAGATTACAGGGCATTGCGCTGATGAAATCGCAGCCGTATTGCGCGCGGGCGTGCGTGCAGAGTTTGATGCCGGCGATTTTCGCGATCGCATACGCCTCATTGGTCGGCTCGAGCGGCCCCGTGAGTAACGCTTCCTCCTTGATTGGTTGCGCGGCCAGCTTCGGGTAGATGCAACTGGAACCGAGGTAAAGCAGCTTACGGACGGAATGTTGGCGGGCGGCCTCGATGACGTTCGCCGACATGATCAGGTTGTCGTAAAGAAAATCGTAAGGGGCGGTGGAGTTATGATGAATGCCGCCCACGCGAGCCGCGGCCATGATTACATACGCTGGTTTTTCTTGGGCAAAGAAGGCGGTCGCCGCCGACCCGTCCCGGAGATCCAATTCCGCGGAGGTGCGGGTCACCACATCCGTGTGCCCCGCGGCGCGCAGGGCGCGCACCAAGGCGGAGCCGACCATCCCGCGGTGTCCCGCGACATAAATTTTGGCGGCTAATTCCATCCGGTCAGCGGGTCTGGTGGGCGATTTTCTTCAGATCGCTATCGACCATCTTCTGGACGAGTTCTTCGAAAGAAGTCTGCTGCGGATTCCAGCCCAACTCGCGGACGGCCTTAGCGGGGTTGCCCAAGAGTTGCTCGACTTCGGTCGGCCGGAAATAACTTGGGTCGACGGCGACAAGCGTGCGGCTGGTCTTCCGGTCGATGCCCTTCTCGTCGACACCGGTGCCCTGCCATTCCAGCTCGATGCCGGCGCGGCGGAAAGCATGGGTGCAGAATTCGCGGACCGTATACATCTTGCCCGTGGCGATGACAAAATCGTCAGGCTGCTTATGTTGCAGAATCAGCCACATGCATTGCACGAAGTCGGGCGCATAACCCCAGTCGCGTTGGGCCGAAAGATTACCGAGGAAGAGACAGTTCTGCTGGCCGTGCACGATATTGGCGACCGCCAGACTGATCTTACGCGTCACGAAAGTTTCCCCGCGCCGTTCGGACTCATGATTGAACAGGATGCCGTTACTGGCAAAGATACCGTAAGCTTCGCGATAATTCTTCGTGATCCAATAGGCATAGATCTTGGCCACGCCATAAGGGCTGCGCGGATAGAATGGTGTCGTCTCGGATTGCGGTACCTCGACGACCTTGCCGAAAAGTTCCGACGTCGAAGCTTGGTAGATCCTGACCTTCTTTTCCAATTTGAGGATGCGGATGGCTTCAAGCAGACGAAGCGTGCCGAGGCCATCGGTATCGGCGGTATATTCGGGGACTTCGAAGGAGACCTTGACGTGCGACATCGCACCCAGGTTATAAATCTCGTCGGGTTGGACTTCCCCGATGATCCGAATCAGATTGGTGCTGTCCGTCAAATCGCCGTAGTGAAGCGCAATTTTTTTGACGTGAATATCACGGACCATATCAACCATGTAGAGATGCTCAATCCGTTCGGTATTAAAAGACGACGACCGGCGGATGATTCCGTGAACCTCATACCCCTTGGCGAGCAGGAATTCAGCGAGGTAGGAACCATCTTGCCCGGTGATACCGGTGATTAAGGCGCGCTTTTTCATGGTTTAGTTTGAGGGAAAATGCGGGTTATGATTTTTTCCCTTGGGCGATGATGCGGGAGCTACTGTCGATTTTGGCGCCGAGACCCTCGATCAGCATCGCACCGTGTTGCTTGAGGACAGTCATCTCAGGGATATTTCCGGAATTACGATCACCCCCTTTACAAAAAACCGCCTCGCAACCCAGAGCCTTGGCTTCCGTGATTAGCTGATCCAGCGTCGCACACACTGAACCGTCGCTATCGATGGCCAAAACGGCCCGGTCGACGAGACGGAGGGCGGCCGTCACCGCCAAACGGGTGTCCTGATCGATGAAAGCTTTGCCTTTTTTAAGGGCCGCTTGGACGTCATTATTAACGATGACCCAGAGCACATCGCCCTGTGCCCGGGAGAGCTCGAGTAATTCCAGGTGCCCTCGATGCATCGGGTCGAAATATCCGGAGGTGATGGCGATACGCATGGGAGATGGACGGGTTTTGTGTCTTAATTACCTGTCAGTCTTAATAAAACGGTTTAAGAATAGTAACTTTTAAGTTTGCGTGAGGCACGCAGGCTACCGCACGTGAAGGCGTTCGATGCCGGCACGGACAGAAAAGTAAAATGTCTGCCGGGGAGACCGGCGGAAAATCAGGCCTCGGTGGGAGGCGGAAGGAGCAGCGGGAAAAGCTCGAGCGCGCGACTATTCCAGCGCTTAAGACGGGCAAGGCGCTCGAGCACCTCGGGAGAGGTGTTGTTGGACTGGACGCCGTCCAGGACCCGTTGAAGGGCGGGCGTAGATTGCTCGAGAGCGGGCAAAACTTGGCTGCGCAAGAGAGAAACCAGCGAGGCAGCTAAAGATGGCGTGGGGTGCCAGAGTTCGCGCCGCGAACCCTTTTCCTTGACTGACAGGATCATCCCCTGGTCGCGTAAGAACTTAAGTCCTTGACTGACAGAGCCTTTGCTCATTCCAAGCCTGCCTTGAATCAGGTCAAATTCTAGCGGTTTTATTGAAATATAGAGGAGAGCATAGATTTCGGCGACCGAGCGCGGAACGCCTAAGATCCCGGCTATCCGGACAAAGAAATCGGCCAATTCGAGCTCATGCGGAGCTAATGGTTCAAAGGAGGGGCGACTTACGCGCCGTCCTACGATCTTTTCGAAGGGTGTCTTCATCATTAATCCTTTTGCAAATAGGGATAAAACGTACTTTCATTAATTTTTGAACCTACGCAAGGGGTAAATGTTCCATTCGCTCCGAGATCAGCCAACCGAGATAGACGGGCGGTGGCTTCCTAAGACATAAAATTGTCCACCGTGGCGTCCCCTTGGGGATTCGAACCCCAGTTACTTCGATGAAAACGAGGTGTCCTGGACCGGGCTAGACGAAGGGGACGCTCGGTGGAAATTGGGAACGTAGGAAGGGAACCCCTTGGGTCAAGATTTTTGAAATACCTCTCACCAGGGGGGCTCCCGCCATCTCCGGAGGCATAAATAACTCCTAAAATGGCCTTAGAGGGCGAGATCTAAACGACCCTGACCACCGACCGCATCAACGTCCGAACAAACTTCGATCCTCGTAGGGGTTGGCGGACTTAATGGCGCCGCGCTGGGCGGCATTCTTCGCCAAGACCCATCCACCCCAGGCGGCCGAACCCACGAAAAGAACGACCCCGAGAAGGAGGATCCACTTGGGCGTCGGCGCCGAAGTTTCCGGTTCTTTTTTCAGAGTCATAAGCGGTTAACTAATAATCTAATGTAATAAAATGAACTTGGCAACAAGGCTAAGATTTTTACATATGTAATCCCCCCTAGTCATACCCAAATTCTGCATGAGCCCTAAGCAGAAACCGCAGGTTGTTATCATTGTCGATGATCGAAGCTTAGCCGCGACGCTCACCGAACAATTAGCTAACGCCAGCTTTTCCCCACAAGTCTTTCACAAAGGCGCCACCGCCTTAAAATTCATCGAGGAAAACCATACTCATTTGGTTTTGCTCGATCCCAGCCTGGCGGACATCGACGGATTATACCTTCTCGATAAGATCCGCCGTATCGGTTTTGCGCCCGCTGTCATTTTCCTTTCCGCACAAAGCAACCCGACCCACATCGCCCAAGTCCTTGAAGCCGGGGCCGATGATTACATCCTGAAACCCCACGCCGTCGAAGAATTAGTCGCCCGGATGAAAGCCGTGCTGCGTCGGAGCGAAACCGCCGGAGATATTCGCCTGACGAGTAACGCTGACCTGTCGACGACCACGTTTTCGTTCAATGGAGCCGAAGTCCATCCGGAGCGCCTGGAATTAGTGTTCGCGCCTGGTCGCCGCTGCAAACTAGGCCGTAAAGAACTCGGCATCCTTTACCACCTGCACGCCAACCCTGGGGTAATCATCAGCCGCCACAGCCTCATTCATGCCGTCTGGGGAGTGCATGCCGACGTCCGCAGCCGTTCGCTTGATCAATATATCGCGAAGATTCGGGAAGCTTTTGGTCGCTTTGGGCGCTCGCTCGACTGTTTCCGCACCATTCATGGTATCGGTTACTGGTATGAGCCCGCCCCGCAGGCCGGAGAAGGTGGCAGCTCAAAGAAGAGGCACGCTTGATTCCTGAGGATTATAGGCACAATAAGGAGCACAATGAAAATCAAGTGCTACCTCAAACCCAGCTGCGGCTGGAGCAACGGCGTCCGGGCGATCATGACGAAATACGCTTTGGCCTATGATGATATTGATATCATCAACAACGCGGCGAACTACGCGGAGATGGTCGAGCGGACCAGTCAACGTCTGTCCCCTTGCGTCGAAATCGACGGCGTGATGTTGCCGGATATTTCCGGAGCTGAAGTCGAACAATACCTGCTCGCGCAAGGCCTCGTGAAGGCGAACGCCGAAGTTCCTGCCGTACCCACGAACGCGCCCTGCACGGATGCCGAACACGAGAAGATGAAGGCGAAGACGATTCGTTTTTTCTGAGACGAAGAGGGAGGCCGATAAACTAGAGGCTGAGTTGATCAGGGGCTCGGAGGCGCAGAGAGACAAAATGGCAATGAGAGAGTGCAAGAAGGAGGGGGCAAGTGGGCACGGGAGGCTGAAGGCCGATTAAAAAGTTGATCTGTTGATTAGTTGGCCGGTTGGCCAGAGAGGCAAATTAGCTGGCAGGTTGACAAGTTGACTGGTGGGCATGGGAGGTCAGAAGGTAGGGGCGCGACTGCGTCGCGTTCGTTCGCAACGTAAGGAACGATAAGATGGGCCAGATTATCAGACTCGATAAAGACTGTTCGCCTAAGGACGCGACGCAGTCGCGCCCCTACCCTCAAGGTAACTAGGGCAGCACGCAGTGCTGCCCCTGCCCTTCCGCTTACTCCGTCTTGCCGGTGCCGAAATCAGCCAGGGAGTCCGCCACCCACTGGCGTTGGTCGACACCCAATTCCGGAAAGATGGGGATGCTTAATACTTCGGCGGAAAGCTGCTCCGAGATTTTGGCGCTATCGAAGCCGCGATAATTCGCTGGCGCAAAGCACTCTTGGCGATGAAGCGGGATAGGGTAATAAATTTCGCAACCAATCTTACGGGCGGTCAGGAAAGCTTTTAATGTATCGCGGCGACCGTGCGGCACCCGAAGGGTAAACTGGTTCCAGATTCCCTGTTTCGTAAAATCGACGGGCAAAAGAATCTTGGCCTCCGGCGACACTCCGGGGCGGTTTTCCGCGATGCCCGCGCAATCCTTGAGCGCCTGGTGATAGAAATGAGCGTTACCCGCGCGAGCGCAGTTATAACCGGGCAAATGCGGGAGCTTGATATGTAGGAGAGCGGCCTGCAGGGGATCCATGCGGAAATTGGCGCCAACTTCACGGTGATAATATTTTGGCTGCATACCGTGGACGCGCAAGATGCGGGCCCGCTCCGCCAAGGCGTCGTCCGAAGTCGTCACGAGACCGGAATCACCCATCCCGCCAAGGTTCTTGGACGGAAAGAAACTGGTCGCGCCAAAATCGCCGGCCGACATCGTCGCGCGGCCCTGCCAGCGGGCACCCATGGATTGGGCAGCGTCTTCGATGAGGCGCAAGCGGTGGGCAGAGGCAAAAGCTGCGAACGCATCCAGGTCGCAAGATTGCCCGAAGAGGTGCACCGGCATGATCGCCTTGGTGCGCGGACCGACCTTCCGGGCGGCATCCGCCAGATCGATATTAAAAGTATACGGATCGACATCGACCCAGACCGGATGAGCACCCAGGCGGACGACCGAACCGGCGGTGGCGAAAAAAGTAAAGGCGGGCAGAAGTACCTCATCGCCGGGGCCGATGCCGAGGGCCATCAACGGAAGCAGCAACGCATCGGTGCCAGAGGAAACGCCTAAGGCGTGCTTGACCCCGAGGAAGGCCGCACAGGCTTTTTCGAAAGCCTCGAGCCGCGGGCCCATGATGAAAGCATTCGAGCGCAGCACCTCACGGAAAGCTTGTTCG
Organism: Verrucomicrobiota bacterium; assembly: GCA_037131085.1. Lineage (GTDB taxonomy): Bacteria > Verrucomicrobiota > Verrucomicrobiia > Opitutales > UBA953 > UBA953. The sequence goes on along the minus strand of JBAXRS010000019.1, from coordinate 15,663 downwards.
AACTCGGCCTCAAGGGCACGATTCTGTGGCCCGAGATCAAGCAGCGGAACGGTAATCATAGCGCAACTCATTTCTCCCACCGTCCCCCCGCACGAGCAACATCATTTCTGCGCCACCGGCCGCCGCAGGACCAGGAACAAGCCGAGTGTGGCCAAGGGTAGTGTCCAGAACTGCCCCGCCGTCAGACCCAAGATAAAACCGTCTTCGGGCGTGCGGAAACACTCGGTCGCGATGCGTGCGACCGAATATAAAAGCAGAAACTCGCCGGCCAAGCGCCCCGGCGGAAGCTTTTGCGGAAAGCGCCAGAGCACCCAGAGGAGCGGGAGCAAACCCTCGCCGAAAGCTTCGTAGAGTTGCGAGGGGTGGCGGGGTTCCGCTCCTTCGTGGGGAAAGATTACCGCCCAGGGTACATCCGTAGTGCGGCCCACTAATTCGGCGTTCACGAAATTTGCCAACCGACCGAAAAGCAGGCCGGCGGGAGCCATGGCACAAAGCGTATCGCCGACGGATAAGAACGAAACCTGACGGGAACGGGCAAACCAAAGCCCGGCCAATAGTACGCCGAGAAAGCCGCCATGGCTGGCCATACCGCCCTGCCAGACGCGGAAAAGCATGGTCGGATCCGCGACGAAATCGGAGCGAGCATAGAGTAAGACATGGCCGAGGCGACCTCCGGCGATGACGCCAACCATGACGGCTGTAATTAAAGTGGATTCATCGTGAGCATGCCGGAGCGGCGTCAGCCCCGCACGCCGCCAGCGTGAAAGTAAAAGAGCGGCGACTAAGAAACCCGCTGCGTAAGCCAGCCCATACCAATGGACACCGCGCAAAGGCCAACCTTCGGGAAAGCGAAGCGCGACTGGGTCGAGATGGTGAACCCAATAACCGAAGCCTGGAAAAATCATAAGTTAACCTTAGGTGCAGTCGGGTCACTAGGGTGACGCCGCCCAACCCGATGTCCGCGCTGCCGGGCGAGCTCTCGCATGTCAGGGTGGGGGTCGTCTTTCTCGTAAATTTCGATGCCTAAGAGCGATTCGAAAACATCCTCGAGTGTGATCACGCCTGCGAAGGCGCCGAATTCATCGACCACCACGGCAAGGTGTTGATGCGCGCGGACCAAATCATGCAAAGCATCAGACAGTGTGGCGTTTTCCGGCACGATGTGCGGCTTGGCCATCAGGTCACGGACCAAGACATCGCGGCGGCCTTCGCCTGCGGCCTTCAAGATATCGCGGCGCCTCACCACGCCGACGATGCGATCGGGATTATTTTCCCAGACGGGCAAGCGGCCGTGCGGCACACTGGGGTAAAGGCGCAGAACATCTTCGACGGTGAGATTGGCTTCGATGGCCGTGACCACCGGACGCGGCGTGAGGACCTGCGAGACAGGGATATCATCCAGTCGGACCGCGTTGGCCACCAAGGTGCTTTCCGCTTGGGTAATCTTGCCTTCGCGCGCAGCGGCTTGGGCAAAACTACCAATATCCGCATCTGCCCGGTCGAAGCCGACCTCTTCGGGCGGAGCCAAGGAGTCGTGTAATTTACCCAAACTGCGAAGAATCGAAGCGGCGGCGCGGACTAACTTGAGCACCGGCGCGATGCGGCGAGCCAATAACTTACGAAAATGCATCCCAAGTTTTCGGGGGAGCATCACCGTCAACCAGGCCATGAAGAAAGAGATGCCGATGACGGCGAAAATCGTCCCCACGATAAACGTCCAGGAGGCTGGGAGGCTGGTGATGACCTTGTCGCCGACCAGAGCCCCACCCAAGAGCGCGCTCATGCCGACAAAAGCAGCGGTCAAAACCTCGAAGGCCGCAAGGGTGTTCCCTTGATCGCCCCGCGAACGCTCGATGGAAACGGCGGCCTTGGCGTCGAGTCGGCGCAAATCCTCCAACTCCGTATGGGAAAGCGCGGAGACTACACCCGCCACAAGGGAAATCGCGGCGGCGCTTCCGTTGAGGAAAACAAAAATTGGCCAAAGTAACCAGACGTCCATGTCCTTGTTTCTTAGGGGGAATCCGGCCGATAGGCGAGGGAGAATCCCGGCGTTGACCGGCGACGAATTGACCGGAAGACTGAGCCCATGAACGCACGTGAGCTTAAAATCATATCTGGTCTCGCCGTCTTCCTGACGGTCGGCCTGCCAGCCGCCGCCGGAGCCATCGCCTTCCGTGCCCAGCCTATCTTGACGACCCTGATCACGGGAGAGCCCGGCAAGCTGCCCGGGTTAACGGGTTACTATTTCAATCACTTCACCGGAGCACTCCTCACGCTCTTTGTCCTGGCCGCCATTGCGACCTTCATTTCATTACAAAGTTATCTGAAGAAAGACGGTGAACCGATTGTGCAAATGGCGACCTTGCTAACCGCCACCTGTTTTTCGGCTTTAATCAGCGTCGTCTTTTTGGCGATGCTCATCCTGGCCACAATCATGCCTCTTTACGCCAAAATAATGGCGCGCTGAGAGCGCCATTGCGCCAAGGCCAGCAAGTGTCGTTGGGGCTCATCTTGATTGGCATTCGCTTGCCAAAGCGTCGTTCCGTCGAGCCCGACATATTTGTGGGCCAGCACCGCGCCTCCAGAGAAAGTGGAACGAAGCACCACCAGAGCTTGGGCGTGCTGCGGAAAACCTTCGGCCACATCTTGGACCGAGCAGCCGGCCTGCGTTAACACCCCACGAAACTGAGCCGCGGCCGTACCCAGTAACCGGCCGGTGGCGGCAGCGGGGAAACTCCAGAGTTGCCCGTCCCACCAAGCCAAAGAGCTACGCGTCGCTTCCGCTAATCGCCCAAGTGCGTCGAACTGCAAACCCTCCACGTCGAGGCGCGGCGTCCGGCTTTTTAATTCCCGCCAAGCCTCCGATGAATTACGCCAAGGCCCGCTTTTGGGGCGAGGTAACCATTCCGGTTGATCGCGCTCGGTTCTTAATTGGAAGAGGTCAATCGTCTTTGGTGTGGCCGGCAACGCGCGCGCCGTGAGCCATTCTGTCGGGAGCGCATCGGCGCGCGGAGCGACGATGAGACGAAGGATGGCGTCGGTTAATTTTTCGCGGGCGAGTAGCTGTCGGACGACGGGTTGCCAGCGGGCCACTTCCGCCTTGGCGCCTAATTGCAGGCGCGACGCATCCAGACCTAACCGCGGGCAACCTAAAGCCAGCCGCGCAAGATGATCGCCCAGACATTCAACCTTACCGTCCCGGATTGCGAACGTTTCGAAGAGACAAGGGCCGGGATGGATTACAGAAACTTCGGCGTTATCCGGTTGCGGGAACCATTCACCGTTACGCCAGGCCATCATCGGGGCAAGGCGGCATGAGCCGCGGCAAGTAGGGGTGCCTGCGCCTTACGCAACGCTTCGGCATGTTCGTGCTCGGGCACGGAATCAGCGACGATACCGGCGCCGGCCTGGACAAAGCAGCGACCCTCGGTGCACCAAAGCGACCGGATGATAATATTGAGGCAAAGATTTCCTGATGCACTAATCCAACCCATGGAGCCCGTATAGAAACCCCGGGCGACGGGCTCGACCTCGGAGATGATCTGCATCGTCCGCACCTTGGGCGCGCCGGTGATGGTGCCTCCTGGGAAAAGAGCACGGATGACATCAGCGGGCGTAACCTGCACCTGGAGCCGACCTTCCACTTGGGATACAAGATGCATCACGTGAGAATAGCGCTCGATGGCCATGAACTCAGGTACTCGGACGGAGCCCGCTTGCGAAACGCGGCCAACGTCATTGCGCAAGAGGTCGACCAGCATCAGATGCTCGGCACGTTCTTTAGTGTCGCCCGAAAGTTCAGCGGCCCAAGCCTCGTCGGCGGCGGTATCGGCGCTCCGCGGCCGCGTACCGGCGATGGGTCGCGAAGTGATGTTTCCATTCGTCACCTCTACTAATAATTCAGGTGAACCGCACGCCAGGGAAATACCGGGAAGTTGAGCGAAGCCCATATAAGGCGAAGGGTTGGCGGCCCGCATCGCCTCGTAGGCCTGCAAGGGATGGACGGGCGGCACCTCCAAGCGCGTGGAAAGATTTACCTGATAAGTATCTCCGGCCGAGATGTAAGCCTGACACCTATCGACAGCTTGGACGAAACCTTCGGCCGGGAGCGACGAAGCGAGCGGGGTGGCTGGAGCGACGCGGGGCAAAGGCGCGCGGGGAGACGCAGCGCAAGCGGTGAGCCATAAACCGGCGAGGATCTGGGCGCGCGCTTGGGCGGCCTTTAAAGTTGGGCGTGTCGTATTTTCATGACGACAGAGAATGACCACCGTCAACTGCTGGACGGTTGAATCAAAAATGCAAACCTCATCGGCCTCAAGCACGACGGCCAATGGCGTGCCGGGATCGGGGGTCGCCGAAGTCACCGGCTCGATCTGACTGGCTAATTCATAACCCAAGACCGTGAGCAAGCCGCCTTGAAAGGCCGGCCAACCGGGTAGTTGCGGTGCGCGCACCTCGCGCGACCATCGTCTCAAAAAATCGAGAGGTTTTTCCGAAGACTCTTCATGGGCGCCTTGCGCCGTGGAGGAAACGACCCGGCCGTCGGCATAGAAATTGATCGCCTGACGGGCGGCAGAAACGGCGAGCGTCAAGGAACCCGTCCGGCCGCTTTCGAGCACGGCATGGTAACGTCCCTTCAAAAAAGTTTCCCAGGAAGTGGGCACGCCGGGCGCGGAAAAGCGGGCCATATAGGGGAGGTGCGTCCAGCCCGGTCCAGCCGTAGCCCAATCTGCCTCGGTGACTTCTGCTAAAATAAGGGGCGGCTTACTCACTGGCGATATTTAGGTGATAACCGCTCAAGGCCGAGATCGAAAGAATTTTGCGGGCCTGCGTCGGCGTGACGCCATAAACGTGGAGCTCTTGGCGCGAACCCTTGGAAACGACGGTCACGCGTAGACAACCTTCGAGCGGAACGACCTTGATCGAAAGAGATTTTGCACCGACCCGAGCCTCGATGACCCCGCGGGAAACCCGACCGTGGCGTTCGAAAGCTTCGACCACGGGACGGGCCGCATCCGTGATGGTCGTGTGCGTTCCCGCGCGGCCCCGGCCCTTGACCATCGTCAGGCGATCTCCCAGTTATAGGGATGATGAGAGAGAAGTTCGCAGCCTCGCTTCGTGACGACCACGCAATCTTCCATGCGACAAGCGCCGATCCCGGGGTAGTATAAACCGGGCTCCACCGTCACCGCATTGCCGATGACCAGAGGCTTGGGATTTCGTACCGACAGGGCTGGTTCTTCATGGATATCAAAGCCGAGGCCGTGGCCCGTGCCGTGGAAAAACCCGGTATAAACGCCGTCGACCAAGTCGGTCTTATAGCCCATGGATTTAAAATATTTCACCACCACGTCGTGAACGGCCGCACCAGTCACACCGGCCCGGATCGCCTTGATGGCGCGGCGCTGAGCTTCCAGAACGGCGTGGACGAGATTACGCTGCTTGGTGTTCGCCTTACCCTTGAGGTAGGTGCGGGTCATGTCCCCATAATTCTGGGAAGCGCGATGGCGGGGAAAGATATCGACGACGATGAGTTGATGAGCGGAAATCGGGCCGGTGCCGGAGCAATGACAATCGACGGCTTGGTCGCCCGGGGCACAAATCATTCCGATATCACAAAGCGCGCCCGCCCGGAGGATCGCGACCTGAGCTTCTTCTTTCAGAATTTCAGCAGTCAATAATTTGCCCTGCCAGAGCAACCGGCCTTTGCGATCAGGGGTGGCGGCGGCGAGGATTTTTTCGATCACCGAGAAACCGGCGCATGCCGCCGTATTACCGGCGCGGATACCAGCTAACTCGGCTTTATTCTTTATCCATCGAGCCGGGAAAAGTTCCGGGGACGAACGCTCGTCGCGCTGAGCACCAAGCGGGGTGAGCTCGAGTCCTAATTCGCGCAACCTTTCGTAGAGGCCCACCGGAAAATCAGCGGGGACGCGAAAGCGTTGAACGCCGTTTTGCAAAGCCGCGAAAACAATCGCATCGGCCAAGCCGGCGGCGGGATTTGTTTTGCGGAGATCCGTGATGATCGCGGAAAGATTGAGGACTTCATCAAAGTCGGACTCGTCTTCGGCGCGGCCGACTTCGAGCAAAGGAAGTAGCCCGATTTTGCGGCCTTGGGCGCTGAAAGCCGGGAACGGATCGGAGGCGTTGAAGCCCGAGAACCAGCGCAAATCCGCGCTCTTCGAGGGCGTCGCCATCATCAGGACCTCTTGCGGGGCCTTTGATTTCGTGGCGGATTTTATCTTTTTGGGAGAGCGCACCATAAGAGGAAAGATGACCCATGTTTTGCCAGCGGTGAAGCGCAATCGGCATCGCTCTTGGCCCAAGACCAGACAGGCTATCGGCATGCTCGCCCAAGCCGCCCCATTGACCCAAGCAGCCGCCGGCTTCTGGAGTACGCTCTTCCTGCCCACGCTCCCCTGGTGGGAATTGGTCCTACGCGGCATCATCGTCTACCTCTTCCTAATCACCTTGATCCGGCTCACGGGCCGACGCCAGGTCGGCATGCTGACCCCTTTTGATTTCATATTGCTATTAATCCTGAGTAACGCGGTGCAGAACTCGATGAACGGGGGCGACAACAGCCTGGGGGGCGGACTGATCCTCGCGGCCACGTTGGTCAGCCTAAATTGGGGAATGTCCTTTCTCGCCCGACGCTCTAAGTCGATCGAAGGCCTGCTGATTGGCCGGCCGATTTTTTTAATCCGCGACGGACAGCTCTTGGAGCGCAACTTGCGCGCGGAGAGAATCACCCATCACGAACTCATGGCCGCCTTACGCGGGGCGGGCTGCGCCAACATCGAACAGGCGCGCCATGCCATCTTAGAAACCAACGGATCCATCACCGTGGTACGCGCCGAGACCCATAGCGCGAGCTAATCCCGGGCGGGAAGTCGTCGGGATTTCGAACGATAAATCAAAGCCCAGAAATGCGGCCTGCCGGGGCTATGGCGGGGGAATTGGCTATTCCGGAGGCTTGACCCGGACGGGGCGGCTTGGAATAGTGGGCGTCCTTGGCCACGCGGGTATCGTTCAGTGGTAGGACACCACTCTTCCAAAGTGGATACACCAGTTCGAATCTGGTTACCCGCACCAAGCAAAGCCCAAAATCAGTTCCGCCAAGGAAGCTGACCGGAGGGCGTCACCTCAAGGAACTCTTTCCAGGCCTCGACTTCCGTCACCGAAAGCGAGGAGGCCACGACAAGGCGCCACTTGGGCTTGGCCGGCGCCCGGCGGAGGGTCATGCCCGCCTGTTCCGGCAGGCGATTAGCCTTACGTGAGTTGCAACGAACGCAGGCCGTGACGATATTTTCCCAGTTGGTCTTACCGCCGACATCGCGCGGCACGACGTGATCGAGGTTGAGTTCCTCGTCGCGGAAAAGCCGTCCGCAATACTGGCAAGTGTTCGTATCGCGCAGGTAGACGTTGCGGCGGCTAAAGCGGATTTCGCGGCGCGGCACGCGGTCATAGGCGCCGAGCAAGAGTACGCGCGGGACGCGCAGAATGATGCAAGGGGAACGCACGGCTTCCGTGGCAGGGGGTGGAGATTCCAGTGAATAGGCCAACCACTCTTCGGCATTATAAACACGATGGCCGGAGGGTCCCGCATGGATGGCGGAGGCACGGCCGCGGAAGAGTAGGCTCATCGCCCGAAGAATACCTACGATATTCACCGGCTGCCAAAGTCGGTTCAGCACAAGGACGCGATGTTCGAGGCGGGCGGACAAGATAATCTTTATTAAGGGGCTGATCCCACTGGGTCAACCCCTCTGGAATCAACGTTTTTTCTTAGCCGCGGGGGTCGCCGACGGAGGGGGTGGCGGCACGGTTTCCGGATCCGGAAATTGCACCGCCTGCGTGCCGATGGCCTCATCGGGAATTGCGTAAGAGAGCCCGTCGATCCGGACACGAAGAAATTCCACCGCGTTAGAACGGAGCGTGAAAGACCCTTTGATATTTATCTGCACTTCCTTATCCTGCGGGCTAATAGTCCCATACTTCCTGATTTCGCCAGTGTTTGTCTCGATAAGCTGGTAGGCCGTACCCAGCTGCAGGGCTGTCAGCCCGACGACATGAGGCCGCCCGGTAGGTTTGACCTTAGGCGGTGGCATTTGGCCCGTCGGCGAAGACGAGCTTAGCGAAAAAACGCCCAGATTAAAATCGCACCCACGCCGATGCCCAATGATCCGTAAACCAGCATGTCGCGATTGACGGTGACGGCGCTGGCCGGACCGGCGGGTTCAAAAGCGGCATCCTCTTCGACCCCGGCCTCGAGCGGACGGCGAGCGGCCTTCGCGGAGTGGTGCGTATTAAAATCAGCACCGGCTTTTTCTTCGTCGAGACGAAGGTATTTGGCGTAAATTTTCACGAAGCCCCGCTTATAGACATCGGCTAAAGGGATAGATTCAAACTGATTAGCCTCCATCGACTGAAGGTAGTCGGTGCGGATCTTGGTGAACTCCGCCGCTTCGCGCAGGGTCACACCTAAACGTTGGCGGGCTTCTTGGAGTCGTTCACCTAGGGTCTGCATAGGGGGACTTTCGGCTGTAGGCTAAAAATAGGCAAGCCTCTGGTGGTGGAAATCAGAGTAGCAGGTCCCAAAGCATGAACCAAGGGGCGGCCAGCCATTCGATAACATCCCCCATCACGCTACGAACGACAGAAATATTAATCATAACCAACAAGATGAGGAAGCCCCAGCGGGCCAAGGACTGGAACATCTCTTCGGTGTAAATGCCTAGGCGCAGGGCGATCCGCGATCCATCCAGCGGCGGAATCGGAATGAGATTAAAGACGGCCAAACCGGCGTTAAGGAAGATGCCCGAGACCAGGAATTTTACGACCGATGCTGCCTTCGGGTCGTTGAAGTGAAAGCCGCCCAACCCGCCAATGAGAGCGAAGGAAAGGCAGAGCACGATATTCATCGAAGGCCCGGCCAGCGTGATAAGGATATCGTCCATCCGACGCGTCCGAGGATTCAGCAGGGATATCTGGACGGGTTTACCCCAACCGATGAGGCCAAACCCGGCCGGCGAGCCCGTCAGGATCGGCAGAAAAATCATGAAGGCTGGGATGGCGATGGTCCCGATGGGGTCGGTGTGGGCGAAGGGGTTGAGCGTGACCCGGCCTTGCGCACGTGGGAGCGGGTCTCCCCGCAAATCGGCGATCCAGGCATGGCCAAATTCATGGAGGCCAATGGAGATGATCAGAAGGATCAGGCTGAGCAGGCCCCAGCGGATTTGATCGAGGGTATGCGCGTCCATCTTTTAGGCGCGGGGGGAGCACAAGCTCAGATGGCGGAAGGACGACTTCATAAAAGGTGGCCCTAGATGTAGCCAGTGGGTGGCGTTAGCCAATCCGAAAGGGCCAGCGGCACTCGCTCCTTGAGGAATTAGCCACGAGGGCTAATCATGACGGTATGTCGTTAGTCGCCCGCATTCGACTTGCCCAAAAACGCGGGCTGGCCGCGCCCCAGGCGCGACTCTTGGCCAAATTGAGTACCCCCCGGGCGATCCAAGATTTCTTGGTCAATTTTCCGCAGAACTTCGAACCCAAAGGTGATACCGCCCGTTCCGTCGAGCAGGCCTTAAAGCAACGCTCGGCGCATTGCATCGAAGGGGCCATGATTGCGGCCTTCGCCCTTTGGTTGCAGGGACACCCTCCCCTACTCTTAGATTTCGGTGCCCATCAAGATATGGACCACGTCATCGCGCCGTTCCGCATTAACGGTAAGTGGGGGGCGATCTCGAAGACCAATTACGTCTGCCTACGCTGGCGTGACCCCATCTATCGGAGCGTGCGGGAACTCGCTATGTCCTATTTCCACGAATACGCGAAAGGGCCGCGCAAAAGTTTGCGGACTTATTCCAAGCCCTACAACCTGAGCAAACTCCCGCCCGAAAAGTGGGTGAACAGCCCCAAGGATTGCTGGGAAATCGCGGATCGGATCACCGCCGCAAAACATTACGCAATCGTGACAGACGACGAAGCCGAAGGCTTACGTCCGCGCGACGACGTCGAAGTCGCGTCCGATAAAATCACCGTCTTCCCGATCCCGAAGTGGAAAAAACGGCGGCTCTGAAGGCGGTCAGCGCCGACCGTCATACCAGAGATTGCAGTTCTCCGGCCGCTTGGCCGCGTGGCCGGCGGTGAACAGCATGCGGAAGAAAAATCGGGCCGCTTCGGTGAGCGTGTAGAGCTTCAGCTTGCGCGACGAAGTGCGTAGAGGGTGTTCGGCCAAGATGACGAAACGCCGGCCGCGGCGACGAGCGATGGCCTTGAGGCGGCGGCTCAAGAAGACCTCCTCCCCGGCGTAGTATTCGGTGCCGAAGCCACCGGCCTCGCGGAACGCGGTGGCCTCGACCCAGACGCACGACCCGGCCGCCCAACGCGCCAGGCGGCTCCAAAGATTCCACAGCCCACACACGAAACGGGCGTAACGCGGCGTCCCTGGCTCGAGTTCGACCGTGCACCCGCCGCCAAGCGCACGACCCGCGGCGATCTGATCGGCGATGGCGGCAAAGAGTGGAGGTGAAGGCGTCGAGTCAGCATCGATGAAAATCAGCCATTCGCCGGTGGCCACGCGTGCGCCCGCATCGCGCGCCCGGCCGATCTGGTTAACCGGCTCGAAGACGACGGTGGCGCCGGCGGAACGGGCGCAAGCGACGGTACCGTCGGTCGAGTTATTATCGCAGACCACGCATTCCCACGTCCACCCGCGGGAAAGGAAAGCCGTAGCCGCGGCCTGCACGGACGCGAGCGTTGCAGGCAGAAGTTTTTCCTCGTTGAACGCCGGGATAATGACGGAGACGCGCATCGGCGGCGAAAGTCTTCAACCGATGTGTTCGAAGGCGCAAGCCGCGGCACCGACGACACCGACATTGCCGCCGAGGTCGGCGGGGACGATGGTGCAGACCGCCGAAAGACGCGAAAAGGCGTAGCGATTGGCGCTTTGGCGCATCGGCACGAAGAGCGCATCCCCTGCGGCCGTGACTCCGCCGCCGACGACAATCACGTCCGGATTGAAAGTGTTGATCACCGCACCGAGGCCACGACCCAGATAGTTGATAGACTCCGCCCAGATCTCTTTGGACAACGCATCGCCTTGGGCGACGGCCTGAAGAATGTGGTGCGTCGTAACATGTTCTGCGCCGCCCGCTAAAGCCGCGAGCGAAGAGGTGCGACCCGTTGCGAGCGCCTCGCGGGCGCGGCGGGCGATTGCGGTACCCGAAGCGTAGACTTCCCAACAACCGAGATTACCGCAGCCGCAGCGAGGTCCGTCCATCGTCAACGGAATGTGTCCGAGTTCGGCGGCGTTACCGTTGCTGCCGCGCATCAGACGCCCATCGATCACGGCGCCGCCGCCGATGCCTGTCGAAATCGTGATATAAACGACGTTCTTCTTCCCCCTTCCGGCGCCGAAACGGAATTCGCCCAATGCCGCCGCGTTACAGTCGTTGTCGATGCGGGCGGGAAGACCGCCGAAGGATTTGCTCAGTGCTTCGGTGATGGAGTAGCCAGACCAGCCGGGAAGATTAGGCGAACCGTCGACACACCCGCGCGAAATATCCAGAGGCCCGGGCGAGGCTACACCGATAGCGACAAAGTCAGCCGGCGTAAGTTTAAGTTGGTCAAGCAGCTTATGAGCTTCGGCGGCTACGCGGTCGCAAGCTTGTGCGGGTCCTTGTTCGGCATGGGTTTCGACCCGACCAGAACCAAGGACAGAACCATCTTCGTTGACGACGCCGAAGGCGAACTTCGTGCCACCCAGATCAAAAGCTAAAACTTTACGCATGAAATTAATCAGTCGCGCGCGGGGCGCGCATAGTCGTCTTGCAGCCGCACGACATCGGTGAGGTCGGGGGTGGAAACCTCCAGCAAGACGCTATCTTCCAGTGCCTCGAAGCGGTGAATCGTGCGGACGGGGATGTGTACGGCCAAACCCGGAGTCCAGATGATTTCGTGTTCAGCGGTCACGGGAGCCGTGGCATGCATTTCGCCGGCAAGCAGTGGCCGATAGGTAAGTTTGATGCGACCAGAGAGCAAATAGAGCGTCTCGGTCTTACGTTCGTGATATTGCAAACTTAAGCGCTTACCGGCCTTCACCTCCAGCACCTTACCCGCGTAGGCTGGCTGATCGCCGTACCAGATTTCACGACCCCAAGGCTTCTCCACGGATTTAGGTACATGCAAAGGCGATGACATACCTTTATAACTGAATAAATAATCCGACTAGCCAAGCAAATCTCCGAAAAAGTCGGGCTGGTCGGTGGCTCCCACGAGCGGCTCGACGAGGCTGGGCTGATCCTGTGCTACCCTATTTACTTCCGGAGAGACCCGATACAGCGACAAAGTCCGATCGGGGGCGGTCACGGCTAACTGCACAAATTCTTCGGGAGAAAAGGCCCGCTCCGAGAGCCAGGCAGCACGTTTGGTGCCTTCAAGCACCACCGGCATGCGGGAGTGGATGGCGCCGGCTTCGCGATTGGGGGCAACCGTTACCAGCGCCAAAGTGCGACTAACTGCACCGTCGGCCAAGAGGCGAAGCGACCACAAGCCAGCGAGTGCTAAGGGTCTGCCATCGGCCGCGCGGAAATAATAAGGCACCTTGGTCCGGCCTTCAGATTTCCACTCATAGTATCCGTCGACGGGGATGATACAGCGGCGGAGCTTGGCGGAATCCTTAAAAGTCGGTCGATCGAAAATACCTTCGGCCCTGGCATTGGCGTGGCCCTCCTCCTTGAGGTCGGGTGCGAGCCACGACGGGACGAAACCCCAAGGCAAAGGCTCGGCCTTAAGTTCGCCTTGCTCGCGCCTTACGCTGAACAACGGCGTCCCCGGTGAAATATTATAGCGCGGTGCCTGAGGCGAAGGACGCAAACCCAGATCGCGAACCACTTCTTCCCAGCGCGTAAACTGGGTCACACGGCCGCACATATCGCGGCCTTAGCGCTTCGGCAACTCTGGCGGACGCGTGGCCATCCCACCCGTACGCAGAGAATTTAATACGGCCAAGTTAATGAAATGCATCATGCCGAGGACGACGATGACCACGCCGACCGACTTGCTGACATCCTCAACGACCTTGATACCGGTCGTGGGGTGCTCTTTGGATGAAAGGAACAGTAGCATGAAGCCCACATTCACCAAATAGAAACCGATGATCAGAAGGTTGTTAACCGAGTCGGCCATCGTTTCGTTGCCATGGAAAGCATCGACCAGAAAAGGGCGACCGCTCCGAAAAAGTACCCGTCCGACCCACAGGGTCACGGCCAGCGAAAGTCCGAGGTAAATCCCATATTCCAAATAAGTAAGCGTATCATTCATGGCGATAGTTCTGATAATTTATTAATATTTACGCCCAAGAAGTAAACCCGTTTCTGGCTTCACCAATGGGGCGGACGTTCATCGGCCGGCGGGGAGTTCTCGGCGCTATCGGTCCCCTGGGCCACCTTGGCTTCCATGCGGGCGAGACGTTCAGTCACTTTCATCAGCTCGCGGGAGAGCTCAAGCATCTCGCGGTCCTGTTGTTCGACGTGTCGCTGAAGAAAAGCCAGGCGTTCTTCGAGGTCGTGCAATGGGGCTTCCATAAGATTAATCTGTTAGTGGACGACCGAAGCGCAAGCCACGTCGGCGAAGTCAGCCGCCCGGAGGAATCCCCGATGGCCGACGCGCAGGACTTGGCGAAGGTAATAGGGGCTCAACTCCGTGTTAGGCTTCAGCGAGACTGGCCCGCAGAAAAATTTACCCCGGTGGCCGGCGGCACGGACAAAACTTGGAGTAGATCCGACCACGCGAATCCGATCAAGGGCTTGGATGAATTCCGCAAAAACGTCCGCTGTCTGCACTTCGCAGAAAGCGGCGTCCTTGGCCACGCGCTCGATGAGATAAGGGTCTGACGAGGGGTCTACGCTCACGATCCAGACGTGCCTCATCGCGACCAGACAATCGAGCGCTCGGTGGCATTCCGCCAAATCGGCCCCGGCCGAGAGACGAAGGTAGGAGCGTCCGACCGTCGGTGGTGTTCGTAAGAATCGATGGAGCACGTCGAAATCAGCGGACGCTTGGCTGACCGGCTGGGTCTCCCATTTACGTACGAGTATGGACAAGTTTTCGGCCGACCACATGTCGCCTTCGTCAACCGTCGGCTCGATGAAATCCATCGCATCCTGCGGCCGCATGTTCACTTCGACGAGCGGAGCCGAAATCTTCGAAAGAAATACGTTAGCTTGGTCACAGTCGAGCCCATGAAAAATAACCGGTCCGGTCGGCCCGTTCTGGCTCTCGATAAACTGGGCCGCCACCTCCACCGTAGCTGCCGCTTTGAAAGCCATCCGGGAAATGGAAGGCTGAGCGGCTTGGAGCAAAGCATGGAGCGAAAAATCGTTTTGCGTAGAGCCGACCAGAATAAGGATGGGCGGTGTCGCAAAATCGGCGAAACTCTGGGCCGCTAAATTAAAATCAGCGGAGGGCGTAATCACTAAGGTCGCCGGACCCGAAGCCATCGGCGGCGGCGACAGGTTCGTCTGACTCTTAAGGGTGCGCCTAGGTCCAACAATCCGGCGAGCCAACGGGACTGCCAGAGGTGGAAATAAATAAGTGAGCGCCGCCGAGATGCGTAGCGCGAAAGAAAAACGGACGTCCGACAGAGCGATGGCGTTTCTTAGTTCCTTTGCCTGTGCGAAAGAACTATCTCCGCAAGCCAACCGGTCCGCCAAGGCTGCAAGAATACTTTCAGTCGACATACTCGCGAAGGGCTTGTTTAAGATTTCGCCAATCTGGATTTCAGATAGAATTTAGCCGCGTTAATGCCGAACAGCCCATCGCGCTGCTTACTCTTGAGCTGTTGCGCGTAGCCATCGACCAACTCGTAGGCCTGCTGGTAACTGCCCGCGAGTAGACAGACCGGCCAATCGGAACCATACATCAAGCGGGCGGGACTAAAAGCCTCGAAGACCGTATCCAGGTAGGGCTGAAAATGCGCTGGCTTCCAATGAGCGTGATTCGCTTCGGTAATTAATCCAGAGACCTTACAATGGACGTTCGGACATTGGGCTAGACGTTTGATCTTTTGGCGCCAAGGTTCGATTGTTCCAGCCTTCACCAGAGGCTTAGCCATATGATTGAGGACAAAAGGCTGTTTAGAAAATTTCTCCGCCAACGCGATGGCCGCATCGAGCTGCTTAGGATAGATCAGAATGTCGTACGTAAGCCCGTGGGCTTCGAGCTTACTAATGCCACGCTGAAATTCTTTGCCCAGCATGAATTGGTCATCGGGCTCGTCTTGCACCACGTGCCGGACACCGACGAACTTACGGTTCGCCGCTAAACGGATGAGGTCCTCTTCGACGCGGTCGCTACGCAGGTCGACCCAGCCGACAACGCCCTTGATCACCTCGTGCTGTTCGGCGAGCCCAAGGAGCCAATCCGATTCCTCGACGACCTGGCGGGCCTGGACGGCGATCGCCCCGGAGAAGTCTAAAGGCTTTTGCAGGGCGCTTAATTTTTCGGGAAGCCAACTGCGGTGCAACGGCGAGCCGGGCGTGATCCAGGGATATTGTTCGGCACGGTAAGACCAAAAGTGCTGGTGGGCATCGAGACGCATGAAGTTCAAACGACGTCCACGATGGCCTTGATGACCCCCGTCTCGGGCTTCAGCCAAGT
>JBAXRS010000018.1:0-28366 GCA_037131085.1 Verrucomicrobiota bacterium | reverse complement strand
TGGGAGCTTACGTGCTCTCCACGCACGCGGCCGTGGCGGCCATCATGCCGGCGCAATTTTCCTTCGCGGCCCCGATCTTCGCCTTTGGTCTGGTCGCCTTCGGCTTCCTCGGCATGGGCCCCGTCACCATCGCCGTGGATTCTTTCGGCCCCGTGACAGATAACGCCCAATCCGTCTATGAACTCTCCCAGATTGAAGCACGCCCCGGCATCGCGGCAGAAATCCAACGCGACTTCGGCTTCACCCCTGATTTTGCCGGAGCCAAGCACCAACTCGAGAAAGGCGATGGCGCCGGTAACACGTTCAAGGCGACGGCCAAGCCCGTCTTAATCGGCACGGCAGTCGTAGGCGCGACCACGATGGTCTTCGGTATTATCATGATGTTGCAGGAGCACTTCCATCACCTGGATCCCAAGTTCAATGTCTTGGAAAAACTTTCTTTAGTCCACCCGGAGGCCCTGATGGGCCTACTCATGGGCGGTGCCGTCATCTACTGGTTCACCGGCGCCTCCACCCAAGCGGTCGTCACCGGCGCCTACCGCGCAGTCGTTTATATTAAGGAGAATATGAAGTTGGACGCGACGACGGCCTCCATCGAATCTTCTAAGGAAGTCGTGCGAATCTGCACCCAGTATGCGCAGAAAGGGATGATCAACATCTTCATCGCCATTTTCTGCTTCGCCCTCTCCCTCGCGTTCTTTGATCCATTCTTCTTCATCGGCTACCTCATCGGTATGGCCTTCTTCGGGCTTTATCAGGCGATCTTCATGGCCAATGCCGGCGGCGCGTGGGATAACGCCAAGAAAATCGTCGAGGTCGATCTCAAGGCCAAGGGCACCCCGCTCCACGCCGCGACGGTCGTCGGAGACACCGTCGGCGACCCCTTCAAGGACACCTCATCCGTTTCCCTCAATCCGGTCATCAAGTTTACCACGCTCTTCGGCCTCTTGGCGGTTGAGATCGCTGTACAAATGCCAGCCGGCCTCAAACTCAGTCTCGGCTCAGCCATCTTCGTAGTCGCGTTATTCTACGTCTACCGGAGTTTCTACGGTATGCGTATCCCGGTCGACGCCAAGGCCCGCTAACCAAACTGGCCGACGGCCAAGAAGGGCTCACGGGCAAGGCGGCCATGCTCGCATTTCACGGCGGGCACAAGATACGCCTGAACGCGACCATCGACTCCAAGACGAGCTCCGCCGGCGCGCGCCTACGAATCCACTACGGGTGGTCCGCCCACCTGCAGCGCTACCTCGTCGGCTGGGTCAGCGACCTCGCGCCGAAGGCTCAGTGATTATCGTGTCGCTGCATCTTCTCGCCCCAAGCGAAGAGGATCATCGAAGCGAGAAACACGCCATGAATGATGGCCTGCCAGAAGATCACCTTCTCGTGGGCGGGCGTAAGCGGCTTGTCGCCGGCGGCGGCGGTGATGTCGATGAAGCTCTTGAGCAGATGGATAGCCGAGATGCTCGCGAGGCTACCGGCGAGCTTCACCTTAAGGGTATTGGCGTTAATGTGGTCAAGCCAATCGGGGCGGTCGCCGTTGTCGCCAAAATCGATGCGCGAGACAAAGGTGACGTAGCCACCGACGACGACCATGTTAACGAGATTGGCCACCATCGAGATGTCCACGAGCGAGAGAATGCCGAGCATAATGCTGCTCTCGGTAGCGGTGGCGAAGCCTTGCAGCAGGTGTAGTAGCTCCTGCAGGCTCTTCCACGCGTAGGCGATCGCGGCGAAGATTAGTGCGATGTAGATCGGCGCCTGCACCCAGCGGCTGGCAAAGATAAAATATTCTAGCCCGTGCTCGAGCTTCTTCAAGATGCCTTCGTTTGGGGAGTCTTTGGCCATGCCCGGAGATTTACGATTCCGGGCCGACCGTCAAGCCGTCGGACAGGACCACGCGTTACAAAAGTCGCTGAGGTACGGTGGCTTCTGGCCAAAGGGTCAAGCAATCAACTCTGCCTTCCGTCAGAGTCCCACGCTCGCCGCGGCGTCGCCGAGCGGGTCGGCATTCGGCTCGCGCAAATAGGCATCGGCCTTGGCCGACACAATCACACCGTAATTAATCGTACCCAGCCAGCCCGACATGATAATACCGACGCTACCAGCATGGTAGAAGCCGCCGACCTGTTCAGGCAACGCCATCGAAACCTTCAACCCTTCGAACTTGGTGCCAAAGGAAGTGCCGCCCACATGGCGGACGTAACGGTTCACCGTACGTGGCGTGGCCGCTTCGGCATGGTCTACCTTGGCCCGGATGTCGGGGATGAATTTCTCCAGGCCGCAGAACGATTCCTCGATCACGCGCGCCTTATGCGTCTGATAATCAGCATCGGAAAGGTGCGCCCAATCTTCCCATTTCTGATTGATCGACGTGACGACCGCATAGCGCGGCTTCTTGGTGTGCGGACGCGTATCCGGATAGTAGACCGAATAGGTGCGCGAGGTCGTATGAAAGTCGATGAGCTCCTGGCTGGAAAACGGCTTGGCCTCGGAGGTGAACACTAAGTCACCGATAGGTGGGATGCTTTCGCCTTCGCGTACGCCCATGTAGACTTGGCAGGATGAGGTGTTCACGCGGACCTTGCGGGCTTCTTCCAGAAACGGAGCCTCGAAGGCATCCTCTCCGCCCATCTTTAGGACCGTATCTTTGATATTAGCATTGGAGACGACGGTGGTGCAGGCGACTTCAGCTTCTTCGCCGAGACGCGTGCCACGAAGTTTCACGCCCACGACCCGGCGGCGGCCCGCAGCGTCTTTTACGACAAGCACCTTCTCGACGAGGACGTTACGGCGGATATCAACCCCGTTCGCTTTCATCTCCACTGTCATGAGGTTGATCATCGTATCCGTACCGCCTTGGAAAATGAAAACCCCTTTCGACATGAAATTAGAAAAGACGATGCCGAACGTAATCGCCGGATCTTCTAAAGTCGAACCATTGGCGTAAGCGATGGGCTCGAGCAACAGGCGTTGGACGTCGGGCCGCCCGGGGAAAAACTGCTCAAAGAGTTCACGGGTCGTCCGGCTATCGTTGTCGTAATAATTCATCTCTCGCAGGTGCGCAAAAAAAGCCTCGACGGTCTCGGCGGGAATCCGGAATTGTTCGATTAGGATCCGCGTGAAATCTGCCCGATCGAAAGTCGTGCGCACATCGAAATCAGGATTGATGAAACGGATATCCTTCAGCGCGTGAATGCGATCCGAGATCTCCTTGGTCCAATACCGGCGCGTCGACTTGATCATCCCGAAAGGAAAGCCGTGCAGGGAAATGTCGAAGACGTGCCCGCCCGCCCGTTTGAAGAAAGTAGCCAAGCCTCCGAGCTGGTAGTGATGTTCCAAGAGGAGCACTTTGCGCCCAAACTTAGCTAAGTTATTGGCGGCGGTCATCCCCCCTAAACCGGCGCCGATGACCACGGCGTCGTAACGCGGAAGCAGGTTGTCAAAGGGCGAAGGCATAACGAAAGAAAGAGAAGGAAGGACGAAGCAGGGGTTGAGGGGAAGTCGAAAGCGGTCAAGCCGTTCCTCGACATTCCCTGCCCGAGCTTAAGCCCAACCCATGGACCAGCCCTGCCGGTGATGCTTTAACCGCACCTTCTTCCCCCAAAGCGCGGTTAATTGTTTCGAAGTCAGAATCTCCCGTAAAGGCCCGGAGGCCAATTTCTGCCCGTCACGTAAAAGCAAAACATGGCTAAAAGCCGGGACGATTTCCTCAACGTGGTGGGTGATCAGGACGACCGACACGCCGGGCAGTCGCCGGGGCAGC
This sequence comes from Verrucomicrobiota bacterium, assembly GCA_037131085.1. Classification (GTDB taxonomy): domain Bacteria; phylum Verrucomicrobiota; class Verrucomicrobiia; order Opitutales; family UBA953; genus UBA953. Next base: position 24,600 of record JBAXRS010000018.1, on the reverse strand, counting down.
TGATTCAAGAGCGTCAGAAAATCTCGGCGGGCCAGAGGGTCGAGCCCCGCGCAGGGTTCATCTAAAATCAAAAGGGCGGGCGCGGATGCTAAAGCCCGTGCGATAAGCACTCGCTGGCGTTCGCCCTGGGAAAGATGACCCCACGGACGCAAGGCCACGCCACTCGCCTTCAACTGACGTAATAACTTACGCGCGATGGATAGCGCTGCTGGCTTGGGCCGACGCCAAAGGTTAATCACACCATCGACCCCGCCGGCGACGATGTGCAAGGCCGGCTCACTTGGCTGAATCAAAGATGCCACCGCTGGGCCGGCTAATCCGATACGTCGGCGCAACTCGCGCCAATCACTCCGTCCGAACGTTTCTCCGAGAACCGAAACATTCCCGGACGTCGGCGCAAAATAGCCGGTCAAGGCCGCTAAAAGGGATGACTTGCCGGAACCGTTAGGACCAAGAATGACCCAATGCTGCCCGGGCTCAACGCACCAATCCAGACTACGTAGAATCACCTTACGCTCCCGGGCGATTCGAAGTTTTGTCACCGACAGCACAGGTACTTTAGAAGAAACGGGAGGCACGCTGACTGGCTTTAAGGGACTTCCCTGCCGCTTCCAAGCCACAATCTGACGCGTCCCCGACTCTTGCACTTCACGTAAAAATACTTACTGCATTCCTATGTCGTGGAGATTTGTCCTCATCCTAATCGTCAGCCTGACGCTGGGGCTTCACGCCGAACCCGCCGCTTCCAAGGAAGACATGGCGGAAATCGAAGCCCTGAGACTAAAAGTACGGGCCGCGAATCCCGACCAACCCGTCAAAGCCGAACCCGCTGCAACGGTCAACGTCAGCCCAACTAAACCTGAAGACCTTTCCGAACTCGACGCCCTTAAAAAGAAAGCCGATTTAACCAACACGGCCCCTGGAGCACAAACCAACAAGAGCCGAAAAGCCCAAGTCATCCGGGCCGAAGAAGAAGGTGGCGGCTTTGAATTGGTTTTGATCCTGGACGCCGACGTCCCAAGCCCAGCCGTGATCCGCGCGAATGGTCACACCCTCGGAGAAAAAATCGAAGTGGTCGGCTTTTTTGACGGAGCCGCTAAATTCGAAGGCGCTTATTATCCGTTCATCAAGTCCCCTGAAGCCAAGACAGATTCCGCACCCGTTAATCTATCCGCCGCCCAAGGCGCGAAGACCGCCGCCGACAACCTTAACGACAAGGATGACGGCTTCGGCGGCTTTCAAATCAGCAATATTCTGTTCGCGGCCTTCATCACCGTGGCCGGAGCAATCGTCTTCCTGAAGATCAAAGCGTATTTCGATGCCAAGAAAACCAAGGGTAAACGTCGGCGCCGCGCATGATTCGCAGATTCCTCTTATGCCTGGCTGCGGCCGGCTTCACGACTCTCTCGGCGGCCACCAAAACGGACGGCGTGGAAAAAATTTCCCCGCTCACCTTGACACTCAAAGAAAACGCCGAGACGCGCATCACCTGCGAATACCGGGGCGAAGGCGGAGCCACCAAGTATTCTGGTATTTATCATTATAAAATCTGGATTCCCCATGGCTACGGCGCTGATTCGAAGAAAAACTGGAAGTCTCTCTTCATCGCCTCCCCGGGCGGAAATGCGAACATGGGCTTCATGGCACGATGGATTAAGGCTCACGGGTATATCGCCATCATGCTCGAAGAATCGAAAAACGGCCCCTGGGACCCCACGGTGGGCAATTTCTTGGCTGCGCATAATGACGTGCTCAAACGCGTCAGGCTCATGCCTTACGGTAAAGTCTGCACAGGATTCTCGGGCGGAGCGCGGGCCAGCTCCATCTTTGTCACAATCGCTCCGGGCTTCGGCGGCATAATCTTGCAAGGAGCGGGCGTCGGCCAGCTCGATAACGGCATTCAGGGACTCCGCGGCATCCAGCTTCCCGCCGTGGCCATGACGATGGGCACCACAGATTCGAATCGTCCTGAAATCGCCAAGCTCCGCGAAACCCTGGAAGACCGGCTCGAGGTTTTTGACTTCGTCGGCGGCCATGCCTGGGCCCCTCAAGAGACGATCGAAAAGGCCTTGGACTTCGTTGACTCCTGTCTGCCCAAGTAGACTTGCCAGCCTTGTCGTCGTGGGGCATTGCTTAGCCCTACCCCATGAGAATCGTCCTCGCTTTGTCTTTGCTCGCCTCCGCCCTTGGCGCCGCTGAGGCCCCCTTAAAATTCACCGATCCTAAGCCGCAAGCTTACCACCTCACGGCCCGGGCCAGCGAAGTCGACCCGGCCGCGAAGTCTTACCCCGACATCGACTTCAACCTAGAGAGCAAAGGAAAACCTGCCGACACGGAGACCGCCGATGTCGACACGCGCGTCGCGCCCCGCGGACAGCTCGTGGTCTGGCTGATGGGCCATAACCCGGTCCTCGCCGAAAAGGTCAACGGCTACGGCTACCACCATATCAGCGTCGCCTACGCCCGCGGCTGGTTCGGCTCGCTCAACACCGTTCCCGCCGACACGCAGCATCTCGGCAACATCCGCCTCGAGGCCACCGCCGGCGTCGACGCTTCGAAGTCGATTGAGATTGCGGAAGCCGATTCTGCCAAGGGCCGCGCCACGCGCCTGGTGCAGTGGCTCGTGAAGAAGCACCCGCAGGGCCGCTGGGAACAGTTCCTCACCGCTGGCGGTAAGGAACTCGACTGGACCAAGGTCGTCGTCGGCGGCTCCTCGCACGGCGCCACGTCCTCCGCGCGCTTCGCGATGCACCAGAAGGTCGCGCGCGTGATCATGTTCTGCGGACCGCGCGATAACACCGAGGACTGGCAGGCCGGTCCGTCGGCCACGCCCAAGAATCGTTTCTTCGGCTACAGCCACGTCCTCGACGGCGGCTGGACGGCGGAGCACTACCAGCGCTCCTGGCTGCTCTTAGGCCTGAACCATTTCGGACCGATCGTGAATACCGAGATCGAGAAGGCTCCGTACGGACATTCCCGCCGCCTCATCACCGACGCGCCGCTCAAGGGCACCGACAAGGAACAGGCCGCGAAGGGCCATGGCTACGTGACCCCGAGCAAAGGCTCGCCCAAGGACGCCCAAGGACGACCGCTGCAAGAAGACGTGTGGAAGTATCTGTTCACCTCGGACGTGGACGTGACCGGTAAGCCCGTGCCCGCGGAAGCTGGCGTCCGGATGGACCAGCGCTCCGAGGCCAAGCCGAAGAAGAAGTAAGCCCCCGCAGGGACGGCTTGCACTCGGCGGCCTTTCGGCTGTTGGATGGTCGCATACACCGTGGCTATCCGCATCGACCTCGTCACCCTCTTCCCCGGTATGGCCGACGGCTTCTTGCAGGAGTCGGTAATTGGGCGTGCCATAGACAAGGGGCTTATTGAGTTTAAGGCCCATGACCTGCGGACCTATTCCAAAGACAAGCACCGGAAGGTAGACGATATGCCTTACGGAGGCGGACCCGGGATGCTCATGACCTGCCAGCCCCTTTTTGATGCCGTCGACGCCTTGGCCAGCCCCGACTGTGAAATTATCTACCTCTGTCCAGACGGGGAGCAGCTGACTAACGCCCTCGCGCGTGAATTAGCCGAAAAAAAGCACTTAATCCTTATTTCAGGGCATTATGAAGGCATAGATCAACGCTTCCGGGACCGCAAAGTCACCCGGGAGCTATCGATCGGTGATTATGTGCTCACAAATGGCACTTTACCCGCCTGCGTTCTGGTCGATTGCATCGGTCGCCAGATCCCAGGGGTGCTGGGCGAGGAAAACTCCTTGACGGGAGACAGTTACAACGGCAAGTTGCTCGCCTTTCCGCAGTTCACCCGACCCTCTGTTTACGATGGTCTCGAGGTGCCCCCGGTCCTCCTCGGAGGAAACCACGCTGATATCGAAAAGTGGCGCCGGGAAAGGCAAATCGAGAAGACAAAGCAACGCAGACCGGACCTCCTGAAAGACCAAGAACACCAGCCATGAGCAGCAACCATCCCCTCATTCAATTTGCCACCAACCCCCAGCTAAAGACTGGCCGCGGCGACAATGCATTCAAAGTCGGAGACGGCGTACGCGTCTCAACCAAGGTCCGCGAAGGCGACAAAGAGCGTACCCAGATCTTTTCGGGTATCGTCATCTCCCGTAAGGGCGGAGACGTCCAAGAAACCTTCACGGTTCGCCGCGTATCCTTCGGAGAAGGCGTTGAACGTACTTTCCCGGTCCATTCCCCTAACATCGAGAAAATCGAAGTTGAGCGCGTTTCTCAGGTTATGCGCGCCCGCCTCTTCTATCTCCGTGGCCGTCAAGGCAAGTCCGCGACCAAGGTAAAGGAAAAGCGCTTCGAGCCGACCGAGGCCCAGGCCAAATAAGACCCCCACGGTCTTACCAAAACCCGCCTGCTGCGGGTTTTTTTATGGCAAAAACGTTTAACTTTGCCGACTGATTAAAAAATGCCGCGGTCAATCCAAAAAAGCTGTTACACATAATAAGCCTTTGATGGTAAGTGGTTTGTTTTGCGTGTTTTTGAACCTAAAATTACAACACCCTCAAAAATAATCTGAAAACATGCTGGGGAAGGCTTGACTCCCCCGCCCCCGCCTGCGTCCTTGCACATCCGTCTTTTGGCAAATGCCTCAACCGGGCAACCACCACCTTCTCCAACCATGTTACGCATCCGCCTCCAACGCTTCGGTACGAAAAATGAGCCGACCTATCGTCTCGTCGTCGCCGAACAAAGCATCCGCCGTGACGGCCGTTTTGTCGAGGTCCTCGGCAACTACAACCCACGCGCCCGCGGACAGACCCCCCCTTTAAGTATTAATGTCGAACGCGTAGAGCACTGGATTAAGCTCGGTGCCCAGCCTTCTGATACCGCTAAGTCGCTCGTGAAGCGCGCTCGCGGTTTAGCCGCTACCCCGGCTAAGGCCTAATTACTACTGCGGCTCAGCCGCCACCCTGACGATGAAACGCCCCGCTTTAAAGCGGGGCGTTTCATTTGGCTAAGCTCTCGCCCAGCTGAGATTTAATTCGTCTTAGTCCAGCCGCCCTTGCCGTCCTTCTCGAGCTTTTGAAATCCAGCCTGCGCCAGCCGGCGATCATTCACGGACTGCTTCATCGCCCCTTCGCCGTAACGAATCGTCAGGCTCGGAGACTCTAATACCCGTCGACAATTCTCACCCGTCACCGGGTGCTTTAAGAAGTCGGGAGCGTCGGCAGGCAGGTCGACCTCGAACTCCGCCCCCTCCGCTCCGTCTGGCTTGATTACGATGTAACGTCTGAGGGGCATTGGGGAAATTACCGTTTAGATGACCGTGGGTCAAAAGCATCGCGAAGGCCATCTCCTAAGAAATTAAGCGAGAGCAACGTTAGGGCAAAGACTACCGAGGGCGAAATCAGAAGCCACGGGCACTCTTCCATGATATCGGCGCCCTCCTTAATCATGAGACCCCAGGAGGTCATCGGCGCTTTGACACCCAAACCCAAGAAGCTGACGAAAGCCTCCAGCAACATCACCCCGGGAACCGTCAAGGTCGCGCAGACGGCGATCGTGCCCGCCAGGTTAGGCAGGTAGTGATGCCGGAAGATGCCTAAGCGAGATTGCCCGAGCGCCACTGCGGCTTGGACGAATTGCGAGCCCTTGAGCTCGCGCGTCTGATTCCGGATGATCCGGGCCATGGTAAGCCAGGAAACGCCGCCGACCGCCAAGAAGATCATCGGCATGTTTTGGCCGAAAAGAACCGTAGCGAGGATCACGATTAAGGTCAGGGGCAGCGTGCTGACGATATCGACGATGCGCATCAGGCCGTCCTCGGTTCGCCCGCCGACCTCGGCGGCGAGCACGCCGTAAATAATGCCCACGAAAAGCGCAACGGCCGTCGCAATAAAGCCGACGAACAAAGAAATGGCGCCCCCCTGCAAGAGCCGGGAGAGTACATCTCGGCCCAGCAAATCGGTACCTAGCCAATGGCTGGCACTCGGACCCATCGCGCTGGCTTCGAGGTTTTGCGCCATGTATGGGTAGGGCGAGATCCACGGCGATAACGCGCAAAGCAAGGCCACCACGACCAAGAAGCCCCCTGACCAGACCGCCATTCGGTCTTTCCCAAACCGCTGCCAACCCGTTTCTGTCTGATAAGAGGCCATCATCGGGCGCGGGCTATGCGCGGATTAAGGGCGGCGTTCGTCAGGTCAGCCAAGAGGTTGAGCACGAGCAACGCTACGGCATAAATAATAGTCGTCCCTAAGATCAGGGTGATATCGCGATTGATGATGGCGCTCACGAAGAGCCGACCGAGACCTGGCACGTCGAAGAGCGACTCGACCACGAAAGACCCCGAGACCAAAGCCGCTGCTGCAGGCCCTAGGTAAGTGATCACCGGCAACAAGGCATTACGCAAAGCGTGCACAAACCAGACGCGTAAGGGCGGCACGCCTTTGGCGTAGGCGGTCCGGACATAATCCAGCGAGCGCACCTCCATCATCGAGCCCCGCGTTAGGCGAGCCAACGGGGCAGCCGTGATCAGGCCCAGGGTGCAAGCCGGTAAGATAAAATGAATCGCCGAGCCCCAGCCGCAGGGCGGCACCCACCCAAGCCCCAAGGAGAACACCAAAGCAAACAGCGGCCCCAAAACGAAAGACGGGACACAGATGCCGATGAGTGAGAAACCCATCGGTACTCGATCCAGCCAACTATTAGGCCGCACCGCCGCCAGGACACCGACCGGCACGCCGATGAGAATCGCCAGCAATAAAGCAACCAAGCCGAGCGAAATTGAAACCGGAATCCGCGAGCCGATGACTTCGTTCACCGTCCAGCCGGGATATTTCAAAGACGGCCCCAAGTCGCCCTGAGCCAAACGCGAAACATAATTCCACCATTGCACGTAGATCGGACGGTCGAGCCCGTAATATTCTTCCAGCCGGGATTTAACTTCGGCGGGTAACGGTCGTTCTTTATCGAACGGTCCGCCCGGGACGGCATGCGCCAAAAAAAACGTCGCAGTGACCACGATCAACATGACCGGCACCATCTCGATTAACCTTTTAAAGACGTACCGCATCAGGGCTTCTGTTCCGCAGCCTTGACCCTCTTTTCCAACTCTTCGGTCGTGAGCGGAGGAGGCAAGCCGCGCGCATCAGACTGCGCCCATCCCAACTTATGGGCCAACGCCTTCAACTCTTCCGGATTAAGTTTTCCTTCGGCCTTAAGTCGGGCCTGACGTTCCTGACTGTCATCCTCCATCGCCTTATCGACTTCCGCTTGGCGGCGCTCGTCGCTCAAACGTTGGCACCCAGTCAAGGCCACCGACCCAAGTAAAATAATCGCACAGGGTAACGCCTTCATGGGGTCAGACTATTCAGCAAGATGGTAGGGGCTCAAGAGCTTACAGGCCGACGGTCGATTAAGCCGCCTACGCCGCCGCGCCACCTCATCATAGATTCGGTCGCGGAGCCCCCGCGGGATAGCTTTAGCGACCATCGCCAACAGGGACCACGCTCCCCCAAGTGCCTTAACCATCTCCAAGGCCGCCGAGGAGCGGGTCAGGCGACGGGAACCGAGCAAGACCACCACACTCCCTTGATCTCCCCCAGGCGGCTCGCCGGCCACCCGCGCGACGACACCGGTATTGGTCGCAAAGATCAGCCGGTGGGCCGAGTTACGCCGCGCAAACCAGACCGCCGTCGCATCACACAAGGCACAGTCGCCATCAATCAGCACAATCAGCGGGTCGCCCTTCATCGGCTCATTCTACAGCCGATATCCCACGAGTGAAGGGGTAAATCTCTGGCGTCGTTGGCTGCCGGCATCGGCCCGCCCAATCTTATCATTTCCACCTGCGAAAGCGCTTGTCATGGGGGGGTGAGGTTGCCAAGTATGCGCCTCCTGTTGGCCGGAAGGGTATCCAAGTGGCTAAAGGTCGGGGACTGTAAATCCTCTCAGCTTCGCTGTTCGTGGGTTCGAATCCCACCCCTTCCACCAGCAGGACGTCAAAAGCCCCCCAACGGGGGCTGACTCGGGCAAAAAACTCAAATCCGCGTTGACTTGGAGGGCTGCCCACGGCTTCCCTACTGACACACATGGCCAACATCAAAGCTAACAAGAAGAGCATCCGTCAGACCGCCCGCCGCGCTGAACACAATAAAGTCGTCCGCACCCGTCTGAAGTCCCTGATCAAGGGCATCACCGCCGAGTCGGTGAAAGCGAACGCCTCCCTCATCGCCTCTTCCGCCGACAAGGCCGCGAAGACCGGCGTGATTCATCGCAACAAGGCGAACCGCATCAAGGCTCGCCTCGCGAAGAAACTCGCCGCCGCGAAAAAGTAATGCGGGCTGGCTCCACCCCCAACCCCGTCGCCTGAGGCGTCGGGGTTTTTTTGTTTCCAGACATGTCCGCCACCCCTCCCTCTTCCATCGGCTTCGCGGCTGGTCTTCTTGGCGATGAGGCGGTTCGTCTGGCCGTATTAGATCACGGCGAAGGTTGGGTCGCCCTCGATAAGCCCGCGGGCGTGGCCCTGGAAGAGCATCCTTGGCAAAACGGTGCACCGACGCTGTTAAGTAATATTCGCACGCAGCTCGAAGCCGGCAAACCCGAGCTCATCCGCCTCGGCCTCAAGGAGCCGGCCACCGTCTTTGGCCCCGAGCCCGAATCCGCCGGCATCGCCATCCTCGCCGACCGCGCCTCCTCTCTCGCTCCCTGGCGTGAAGCCCTGGGCTCCGGGGCTTTTGCTTTTGTCTACGAATTCATCGCCCGCCTCGAAGAAGCACCGACCGAGCCGGGCCTGTGCGATCTGCCGGTCGGGATGGATGATGAAAATCGACGGGCCTTCGTCTCGCACCGTAACGGCAAACACGCGGAGACGCGTTTCGAACCCGGACGTGCCTGCGGTCGCTGGCAAATCTGGACCGCCCAATCGCCATTCCCGCGACGCGATCAGATTCGCATTCACGCGGCTGAATGCGGTATCCGTATCGCCGGTGAATTAAAGTATGGCCGCTCAGGTCGGGTGACGCTGACCGATACCACGCCCAAAGGCCGCTTGAATAAGGGCGAAGACAAACCCTTGCATCGCGGTCTGTTACTTCGGCTCGCCACCGTTTCGGGCATCCTGGCTGGAAAGAAATTCGTCATCACCGCTCCGCGGCCCGATGATTTTGCGACGGTAGTCAAGCGGCTGTCCCGCGGACTCTGATCAGTCGCCGCGCGGAAAGGGATGCGTGAAACGATCCGCAGTCCGCATGTAGCCGTCCGGACTATTCAACCGACCGATGGGCAGATAATGCTCGTAGTTCACTTTCCAGGTCGCCGGATCCGCGATGCCCTCTCGAAGGTGAACAAGCAAAATCTCCAAGACGACCAAACGGTTCTCGCCGTAGTAACGGATATCCAAGACGCGACACTCCAAGGCCACCGGACATTCCGTTAAGATCGGCGGACGTACCCGCTCGGCGCAACGGGTCGCGAAGCCGGCGCGTGCGATTTCACTTTCACCCGCCGGCAGGGCCCGGGCGCACGCCACCATCCTCGCCACCAAAGGTTCGTCACAAAGATGGATCACGCATTCGCGATTCGCGATCAGATTAGCCGCAGTATCCTTGGGCGACCCGTCATCGCGATCCGCAGGAGCCAATACGGCCAAGGGCGGCTCCGCGCCCATGATGTTAAAAAAAGAAAAGGGTGCAGCATTCGTTCGGCCCTGCGCGTCGATGGTCGTCACCAAGGCAATGGGCCGCGGGACCACCAAGCCCGCCAATAATTTGTAGGCCTGCGCTCCCGGATGGGCCGCAACGTCAAAACGCACGCTCATGACCCCTTAGGGGTATCTTCGCCACCCTGCGAAATAATCGCTTCCCGCCGCGCGGAATCATGCCGATACGACATGATGAGATAAATCGAAACGCCGACGCAGATACACGAGTCCGCCACGTTGAACGCCGGAAACCGATAGTTGAATGGTAGCGTGAAAGCCAAAAAATCGGTCACATGTTCGCCGAAAATCCGATCACGGACATTGCCCAAGGTTCCTCCGACGAAAAGGCCGAAAGCGATTTGCCCGCCCTGTAATTCGCGCAGCAAGGGCTGCCGCCAGCGCCAGACTAACACCAAGATTGCCGCAGCCAAGAAAACCAGGAAAGGACGAACGGCGAGCTCCGAGCCGATGCCCCAGGCGGCGCCTTTGTTACCGATATGCACCAAATCAAAACCTCGAAAGACCGGGATCGGCTCCCCGATCGAGCTATCGAAATAAGTGCCGAAGGGAATTTTGCGGATGACCAGTAATTTGGTGCTGATGTCCGCCGCGACCGCCGTTAGGCCAACGACCCAAAAGGTCAAATAAGGGCGCAACCTGGACGACATACGGCGAGCCTCGATCAGGTGTCACTTGGCTCGTCATCGCCGCCGCCACCACCCGTGCCGAAGCCGACTTCGTCACCGATTTCACCCAAGGGATTGCCGCCACGCCGACGGTGCGCCCGACGATTACGTTCGAGCTCCTTCTGGCCTTCGAGGGAATAGCGGGTGAAAGGCACCGCGATCAACCGAGGCGCTGGAATGGGCTTATTGGTGATTTCACAAACGCCATAACTGCCGTTCTTCATGCGCTCAATCGCATCGGCAATCTCCTTGAGGCCTTCTTGTTCGTTAGAAATCAGCGAGAGGGCGAAATCGCGGTCGGCCGTATCGGTACCGGCATCGGCCAGGTGCTGAGAGTAACCCGAAAGGTCGCCCGAGTCATCCTTGCCCGACTTCTTTAGTGCGGACTCGGAATGGAAGGCCAAGCCCTTCTGCAAGGCTTCGCGCATGTCCACCAGCAGACGGTAATAGCGGCGGAATTTTTCCGGGACGAGCTTGGCCTCATCGACGAAGCCCGCTCCCTTGCGGAAAGGATTACTGCCTAGAAGATCCGAAATCGAAGCGGCCGCGACATTGTGCGTGCGCGTGCCCTGCGAGCGTGCCGCGGCGGCGGCCTTTTCCCGCGCCTTACGTTCTTCGTCGGGCACCCAGAGATTAAGTTTAATATGCTTACGCAACTTCAGGTATTCCTTGAGGTCGTTGATCGTGTAATACTGGAGTTTCGGACGAGGGGCGACTTCCAACGCACCCGACTGAGCATGGACCTCGCGATGGGAGTCGAGCAACTTCTTCTGCGCTGCGTGTGAGGCCTTGGTATCTTTGGCTGGCTTAGCGGCCGCGCCCTTCGCGCCTTTAGCCGGGATGACCGCAGGCTTACCGGCCTTGCCGACGACCGGAACAACCTTGACGGCGCCCTTCGCACCCTTGGCACTCTTCACCGGAACGGGCGCCGGCTTGGCGGAAGCGACAACCTTGCCCTTACTCGGCCCAACTTTGGCGGCCGGCTTGGCCGCTGCCTTGGCGGCAGGTTTAGAATTTCTCGCGGCAGGAGCCGAAGGCTTATTTTTCTTTTTGTCGACGGGGGCCGCAGACTTGTTGTTACCCGACTTTTTGGCAGCGGGTTTTTTGGGAGCAGATTTCTTAGGCATCGGAGATTTATGAGAGGATAGAGTATTTGGCGGCGAGAACATCACGGCACCGCGGAGATACCATACCAAATCTCCCGGCGTTCACAAGTTCGGGCACCCAGCGCCAGGAACGGGGGCAACGGACCCCCGGAGCCTTTTCGACCGCGAAGGATAAGGGCGCGCCCGCTTGGGGTACCAGTTTAACCCCTGAAAGAATCCAAAACTCGGCCAAAGCGGCTCCTTGCTCGGATAATAGGGCGAAATCAGGCTCTGCGGGGTCTCCCGCGACAATCACCAGGGCTTCCAACGATTGGCCGATCTGCTTGTCCTGCCGCAACTTCTCGAGCGGGACGTTAACCTGAGCGGCCAGGGCTTGAATCCGGGACACGGCAGCATGGGCCGCCAAAGCCGCCTCATCCTCCCAGTCAGCCCCGACGACCGGCCAATCCTCCAAGTGGACATTGGTCGCGTCGGTGTATTCGGCACGTCCGTGCAAATGGGACCAAGCTTCATCCGCCGTAAAGGGCACGAACGGCGCGATGAGTTTTAAATAGGTGCGCAAGATGAGGTCGATCGCCGTCTGCGTCGAACGTCGGGCAAGATCGTTGGGCGCCGAGGTGTAGAGCCGATCCTTAATCACATTATGGTAGGTCGCCGAAAGCACTCCGGTGGTGAAACCCGCCAAAGCGGCGGCGGCCCGGTGGAACTCATTCCGCTCGCAAGCATCGGTGACGTCGCGAATCAATCGAGCGGTCTCGACCAAAGCCCAGCGGTCGACCAAGGTCATCTTCGCCACCGGCACGGCATCGGTGGCCGGATTGAAATCGTAAAGGTTACCCAGTTGATAACGCAGCGAGTTGCGCATGCCGCGATACTGGTTCGAAACCGTCTCAAAAATGGCGTCGGATAAGGGGATATCGCTTTGGTAGTTCTCCGAGGCCACCCAAAGGCGGACGATATCCGCTCCATATTTCTTGATATAATCATCGGCGGTCTGGGGCTTGCCGTCCGACTTCGAAATCTTTTGGCGCTTTTCATTCACCACGAAACCGTGGGTCAGGACGGCGCGATAAGGGGCCGAGCCCTTCACGACCATCGCCGTCCACAAGGAAGACTGGAACCAACCACGGTGCTGGTCGGAACCTTCGAGGTAAAGATCAGCCGGCCAATGCAGATCTGGGTGACGTGCACAGACGGCGAGGTGGCTTGATCCCGAATCGATCCAAACATCCAAGGTATCAGTGCCCTTGCGGATATCTTTAGGCCAAGCCGCCGGCACGGGTGCACCGGCGAGAACGTCGGCGGTCGATGAGGCCCACCACCAATCGCCCCCCTGTTGGGCGATTATTTTGCCCACATGCTTTACGATGGCCGCATCGAGGTAAGACTCGCCCGTCGAAGGTGAATAAAAAGCTGGAATCGGCACGCCCCAGGCGCGCTGACGGGAGATGCACCAATCTGGGCGACCTTCCAAGGCGGCCCGGATACGGTTTTCGCCAGAGGCGGGGATCCACTTGACTTCACCCACGGCGGCCAGCGCGCGCTTTCTCAGATCGGTCCGATCAAGTCCCACGAACCATTGATCCAAAGCCCGAAAGACAACCGGAGTCTTGGATCGCCAGCAGTGAGGGTATTGATGCTCAAAGGCCTGGGCCTTAAGCAAGGCTCCTTTCGTTTTTAACAATTCTAAAACCGCGATGTTGGCCGGATTTTTTCCATCCGTCTCAAGGACGGTGATGCCCACCAAGCTCGCCGGCACCTTACCATCATCGGCATATGTTCCGTCGTCGCGCACCGGACAATAGGGCTCGAGGCCATATTTATTTCCGGTCTGATAATCTTCTAAGCCGTGACCTGGAGCCGTATGCACGCAACCTGTGCCGGCATCGGTCGTCACGTAATCGGCCAAGACAATCGGCGCGTCGCGTTCGATGAACGGGTGGCGAGAAATCAATCCTTCCAACGCCCGTCCCTTGACGCGGAAACCATCGGTCGCGCCTTCAAGGCCGCAGGCCGAGACAAAAGCATCGCGTAAAGCGGTGGCGACCAAGAACGATCGGTCGCCCTGCTGGACTTCAACGTATTCAAGTTCTGGATGCACCGCCACAGCCAGATTGGCGGGCAACGTCCAAGGCGTGGTCGTCCAGATGACGACCGAGAGCGGATGCGCGGGAGCCAATTGCTTGCTTGCCGGCTGAGGCACGGGGAAAGCCACCCAGATGGAGAATGAACGCTTCTCTTTGTATTCGATTTCCGCTTCGGCCAGAGCCGTTTGGCAAGGAATCGACCAGTAGACCGGCTTCTTCGAACGGTAGACCAACCCTTGCTCAACGAAGCAAGCGAAGCCGGCGAGAATTTCCGCTTCATAGCTCGGATCCATGGTGCGATACTCCGACTTCCAATCCGCCAGAATACCGAGGCGTTTGAATTGCCCGCGTTGCTTCTCGATGTACGCCGCCGAAAATTCGGCACACGCCTTGCGGACCCCCAAGGCGTCTAGCGACTGCTTCTTCGCCTGCAGGTCTTTCATGACCTTATGCTCGATGGGCAAACCATGACAATCCCACCCCGGGATGTAGGGAGTGCGAAAACCGCGCATGGACTTATAGCGGAGGATGGAATCCTTCAGAAGTTTGTTGAGCGCCGTCCCGATATGGACGTCGCCGTTGGTAAAGGGCGGGCCATCATGAAGGACGAAGGCCTTCTTGCCGGCAGCCCGGCTCTGGATGCGCTCGTAAAGTCGGTTCTTCTCCCAATGGGCGATACGAACCGGTTCGCGTTCGGCTAAGCCCGCCCGCATCGGAAAGTCCGTGACGGGGAGGTTGAGGGTGTCCTTGAGCTCTTCGGCCATAATTAATCGGTAAAATTGAGGGAGAGGGGTAACAATGCAACCCCTCGGGGCGGGCAGGGTGAACGGGATGAAGGACGTGGCAAGGGCGGAGATACGCCAGCTTCCCCCACCCCTCCGCTTGAGGCAGGGTTGACAGGATGACCTGAAATAGCCCAAAACTGCCCCATGGACAACATGAAGCCCAAGCTCATCACCAAGCAGGCCATCGTCATCGACGTTGTGCTCACGGCTATTTTTTTCGTCTGGATCACTTCCATCCTGAAAAAACATGTGCCTTGGACCGAATCTGGCGAAACCGCCGTCCTCTTGGGCGCCGCCTATTGTGCCGCCTGCCTCGCCGGCGTCTTCTGGTTAGCCCTCTCTCTCTTTCGCGTGACCCTAGCCGACCAAATGTTGCAAAAAACTGTCGCCGACCAAGAACTGCGCTAAGCAGCCCCACGCGCGAATTCTGGGCCAGACTTTTCTGGCCTTTTTTATTTTCTCGGGGTGGGCGGGGTTAAAAGAGCCGCTTCGATTTCCCGCCGCAAGGCTTCGGCGAGTTGGCGTTCCTTAAGGTAATCAGCCCAAAGTAGGTCGAGCTCTTCAATCGTACCTCCATTGAAACGCTCCAACCAGGCGCCGAAAGCCCGCCAAGCGTTATGGTAAACGGGATTCTGTCGGATGATTTCCCGTCGTAAAGCCGTCTGGCGCCCAGATACCCCTCGACTGATCGCCGCCAAGTCGCGATGCCTCGCGGCTTCGCCTCCGGTTAGCACCACGTCGCCGTTGCCTAGGTCAAAAACAAAGCGCGTGATGTCATCCAAGGCCTCGGCGGATTCGCGTATGCCATGGCTGACCGAATTACGCGAAACCAAGAGGTCGGCCCGCCGGGCGATCCACCACGCCTCAGGAAATTTGGTCTGCGTCTGAATTATTTTCAGCACGGATTCACCGTGCGCCGAGGCGATCAAGATTTTTTGTTGCGTCTCGCTCGGGCTACCTGCCAGCGCCCGCCCCAAGGCACGCCAAAAAAGAAAGGCCTCCGCGTCGGTAGCTTGCCCATGGATGACCGCTTCGAGTGGCGGGGCCGGCATAAAAAGCGCTTCTCTATACCAGTAATCGACCAAAGCTGGCCGCAACTGCACCAACACCTCGCACGCCAAAGCTTGGCGCACCCACCCCTCGCTGGCTGTCACCGGTTTCGCGCCCGCGATGGCCACCCGCGCCACCCAAGTGCGCGCGGCTACTTCTGCCGCCCGATCTGCCGCCACCCTCTCGTCGCCCAGACTTAAGGCGACCAACAAACCTCCAGTCATCGGTCGTAGGCCGATAGGGGCGCCGCTGGCCATCTCCACTAATTCGATCCGGGCGATCGGCGGGGGTAGCTCGGGCATGGATACCGCATATTTTAAATAGCGGTCCAAGGCGTCCAAGTGCGCCGCGACGTAGCTGACTTCGGGGAGGCGCTCGCCCACGACCGTGGCAATCTTGTTTTCACTACTGAAGAGCTGCGGCGTCCCGACCACCGACGGCGTCGGCTCGAGGATAGCAGCCGCCAGCCAAGCAGAGGTGGCCAAAACGCTCCACATCACTTACGTACCGCTGAAGTGGGCTTCATCGATTTCGACCGGCTCTCCGCCTGAAAGATGAACGGGCTCGCCGATCTGCGCTTGATCGTTTTTCCAAATCTCGACGGTCGCCGGCGCTTCGGCATCTGGCGAAATCCATTGCCAGCGCCCGATGCCCAAGAAGCTCATCGGGATGCCTTTATCCGGACTCAACCCGGGGCCCGTACCGCGCACGAAGGGCTTGTTGCCGATGCCAATCATCAGGTTGATAATCAGCGAGGTGCCGCCGCTCGCCGGACTCGCCGCGGTGACTTCTGCCACCGGCTCGTCTTCCAGTTCGAGGACGGGCGTTTCAGCCTCTTCTTCCGAAATCAATTCAGCCTCCGGCTCATCGTCCATGGCGGACGGCTGGCTAGGAGCGGAGGCTACGGGCGGGTTTTCAGCTAAAGCATCTAAACGTATCTGCAATGCTTCCACCGCAGCCTCCACCTTGGTTACCGCCCGGTCAGCCTTCTGCGCGGACTTCTTAATCTCATCCCGGACGGCCTTCACTTCCTCGGCTGATTCCTGGACCTGCTTGGTGACATCGTCGCGGCGGGCGGCGGCTTCGGTGATTTCTTCGACATCGGCCACGGCACCACGCACGGCGTTGGCCAACGACAGCACCCGCGCGCCCAAATCGTCGATGGCTTCTTTTGTCTCCGTATTCTGACCCGAGCTTTGTTGTAACTCTTGTAATCTGCCTTCGCATTCCGCGAGGCTGGCCTTGAGTGCGTTGATTTCGGCCGAAGCCCGTTGCGCGACCGCGGCGACCGCCGCATCGGTGGTCTTGCGGGCGGTGAGTTCTACCTCCGTCACACGACGGTTAACCGCCTCGGTGCCGGCCCGGAAATCTTCGCGCAGCCGATCAATCTCTTCAGCCAACGCCGTGCGCAACCGCGCCTGTTCCGCCAAGCGCTCTGATTTACCGCTGCCCTCTTTAAGTACCGGTATCACCACGAACAAGGAGGCGCCCATGATCCCCGCGACCGCTAAGAAGGCTTCAAAGCCATCCTTCGGATTGAGGCCAAGGCAAAGGATCCCGATGACGGCCGTTAAATCCGCCGCGACCAGAAACCATTTTTCTTTGAGTAGTTTTTCGATGTCTCGGTTCATAAGGAGGGGGTTGGGACAAGGGGTTTCTAGCGAGGTCTTTCGACAAAGCCAACCTTCCGATTGACCTTAGAGAGCGTCCGGAATGCGACGGCTTGGGCCTGCTCCGCCCCCGCCTTGAAAATGCGGCCCAGTTCTTCGCGGTCTTTGATCAATTCATCATAACGCAACCGGACGGGGTCCAAGGTGGCCACCACCGCATCCGCCACGCCCTTCTTGAAGTCGCCATATCCCTTACCGCTGAATTCCGCCTCCAAGGTGGCCACGCTGCGGCCCGTACAGGCCGACATAATCGTGAGCAAATTAGTCACCCCAGGCTTATCTTCGCCGGCCCGCACCTCGGCGGTGGAGTCGGTCACGGCGGACATGATCTTCTTCCGAATCTCGTCCGGGCGATCCGTCACGTACACCATAGAAGAAAGGTTGGGGTCGGACTTGGACATCTTCACCATAGGGTCTTGCAACGACATGATGCGGGAGCCGATCTTAGAAATAAAAGGCTCCGGAATATGGAAAGTTTCCGAGTAGCGATGATTGAATTTTTCGGCCAGATCGCGGGCGAGTTCCAGGTGTTGCTTCTGATCGTCTCCCACCGGGACTAATTGGGCATTATATAAAAGAATGTCCGCCGCCATTAAGACCGGGTAAAAAAGCAGGCCGGCATCGACCGATTGGTGCTTACGGGCCTTATCCTTAAACTGGGTCATCCGCTCCAATTGCCCCAAAGGGCAAAGGCAGCCCAAGATCCAAGCGAGTTCCGTATGCCCGATGACATGCGACTGGACAAACAAGTGGCTCCGTGCCGGATCGAGCCCGCAGGCCACATACTGGGCCAAACAGGAGTAGGTATTATCCCGCAACTGAGCGGGGACGTGGGCCACCGTGATGGCGTGCTGATCCACGATGCCAAAGTAGCAGTCATAATCATCCTGCATCCGCCCCCAATTCAGGACGGCCCCGAGGTAATTACCGAGGTGCAGACGGCCCGTGGGTTGGGCGCAGGTCAGTACAACGGGCTTAGTTGGCTTTTTTTCGCTAATTTCGCTCATCCGGTGGCTCAGCGTGGCCATAGCTCGGCCAGGCATCAAGCGGATTGGGGAGTTAGCGACGCTTGAAATGTGGAACCGTTCCCCTTACACGTCCAGACCCACCAGTCCCCTTCGCCATGCTCCTTGCACAAGCCGCCTCCACCCCCCACCCCGCCAGCAGCCTTAAAGACATCATCGTCAAGGACGCCAATCTTGTCGCCGGTGCCCTCGGCTGGATCGCTCTGGCCGTCGTCGTCGGCTGGGCCACGAAAAAAATCCTCGGGTGGCTCTCGGCCAAATTCACCAACAGCCCCATCGCGGGGGCGACCATCAAGTCGACCGGCAAATCCCTCCAAGTACTCACCCCGGCCTACGCCATCTGGCTCATCAATGAGAGCAACGCCGCGCTCATTCCAGACGCTTATGACGCCCCGGTAAAACTGGTCATCAGCCTGCTTCTCTCCGTCGCCCATACCGCGACCGCCTATCACATGGTCGCCATCCCGATCGCGTGGGCCAAGAAAGTCGCCGACGATACCGATAACAAATTAGACGACGTGCTGGTACCCATGCTCTCCACGGTGATTAAAATTGTGGTCATTCTCGTCGGCTCAGTCAAAGCCGTCTCCATCGTCGACCCAGAGACCTCCAAATCCTTCCTCGCGCTTCTCGCGACCGGGGGCTTGGCCGTCGGCTTAGCTTCGCAAGACACGATCAAAAATATCTTCGGTGCCGCGATGCTCATCATCGACCAGCCCTTTACCCTGGGCGACCTGATCAACACCGGAACCCATGAAGGACGCGTCCAATCGCTTGGCCTACGTTCGACTACGCTGACCCTGCTCGACGGCCAGCTTCTCATGATTCCGAACGCCGACCTCGCCAACCGCGCGATTGTCAACATCACCCGACGCGATTTCATCCGTGCCCAGGACTTGGTCCACCTCGAAGTGAACACGTCCGCCGCCAAAGCCCAGGAAGCCGTCCAAATTATCCGCGAAATCATGACGAACCACGAAGGCTTCGATCATCGTCAACCGCCCTTGGTCCACCTGCACGAATTCGGGGAATGGGCGATCAACATCCGAATCATGTACTGGTATTTCCCGGCTGCCGCCGTTATGCAGATGGAATTCAACCAGAAGCTTCTCCTGCAGGTCGTCGAGCGACTTAAAGCTGCCAATATTAATCTCGCGATCCAAGGCACCCCCCAAACCCGCTCTTAATTTTTTATCCCATGGCCCTCATTGAAGCAAAAAATCTCTCGAAATCTTACGGTGCCATCCGGGCCGTAAATAACGTTTCCTTCTCCGCCGATCGCGGAGAAGTCATCGGTTTCCTCGGGCCCAATGGCGCGGGTAAGTCGACAACGATGAAACTGCTGACCGGACACCTCCGGGCCGAAAGCGGCTGCGCCATCGTGGCTGGGTTCGATATTTCGGACCAGCCCGTCGAAGCCAAACGCCATCTCGGCTATTCCCCCGAAGGCGCCCCGGCTTACGGCGAAATGACCGTCCGGGAATTCCTGCGCTTCGCCGCCGACCTGCGCGGCCTCGCCGATCCCGCCGAACGCGTCCGGGCCACGCTAGAACTTTGCCGCCTTAATGAGGTCGCCGCCCAGACCATCGAGACGCTCTCCAAAGGCTATCGTATGCGCGTGGGATTCGCCCAAGCCGTCATCCACGACCCCGCCGTGCTGATCCTCGACGAGCCGACCGATGGCTTGGATCCTAATCAGAAATTTGAGGTGCGCCGCATCCTGAAAGATATGGCCGCCCGCAAGGCCGTGATTGTCTCCACCCACATCCTCGAAGAAGTCGGCGAGCTTTGCACCCGGGTCATCGTCATCGCCCAAGGCGAAATCCGCTGCGACGAATCCCGCGAACGCTTCCTGCAACGCGGCGAAGACCTGAATCAAGTTTTCCGCAAACTCACCGCCTAAATTTAAACGACCATGTCCTCTCCTTCCGAAAATCCCGCCCCCAAGTCCGCCGGCCTCGCCGCCTTTGGCGCCATCCTCCGCCGCGAATTCGCTGGCTACTTCCGCACGCCGCTCGCCTACGTGTTCCTTGCGGTCTTCAATGCCTTCGCGGTGTCGCTGGCCTTCTTCGTCGGAAATATGTACGAAGCCGGCGTCGCTTCCCTTGACCGTTTCTTCCTCTACCATCCCTGGCTCTGGGCTTTTCTCGCTCCCGCCGCGGGCGCCCGTCTCTGGGCGGAAGAACGCCGCCAAGGCACCATCGAACTCCTGCTCACCTGGCCCGTCACGGTCTGGCAAGCAGCCCTCGGTAAATTCCTCGCCGCTTGGCTCTTCCTCGCCTGCGCCTTGCTCATGACCCTGCCCGTCGCCTTTACGGTAGGTTGGCTCGGCGATCCCGATTGGGGCGTCATCCTCGCCGGCTATGCGGGTTCGCTTCTTTGTGCTGGCGCCTGTCTCGGCGTAGCCGCGGTCGCCTCCGCTCTAACGCGCAGCCAAGTCATTGCATTCGTCACCGGCTTTCTTGCCTGCTTCATCCTCGTACTTGTCGGCTATGGCGTGTTCGACGAATTATTCGCCGGCATGCTACCGTCCGGCATGGTCGACGAAATCCGCCGCCTCGGTCTCTGGCGTAATCTCGAACCTTTCACGCTCGGTCTTTTTGACCTACGTCCCGCCGTCTACTTCGTGACGGTGGCCTTCTCAGGCCTCGGCTTGAGTACCATCATTATTGAACGTCGCTAATCTTTAAAGCTTCCCACCATGTCCCGCTTCCAAGCCATTCTTGCCTTTTTTGCCATCTGCGCCGCGGCCTTTTTCGCCAACCTGCTCTTTAGTGTCACCAATATCCGAGCCGACTTCACCCAAGACCACACATTCACCCTCTCGCCCGGCTCGCGCCGCATCATCGCCCGCCTCGATGAGCCGGTGACGCTGGAGTTCTTTGCCAGCCGCTCCGACGTCAAGCTCCGGCCTTACCTGGAAAGTTATTCCCGCCGAATCGAAACGCTCTTAAGAGAATACGTCGCCCATTCCGGCGGAAAGATTAAGTTAGTCATCACTGATCCGCGACCCGACACCAAGGAAGAACAGCGTGCCCAGCGGCAAAGCCTCGGCGCCATGCGCGCCGCCCAAGGTAGCGCCTACCTCGGCCTCACCGCCCAACAGGCCGACACGGTGAAAGCCATCCCGGTCCTCGATCCGAGTCGTGAAAAATTCCTGGAGTTCGATTTATCCAAGCTGATCGCCTCCGTCGCCCGCCTCGACAAGCCCAAGCTCGCAATCATCAGTTCGCTGGCGATCACCAATCAAGTACCCCAAGGCGAACAACAGCAACCGGGCCCGGCTGACTTCCTCCTCGCCGAACTCGGACAGACCTTCGAAGTCATCACGCTGAGCAACCAAGCCACCGAGTTACCCAAAGACACGGCCGTGATTGCGCTGATTCACCCCAATCACCTCGCCGAAAAACTTTCGTATGCAGTCGACCAGTTCCTCCTCAACGGCGGTCCGGTTTTCGCCGCCGTCGACCCGCTCTCGCGCCTCCAAAAATTCCAACAAGGCGGTATGCCGTTCATGATGGCCCCGATGGCGCTTGGCGCCTCGAGTGATCCGCTGCTTCTTCGCGGCTGGGGCATCAACGTCGATATCGACGTCGTCGTAGGTGACGCCAGTAACTCGGTCGCCATTCGCGGTTCGCGCGGCGAACCCGTTCAATATCAACCCGCCTTCTCCGTCACGGGAGATGCTTTTGACAAAGACTCGCCACTCACGAGCGTTCTCCACGAAATCGCCTTCATGGAGCCTGGCGATATTTCGCTGATTTCGGGCGCCGAAAAACGCCTGACTTTAGTCCCACTCATCACGCTCAGCAGTCCAGGCGCCGGCGTCATCGGCACTGCCTTGGCCAATGCCGGTCCTTTTGAAAAAGTCGCCCTCGGCTTTAAGCCGGACGGCAAATCACGCGTGCTCGTCGCTTCCATTACCGGCACATTTAACTCGGCTTACCCCAAGGGCGCTCCGGCCGAATCCCCCGCCGCTCCCGACGCACCCAAGTCAGCCACGCCTCCCGTGGCAGCGCCCGCCGCTCCCCACCTGACCGAGTCCAAGAAACCCGGACGTCTCATGGTCGTCGCCGATTCAGACTTCATGCTCGATCCGTTCACCGTGCGCCAACGTCAGGCCTCTGGCCAAGTCGCCATGGAGGCGATCAATGACAACCTCGCCTTCGTGCTGAGCGCCCTCGAAACCTTAGGCGGAAGCGACGAACTCGTCTCGCTCCGCTCCAAAGGTACGTCGATTCGCCCTTTCAAGCGCGTGGTCGCCCTCGAGCGCGAAGCCCAGGTGCGCTATCAGGCCAAGTTGGATGAAATTGAAAAACGGCTGGAAGATGCCAACGGCAAGATCGCCGAAATTTCTAAGCGCTCGGGCACTGATAACTCCAAAGGGCTGATCATCACCCCCGAGATGCAACGTGAAATCGAGAAGTTCCAAGCCGAAGCCGAAAAGCTCACCGATGAACGCCGCGTCATTCGCCGCGGCCTGAGCGAGGATGTCAATTCCCTCGGCCGTCGCCTCCAGGTGATCAACCTGCTCGCCGGTCCCGCCATCGCCGCGCTCTTCGGCCTGCTCTACACCCTCGTTCGTCGTCGTAAAATCGCCTAATCGCCATGCGTCATAAAAAACTTCTGCTCACCACCGTCCTGATTGGCTTCTTCGCCCTGGCGGCCGTTTACCTCAAGCGCGAGCAGCCTGCGTCCGCCGCCGCTAAGTCAGCCCTCGTCGACCCGGGCATCCTGAGCGGACTGCAATCACTCGTCCTCAAGGCTAACGGAAAAGTCACCACGATTGAAAAGTCATCCTCCGGTAGCTGGGTCGTCAAAGAAAAGTTCGGCCTTAACGTCGATGTCGAAAACCGGCTGAAACCCTTGCTGCTTTCCTTACAGAAAGCCGAAAACTTTGGGTTGCTGACGGCAAATGCCAAACGCATCGAAAAGCTTAACCTCGGAGACTCCTCCCTGCTGCTCACGGCAGCGGACGGGAAGTCCTTCGCCGCTGATTTCGGCAAAGCGACCGACGATGGCGTCGGCCAAGCCGCCCGCCTGCCAGGCGACCCCCAAGCGGTCCGCACCAGTTTCAACGAGCGCTTCGAGTCCGATGCCTTTGCCTGGGTCGACCCCGTGTTGCTCACGACCAAGCCCGAAGAAATCAAAACCATCAGTCTGATTTATACCGACGGGAAAATGGATTTCTCCCGGCCCGCCAAAGGTCAGCCGTTCGGCGGCCCCGCCCTTGAAGACATGACCAGCACGCTGGCACTCCTCCGTATCAGCGACGCCGTCGCTAAAGGCGACCAAGACGCGACGGCCGCTTTCGCTAAATCATGGCAGGTGAAATTCACGCTCTTCGATGGCACTTCCGCGACCGTGACTTTCGCCAAAGTCGCCGGCACGACTCCGAACGACCAAGGTAAGCTCTACCTGCGCGTGAAGCATTCTGACCCTAAGCATCCGGTTAATCTGACTTCCCAAAAAGCGGAGTTCCTCGCGCCGACCTGGTTGGCCGAACAAATCCCCTCGACGCTCGCCGATCTTAAAAAATCCCTGGCACCACCCACGCTCCCCAGCGACGCCCCGCCTGCCAATATCCCTGGGCTGCCTCCGGGGCTGATTCCGGCCGGTAAATAAGCATCGGCGAAACAAAAGCCCTTGCCTCCCAAGGTAAGGGCTTTTTCGTGTCTACTCCAGATGGCCATCGCCGAAACCCAATCCCTCCAGACTTACCTGCCCGTCCTCGTGCAGATCGTCTTAGGCGTCTCCGTCCCGGCGATCATTCTTATTGCCAGCCACGTCTTCGGCCAGCGCGCCAAGGGAAACTACATCAAGGACAAGGCCTACGAATGCGGCCTGCCGTCGGAAGGAAAGCCCCACCCTCGCTTCGCCGTGAAGTTCTACGTGACGGCGATGCTCTTCATCCTCTTCGACATCGAAGTCGTCTTCTTGGTGCCTTGGGCCCTAGTCTACCGCGAGTTCCTCGCCGCCGGCATCGCGATCACGGCCGCCACTGCCGTGTTCCTCGGCGTCCTCGTCCTTGGCCTCGCTTACGAGTTCAAGCGCGGCGCACTGGAGTGGGATAAGTAAGCGCTAAGGCGCGGCTGACGATGGGGCTGGCGAAAGAACCCTTCCGGGGCTAGTCGTATTCACTACATGAATACCTTCACCCCCATCCTCGGCGAAATTGGTATCTTCGGCGTCCTCGTCATGATAGCCGCCAGACTTCTAATATTCTTATTTATTCTCTCCCCTTTAGTATTACCTACCATAGTCGGCATATGGAAGGTCTTTACCAAGGCCGGACAGCCGGGCTGGGCGGTTCTGATCCCGTTTTATAATATCATCGTGCTGCTGCGCATCGCGGGTCTCCCTTGGTATTGGGTCTTCACTCCGCTCATCCTCTTCGCGTCGGTGGGGGCCGGGGTCTTAGCATGCTTTGTGCTGGCCGTCTTGGGTCTACTTCGCATCGCGCGCCGCTTCGGCAAAGGCATCGGCTTCACCATCGGACTCACGCTCCTCGCCCCGATA
>JBAXRS010000017.1:0-29223 GCA_037131085.1 Verrucomicrobiota bacterium | reverse complement strand
GCCGCCGCTCCTGCCGCCGCTGAGCCTGCCCCGCCTGCTCCCCCTGTGGCGCCTGTCACTATTACGAGTTCGGTTATGGATTCCAGATCGTTGAGTTCAATTTCGCAGACCCTAGCCACATCGACTTCCCTTCCTCCGACGATTGCTCAAGAAGTGAAGGCTCAGGCGGCAGCCGCACCGCCGCCGGTTGAGGTTAAGCCTGCTGCCGCCCCCGCTGCTGATGGAACCGCAGCCCCTGCTGCCGCCCCAGCTGCCGATGGAACGGCTAAGCCCGTGGAGGCTGCCCCAGCTTCAACTACGACCGCACCTTCGGCTCCCGTGCCAACTTCAACCGGTGGCGGCGGTGGCAGCGCAATCGACCAGCTTGTCCAAAAAATTACCGATACGGTGCAGCAGAATGTGGAAAAAGCCGTCCAGACTAATCCATCCGGTACCGGAGGTTGATTTCCCAAACCCAATTTAATGTCCACATTTTTAAAACCATTTCTGATTGCAGCCCTTGCTGCTTTGCCTGGATTGGCCTGCGCTGCTTTGCAGAACGGCAAGGTCGAGGTCAGCCAGGTTTCCGGCCAAGTCACCCTCGTCGATGCGACCTCGCATCGTAAGGCCCTGACGGTTGGCACCGTCTTTCAGCAAGGCACCTCGGTCATCACGGGCGCTAATTCTTCGGCAGAACTTCAATTATCGAACGGTTCGACAATCTTGATGAGTCCGAATTCGCAGTTGGAGCTCCGTACTTTTAGGCAGGTACCTTCGCGTGATATTGTCGGAAGCGATTATCAGAAGGTAAGAAAGGAGCCTAGCCCCTCGGTGACCGAAGTGATGCTTTTAAAGGGTAAAATCGTCGGTGAAGTCAGGAAGTTGAATCCATCATCCACCTATACGGTTAAGACTCCGGTAGGTCTGGTGGCTATTCGCGGCACTGTTTACACGGTCGAATGCGGCAAATCTAATACCGGACTTGATAAGGTTGAGGTGGAATGCGTGCGCGGAGCCGTTGAGGCGACGATTTATGAATATGGCATGGGTCCGGTGCTGATTGCTCCTAGCCGTCGCTTAACGGCCAACGTGACGGCCGTTAAAGATTCGATTTTAAATCCTCCTAATCTCGTTGCGACTAAGTTGCCTGAATTAGGACGCAATATCTCCGCCGTCGAAGTCTATATGGCCGATATGAGTTCGGTACAGCTCCGTGATCTCTCAGCAAATTTGGTAAAGTCATCTTCATTGCCTCCGGAAGTTTCGGATGGCATCGAGGAAATAGCTAAAAAGGCCCCTGCTCGCCCGGATGCTCCTGCTGAAATCAATAAAGACGTTCCGCCCGTGCCGCCTTCGATCAGCCACATTCCGCAGTCAAACACACCTAGTTCCGGCTCTACCGGGCCAGTCTTGCAGCAGATTCTCGATAACGTGCAGAAGCTCGTGGAAAAGAACGAGCAGCCTAATCCGTCGCCGACGGCTGGTTAAGCAGCGCTGCCTCCATCCGCCCTCGACCGTGTAGGGTTGTCTAGATGTTTTCTCCGCTCGCTATAGTGTCGGCGGGTTACCATCATCTTTTCATGCCGATTGCCGGAAAGTTTATCACCCTTGAGGGGGGCGAGGGAGCAGGTAAATCTACCCAAGTGGCTCGCTTGGCTGAGCGGCTTGAAGCCAAGGGTGCGACGGTTTTGCGCCTCCGCGAGCCGGGGGGGACCGCCTTAGGCGAGCAAATGCGGGCGGTCTTAAAGCAGCCCGGATCGATGATCGTCCCGCAAGCCGAAGCCCTGCTCTTCGCCGCCTGTCGGGCTCAGCTTGTCAGTGAAGTCATTATGCCAAGCTTAGCCGCCGGGTCAGTCGTCCTCTGCGATCGATTCATTGATTCGACGGTGGCCTATCAGGCTGCTGGTCGGGGCTTGGAACGAAACCTCATTGATGCCGCCAATCGACTGGCTTGTGGCACGGTCTATCCGGATCTGACCATCCTGCTCGACCTCGATCCGGCGCATGGCCTTGGCCGGGCTTCTTTGCGAGATCATGGAAACCATGATCGATTCGAGGGTTTAGAGGTTGGCTTTCATCAACGGGTACGGGCCATGTATCACGCGCTGGCCAAAGCAGAACCCCAGCGATTTTTCGTGGTCGATGCCGCGCAAACTTCCGAAAAAATCTCTGAGACAATCTGGCATGAAGTCCAACGCCGTTTCTCCTGACCTCGCGGATTTGCCCGCCTTGAAGGTTCTTTTGCGTGCTCGTGCCGAAGGCCGGATGCCGCATGCCGTCTTATTGACGGGGGCGGACGATGCGTTACTCGAAAAAGCGGCGGAGAAATTGGCGGCCATTCACCTAGACGATACAAACCCCATTGAGAGTTCGGACTGCCGTGTCCTCCGTCCTGCGAAAAAATCGCGACGCATTAATATCGAGAGCACGCAACAGGTGGTCGCTGGGCTTCGTTTGACCTCTGTCGGTGCGCGGAGGGTTGTGATCGTGCACGAGCCTGACCGGTTCGAATCTTCGGCGGCGAATGCTTTTCTTAAGTCATTGGAAGAACCTCCGCCGGGCACCTTAATCATCTTACAGACGACGAATTACTACCGCGTCATGGCCACGATCCTGAGCCGTTGCTTACGTTTCCATCTTGGCGGGCAGGCTTCGGCGGTTACCGATCCGGCTTGGTTGGATTGGTTACGGGAATTCGACCGACTGATGACCAGGATGGTGAACGGCCCAAGCAGCCCGACTTCTCGCGTATCGGAGGTATTTATCCCCCTGTATGCCTTATGCGCGCGTTTTGAGGTTTTGCAGGAACTCTTTGTCGACGAAGCCCTGAAAGATGCACCACCGCCTCCGCCTACCGATGACGACGAGGATGAAATCGAAGAAGCCCATGAGGCATCGGTACGCCGGGGGGTCCGGCATCGAATGTTGGTTTCGATTGAAGAACGGCTCCGGCTTATGGGTCGTGCGCATCTGGATTGCGGGGCCCAAGTCGCTTTGGCCGTCGAATACCTGGAAGAGGCCCGCGCCCGACTCGAACTTAGTTACCAGTCGGTGGCAGCTATGGAGCAGTTTTTCCTGCAAACATTGAGAACCTTTGCGGTCCGCGTCCGCCCGGAGCCTGTCGGCTTACGTTAGTCCCGCTGCCACATGAAACTTCACCCCCTTAAAGGAGTTCTACTCTAAAGATGTCCCAGGAAGAGCCGCTCCTCCCCGATGATGTGGAGGATAAGAGGCTGATGCTTTTAGTGGCAGGCGGGGACGACGATGCGCTCCGGCTTTTGGTACATCGTCATCACCCCCGCTTGGTTGGCTATTTGCGGGGCGAAGTAGGCTCGCAGGCCACGGCCGAAGAGTTGGCCATGGAGGTTTTTATCCGGCTGCATCGGGCGGCGAATCGCTGGCGGCCCGATGCCAAGCTCAGTACTTACCTGATTCATATCGCCCGGAATCTGGTTCTAAACGAATGGCGCCGGCGCGGCCGTAAGCCAACCACAGCTCTGGATTCGACCCCGGAGCCTGGCGATCATAGCCAGACTTCCGCCCGTCGGTTGAACGAGCTTGATGAAGCCTTTCAGCGGGCGATTGCGCAGCTTCCCCCCGAGCAGCGGACGGCTATCCTTTTGGTCGTGCAGCAGGAGCTGGCCTATGAAGATATCGCCGAAATCATGGATGCACCTGTTTCTTCGGTCAAAACATGGATACATCGAGCTCGTGCTCGGCTACGCGAGCTCCTCAAAGACTTTTATGGACCCGCTTAATCTCTGCAACTTCGCCGTTCCTACGGTGTTTAACCTAAAGAACTGAACTATGGATAACTCTGATCAATCCACCTTCGAACGAGACCTCTCGGCCGCGCTAAGTCGCAAGGCCGCCGTGGTGGTTCCTGGGTTTGCGGACCGAGTGGTCGAGGGGGTCCAAGTTAAGCGCCATCGCGCCAACGTAATCCGTTGGAGTTCGTGGATCACCACCGCCGCCGCCGCCTGTTTGGTCACTATTTTCCTCACCAAAGAACCTTCGGAAGAGTCTTTAATCAGGCAGACTCGTGCCTTACTCGCCAGCGATGAGTCCGCTCAATTCAACGAAATCCTAGGCTTGGCCAATGATCTTTCGGTCTTAGCTCCTGTCATCGAGAAATCCACTTTGGTGGATGTCCTCACGTCTCCGGGCTCTTGATTACCATGAAATTCGCACCTCTTTTTATAGCGCTTGGGTTAGTCATGAACGCTTGGGCAGCAGATGCCCCCGCCGGAAAAGGTTCGGCAGATACGGCGCCGTCAGCCGAAGAAATTCAGACCATCCGTAAGATACTGGAGCTTCCTCCCGAGCGCCTTTCACGCATCCGCGGGGCGATCGAACACATCGAGAAGATGCCGCCGGGAGCCCGGAAGGAATTTTCCGATAAGTTAGCTAAATTTGAAACCGCTACGCCAGAAGAACGACGCAAGCTGACCAAGGAACTACGCGAACATGGTGGCTTCAACGGCCGGGTACTGGATCACTATTTTAAATCTCTCCCGCCCGAAAAGGCAAAGGCTGAGCGGGTACGTATCAACGGACTTACCCCCCAGCAACGTGAGGAATTCATCCGCCAGCAGGCCGAACGTTTTTCTGTCGAGTTGGCCAAGGAGGGTGAAAAGAAATCCGGCGGCGAGAAGAAGGCAGTCAAGCGTCCAAAGGGCGAAGTGCCTCGTTCCGAAGAGCCCGCGGTGACGCCTCCGCCGATTATTCAATAACAATCAACCGGTGCCCTGCGGGCCGTGCTTCCAGCGGTCGTGTACCCAGAGCCATTCCACGCAGGCTTCATCGTTGGAGCGTAATCGGTCAGCCAGCCAGTTGTTTGACTCAATGGTCAGGCCGGTCGAATCTTTCGCATTAAGCACCACGGAGTGAAGCCGGCACTGCCAAAATCTTATACGCTCCGCCCAGAAAATCCGGCTCTCCGCGCCGAAGCGCTGGGCGATGATTCCTGGAAGATCCGTGGCGAGGCAAGGGCTTCCCATAAAATTGACGGAAATCCCTTGGGGGGTATTTTGGTCGAACAGAATGCAAGTGATTTGTTTTTCGCGGACCGCCTTCATGGCTCGGCCGAAGCCCTCGCGGCGCGAAACCAATTGCATCCCGAAGCGCTCGCGTGCGTCTTTGACCCAAGTGTTGGCGCCCGGCTGGTTGAGTGGACGAAAAAGCACGACCCACTGTTTCGCCGCAAGTTTAGGGTGTAGCAGCGGGGCGGCCGTCATCATCTCCATGTGCGTGAAATGCGGAACGAAGAGGACGATGCCTTCCGCCGTTTCGGTCAGGCTGGAGGGGCCCCGCAGCATGCTCTCATCAAGCGTGACGCGGCGGCGGATTTCTTCGGGCGAAAAAAGAGGGGAGGCGATGGAGAAAAGGCCCATCTCCGCAGCTCGCCGACAGGAGGTTTGGCCGATACGTTTCACCCAAGCGGCATTACGATCAGGAAAAGCTACCCGAAGATTACGGGTGAGGATTTTTCGGCGTAAGATCCATAGCACGCAACCCCAGCCGGCGGCATTGATCCGGGCAAATCCTTCGGGCAGGCGAGTCAAGAGCCAGGCATAGATCGCGATGAAGGGTCGCATGCAGGATTTTTAGCTCCGACCTTCTTGACGGAGAATATCGCCAATTTCCGTCACTAAGATATTGCGTCGGCCTAATTCATCCCGGGCGAAATATTTGTCCGGCTGGCGGACCAGGTCAAACGGCTCGTCGGGTAGATTATCTTCGTCGAACTCCATCTCATCGACGGCATCGATATCATCGAAGATATGCGAAAGGCGCAGGGGTTCGCCGTGGATCGCCTGGGCTGGATTCGCGATGCTACCGTCTTTGAGCAGATTAAAAAACAGGCAGGGATAGAATGCTTTTTCGTACGGAGCCAAGAACCGCGTGACCCATTGGCCCGGCACTTCCCACCGCCGATTGATGACGACGGTGTCCGAAAAGTGGATGCACGGCTCGTACCATTTCTCCACCGCTTCATGCCGTTGAGTCAGCGGGCAATCGACGACCGTGACAATACGTTGCACGCGCCACACCGCATCGGGTAGCGTGGGCTTGAGCGCTCGGTGCAGGGCTTCCATCTGGTCGATGACGGACAGGCCGCCATGAAGGACGAGGATGGCCGCCTCCTCTGTGCCTGGCGCCGGCACAGTGGCTTGCCCGTTAGTAAAACTCCATTGGTCAGGAAGTTCGCCCCCTTCGCGGATTTCGCGTAAAATTCGGATGACCTTGCCTTCGGGCCAGGCATTTTCGGAGAGTTCACGGACGGCGTCCGTACGGCCAGAGCCCTTGGGGCCGATGACAAGGATGAGAGGTGTCATGCCTTGCGCCCACAACGACCGAAGGGAGCATTTTGACCGCGATCGCGGATCCAGTGGTCGACGGCGACCAGTGCCGCCATCGCCTCGACAATGGGAACGGCGCGCGGGAGGACGCAGGGGTCATGTCGGCCCTTAGCGCTCAGCTCAGTGGCTTTCCCGTCTGGCCCCACGGTGCGTTGCGGTTTCAGGACAGTGGCCGTAGGTTTGAAAGCGATGCGGAAGACGACGTCTTCTCCGTTCGTGATACCGCCTTGGGTGCCGCCGGAACGATTAGTCGCCGTCCGAATTTTTCCGCCCTTGCGGATGAATTCATCATTATGCGCACTGCCTCGTAAAAGCGTGCCACTAAAGCCGCTCCCGATTTCAAAGCCTTTCGTCGCCGGAAGGGAGAGCATGGCCTTACCGAGGTCGGCTTCAAAGCGGTCAAACACAGGCGAGCCCAGTCCGGTGGGAAGGTTTTCAATCACGCAACAGATGACGCCACCAACGGAATCGCCTTCGGCCCGAGCGGCCCGAATCAGCGCATCGATCTTGGCCGCCGTGGCGGGGTGCGGGCAGCGCGTCGGACTGGCTTCGACTTGTTTAAGCGAAGGGGTCTGGGCAGGTGTCGGCATCTTGATTTCGGCGACGCTCTCAACCCAGGCCGTGATTTTAGCTCCGCAGGCGTGCTTTAGGACGGTCTTTGCCACGGCCCCGGCAGCGACCCGTGCCGCCGTTTCGCGGGCAGACGAGCGGCCACCGCCTTCGATCGCGCGGATACCATATTTAGCATCGTAAGTATAGTCAGCATGCGACGGCCGGTAAGCGGTTTTCATTTCAGCATAGGCCTGAGGGCGTTGGTCGCCATTGCGAATGACGATCGCGATGGGCGAGCCGAGCGTGAAGCCATCGTGCGAGATTCCGGAAAGGATTTCGGGAAGATCTTCTTCTTTGCGCTGGGTGGTCAGGGCACTTTGGCCTGGGCGACGGCGCGCCAGTTCGCTCTTCAAAAAATTAATATCAAAGGGCACTCGCGGAGGGCAGCCGTCGATGACGACGCCCATGGCGGGTCCATGACTTTCACCGAAAGTCGCGATGCGGAAGTTTTGGCCGTGAATGTTGCCCATGGAAAGTTTGGTAAAAAGAAACGCCGCCGAGCCTGAGGGCCGGGCGGCGTCCGTTTGGCGGTTCCGCCCCGACGCTTAGCGGCGAAGGTTAGAAGTAATCTTGGAGACCAGCTGTTGGCTCTGGGGCAGATTGCCGAAGAAGCCGTATTTTACGGTACATTGGGTGAAGGCTACCTTGGTGATAGGGTCTTCAACCTTGGCTACGTCAATTTTGATTTCAAGGTCACCCACGGTGCGGGCAAAGACCGTGACGGCCAGCAGCTCGTTGTTCGGGCCCCGTTCGTCGCTTTCGCCAGTGCGAAGGGTACCGCCAGATTGATCGAGGGAGCGCTTAACCGCATTAAAAACCGCTTCGGTGTCGGTATTGTAACGAGTCACCAGTGCCCCGGTGATATTGGAGAACGAGGCCTCGCGGGTGTCAGCGTTATCGACGCCAACAAGGGTGTTACATCCCGTGGTAAGCAGGGTGGAGGCGAGGAGGGCGAGGGCGAGGGCGTTCTTCATGGTCAAGAGTCGTGGTTGAGTGATAACAGACAAAGCATAGCCGGAGCTTTATGGCAAACGATTTCGCCCTGCCCAGAAAGCCGTAAACTGAGCGTTTTGTAATGAGATTATCATTACAAAGTCGAGGTTAAGGCTGGTAAAAATGTCGAACCACCGGGCTGGATCTGGCCGCCCCACGCGGTAGTTTTTGGTTAAAAAACAGCATTTATTCATAAGTTACTAATGTACAATAAGTTACAAACTATAAGACTGAAACTAATCATAAAGCCGATCGGGCGCGGCTGTGAATAATAAATTGGGGCTAATTGGGGCTAAAATCTTGACCAGTGGAGGTGAGTGGGGGAAAGTGGGTAAACAGGGGGCTAAAACCCACGAAATGTCTATTGGCGCAAACATCGGACTCTTTACCGGCATCCATAATGGAAAATTGGATGAGAAGAATCGCGTCACCATTCCAGCGGCCTGGCGCTTCGAGGGAGCGGGTGAAACCAGCTTTCTGGCGATGTTTCACCCTGCCCTCGGAACGATTGTCGTTTTTCCCCCATCGATGGTGCAGCGGATTCGCGATGCTTCCTCGCAGGTGACCGTGAGCGATCCGGATAAGATGAACGCGCTGCGTTTGCTCGGCGAAAACAGTATCCAGGTTTCGTGCGACAAAGCTGGCCGGATCACGCTGAACGATCACGTCGTGAACCAAGCGGCGCTCGATCGCGATATCGTGTTCAGCGGCAGCTTTACCACCTTCCAGATTTCCGCGCCGACGCCGCCGAAAACCGATCGAGATTCCGAAAGTACGCGTACCATCCTGCGCGCCTTACGTGAACTGGGTATCTAATTGTATCCAGAAGTTACTTACACTACTCACACCTTATTCACAACCGCCGCCCATGACCAGCCACGTTCCAGTCCTGCTCGAGGAGTGCTTGGTACTTCTTGCGCCCCAGGACGGAAGTACGCTCTTGGATTGTACGTTCGGCGGCGGCGGGCACACGGAAGCAATCTTGGCGCGGACACTCGGCACCAGTGTCGACGCCATGGATCGCGATCCGGCGGCCGCAGAACGCGCGGCGGAAACCGCGGCGCGTTATCCGGGACGACTTCGTTTTCATTCCGAAGATTTTCGCCACCTTGACCGCGTTCCGGGACGATTCGATGGTGTCTTGATGGACATTGGGGTGTCTTCATACCAGTTGGATATTCCGGAACGCGGTTTCTCATTTCGTAACGACGGCCCCAATGACATGCGCATGGATCCGCGCCGGGGCCGCAGTGCGGAAGAATTCCTTGAGCATGGCGAACGCGGCGAAGTCGAACGTGCCGTGCGCGATTACGGCGAAGAGCCCCGTTGGTTTCGGGTCGTGAATGCGATCTTTGCCGCCCGGGGTACCGGACGTCTGGCCCGCACGGCGGCTTTCGCGGCGCTTGTCGCCGAGGCCGCCCCGCCTAAGCCTGGCCCCCGTGGCCCGCACCCGGCGACGAAAACTTTTCAAGGCATCCGCATCGCGGTGAACGATGAATTAGGCGCGCTCACCGACGCCTTGCCTTTGGCCTTCGAAAAATTAAATGCCGGCGGAGTTCTCGCGATCATTTCATTCCATTCGTTGGAAGATCGCATCGTCAAACGTTACCTCAACGGCGTGGCGGGTCGTCCCGTTGACCGGAACGACTCCCGGATGCAGGATGATCGCGTCAAGTTGGCCGATCTGCTGACGCGTAAGGCGACCCAACCGTCCGAGGCAGAACAAGTACGTAACCCCCGCAGCCGCTCCGCGCGGCTCCGCGCCGTCCGGCGCCTCGCCCTATGAGTCTCCGTAGTCTGATGACCTGGGTTTTCCTTTGCGGCGCACTGGGCGCGGCTGCGCTTGGGACAATTTCCATCATGAAGTTAAGGATGGAAGCCGAAGTCATCGGTTCGCGTATCGTGCGGCTGGAGCGTTCGATTGCTGATACCAAGAAAGACCTAGATACTTTGAAGCGGCAACGTGATCAATCGCTCGACACTTTACAGTTACAATCGCGGATCGGTGATGCCCTCAAGCCTCCCACCCCCGAGCAGGTGGTTTGGATTTCCCGGGCCACCTTGGTTCCCGTCTCAGTGGCGCCGCTTTCTTCGATCATTAGTCCTCGTCTGACTCCCCGCGAAATTGCCTTCCGCCCATTGACCGGCCAGGGGGGCGGCACTGCGCGATGAGCCTACCCCATGCCAGACGAATGCGCTACCGTTCGCTGGCTTGGGGGGTGTCCGTCTGTTTTGTCGCCGTTCTTTGCCGGCTCGTCTGGCTGCATTGGATTGATGCTCCCCGTTTACGCGCCGAGGCGCTTCAAGCTCGTCGGGTCTTGCAGTCCAAATCTTGTCGCCGCGGCGAGATCCGTGACGCTCAAGATAATCTTTTAGCTATTTCGGAAAACGTCTGGGATATCGGGGTCGATCCTGACGTCTTGCAAAAAGGCGACCGGGGACGGATTTCAGAAATTGCGCTCATTTTAGGTATCCCTGCGACGAAGGTCATCGAAGCTTTCAATAACTCGGTCCGCCTTGATGCTGAAGGTGACGAACATAAGATTCGGTGGACAATCTTAGCCCGTGAATGTGGCGAAGATGTCGTGAAGCGGATTAAGGCGCTGGGTGTCAAGGCGCTGCGGGCGGAATTAAAATGCCGCCGGAGTTATCCCAAAGGCCAGCTGGCTTCGCACGTCATCGGCTATGTCAATAAGGAGGGTGAACCCGCGGCGGGGATTGAACGCGTCATGAATAGTTTGTTAGTCGGCCAAAATGGCTGGATCGAATCCGAACGGGATGGCCGCCACCGCGAAATTGCCAGTATCCGTTTACGCGAAGTGGCCCCGGTCGACGGAAGTACGGTGGTGCTGACGCTCAATAGCCTTGTCCAGAAAACCTGCGAAGACGCATTGGCCGCCGCCGCTGCCCGTTATAATCCTAAAAGCGGCATCATCATCGTGAGCGAACCGCGGACAGGCCGGATCTTAGGTTTAGCCAATTGGCCGACCTATGACCTTAACCGTTTTTGGGATCCCAAGTCCGCCCCGATGGACAGTCAGCGTAACCGCGCCGTCTCCGATGTCTACGAGCCAGGTTCGGTGTTTAAGATTGTTTCGATTTCGGGAGCCCTGGAGGAACATCTGATCACGCCGAATTCAGTTTATGACTGCGGCGCGACCTCCGTGCCTTACCGCGGTCGCATGGTTTCCTTGCCGGCGGATTCGCACCCTCTCGGGGTCGTCGATATTCGCCATATCGTACGCGAATCTTCCAATCGCGGGACCGTCCAGGTCGGGATGCAGTATGCCGAGCGCTTAGGAGAAGAAAAATTCTTCGCCTTAGTAAAATCTTTTGGGTTCGGTTCAAACTCGGGTCTAATCACGGGCGCCGAAGTCCCGGGACTGTTAATCTCGCCGAAGAATTGGGATGGTATGACCATCTCTCGGATGCCGATGGGGCACTCGATTAGCGTGACGGCCATGCAGATGCACTATGCCATGTCGGTCATTGCCGCGGACGGTCTGCTCATGCAGCCGCAACTCGTCTTACGCGTCGAAGACCCGAAGACCAAATCACCCATCTTAAGTTACATGCCCAGAAGCCGGGGCCGGGCGATTTCGGAATCGACCGCGCACGAAGTCGCCACGTTGTTGCGAGCCGTTTGTGGTAAGGGCGGAACGGCGCCGGTTGCGGATATCCCCGGTTATGAAGTCGCTGGCAAAACCGGTACCACGCAGAAAATTATCAACGGTAAGTATTCGACGACCCATCACGTTGCTTCTTTTTCCGGTTTCTTCCCGGTGGGCGACCCTCGCTTGGCGATCACGGTGATCATCGACGAACCCCAAGGGGAGGGCGTGGCTTATGGCGGTAAAGTTTCCGCCCCGATTTTTCGCGAAGTCGCCGAGAAATGTATTCGATGGCTCGATCTTCCTCCCATGACAGCGGTGCCCCGCGGCCCCTTGGCCCGCACTGAGCAATGACACCCGCGCCCCTCCTCATGTCTACTGCGATGGAGCGCCCTACGTTCAATTCCTTGTTGCAAGGACTGCCAGTTCTTTCGCGCACGGGAGACGGCTCGGTCCGGATTACCTGCATCGTCACCGACAGCCGCCGGATTATCCCGGGGGCTTTGTTTTTCGCGCTGCCTGGACTGCGCACCGACGGCCATACTTTTATGGACGATGCGATTGCCCGGGGCGCCGCCGCCATCATTTCCGCTCAGAGCGTGAATGGGCTTCCGGCGGTGGCGGCGGTGCAAGTCGCCGAACCTCGGAAAGTTTTGGCCGAAGTCGCCCGCCGATTTTTTGGGCACCCAGAACAGGCGTTGGCATTAGCGGGGGTAACCGGGACGAACGGCAAGACGTCCGTCGCTTCTTTGCTCCGGCATTTTCTGCAGGCAGAGGGTTCGGCTTGGGGTTTGATTGGCACGGTCCGTTATCACCTCGGTCGACGCTCCATCCCTTCTTATAAGACCACCCCCGAGTCGGCAGACCTTGCCGCGTTCTTCCGCCAGATGGTCGATGCCGGTTGCGTCGGAGCTTGTCTGGAAGTGAGTTCTCACGCCTTACACCAAGATCGCGTTCACGGTTTCCAATTCAAAGTTGCCGCCTTTACTAATCTGACGCGCGATCACGTGGATTACCATGGTGATCTGGGTTCATACCTTGATGCCAAGACGGCGTTGTTCGATGGCAGGAACGGCGCGGTGCCGGGGGTCAGCGTCATTAATATCGACGACCCCAGCGGTCGCGTACTTGCCGAAGCCTGTCGCCGTCGCGGTGCGGTCATTACTTTCGGCTTGGCCGATGATGCCGATTTGCGAGCGACGGAATTAACCTTGTTACCCAGCGGCGCCATTTTTTCGGTGGCTTGGCGGCAACAGACGGCCCGGTTTACTTCGACGCTGCCGGGTGGCTATAATGTTTCGAACGTGCTTTGCGCCTTGGCCATGGCGGCCGCGCTCGGTCGCGATCCCTTGAGCCTGAGCGCAAGCCTGGCTTCTTTTCCTGGAGTTTCCGGCCGGATGGAACGGGTTGATGCCGGCCAGGTCTTCCCCGTCTTTGTTGATTACGCCCATACGGATGATGCCTTGGGTAATGCCTTGCGTATGTTGCGCGCGATCACACCGGGCCGTGTTCTTTGCGTCTATGGTTGCGGTGGTAATCGTGATCGCGGCAAACGCCCAACGATGACGAAGGTCGTCCGCGACCACGCCCATCTGGCTTGGGCGACGGCGGACAATCCCCGCAGGGAGAAAATCGAAGCCATCTTTGCGGACATGCGCGAAGGTTTGGGCGCATTACCTTCGATCGAGTTCGTGGCTGATCGCCGCGAGGCGATTGGGCGGGCTTTAGCGGCCGCCCGGGCTGGAGATTGCGTCGTGATTGCCGGTAAAGGTCATGAGACGACCCAAGAATTTACGGATACCGTGGTGCCGTTTGATGATCGCCAGGTCGTACGCGAAATTCTCGAACTACGAAAAGGAGCCGCCAGCGCATGACAACTTTCTCCGCCATCAATCTGGCGACCTGGGCGCAAGGGCGCTGGACGGCTTTGCCTCCGGCGAGCCTCTCGGGCTTTGGGACCGATACCCGGACGTTACGTCGGGGCGACGTGTTTGTGGCCGTGCGGACCGACCGTCGGGACGGTCATGACTTCTTATCCGATGCCCGAGACAAAGGCGCTTCCTGTGCATTGGTTTCTCGGCCGGTCGCGGATGCTTTGCCGCAGCTCGTGGTCGATGACGTGTTGGCGGGCCTGCGCCGCATCGCCCATGCTTGGCGTCAGTGTTTCCAAGGCCAAGTCATCGGCGTGACCGGTAGCGTGGGCAAGACTTCCACGAAGGAGCTTCTGGCGGCCTTGCTTGGCGCCGATGCCTTCGTGACGGAGGCCAATCTTAATAATCTTATCGGCGTTCCGCTGATGTTACTCCGAGTGGAGCCTGGTCGGCATCGCTTCGCGGTCATCGAGGCGGGTATGAGCGTACCAGGCGAATTGGCGATCTCCGCTCAGGTCATCCGTCCGGATCTCGTTATTGTCACCGCGGTGACACCGGTGCACCTTGAAGGACTCGGCACGATGGCTGTCGTGGCGCGCGAAAAAGCAACCTTGGTTGCGGCCTTACCTCCCGCCGGTCGGGCAATCTTGCCGGTCGCGCTGTTGGGTTGGGCAGAATTTGCTGCGCAGGCTCATAGATGCACCGCCGTTCAGTTTGAAGATGAGCCGGCGCCCGCGGTGACTCCGGCTCGTTTAATTCAGGCCACCCTCGGAGAAGATGAAAGAGGGCATCGGACTCTGGCTCTCGACGGGAAGACCTTCCGCTTGGGCGCGCTTTCGGACGGGTTAGTTCGGAACGCCGCGTTGGCGGTGGTCGCCGCCCGTGATTTAGGGCTATTGGATGATCAGATTGCTCCAGCCCTGGCCGCATGGACCCCGCCAGCTGGCCGTGGAAGCGTGCATGTACTCGGAAGACAGACCTTCTATTTAGATTGTTATAATTCCAGTCCGGCTTCCCTTAGCGATGCTGCCGCTTGCTTCGATCGATTGAGTTCCAAACAAAACGAGCCGCGGCTTTTCATTTTAGGGGGGATGGCTGAATTAGGAAATCACGCTGTTCAATTCCATCGCGAAAACGGCGCAAAGCTACCTTTGCGGGCCGGAGATAAGGTCGTAGCCTTCGGCGGTGAGGCGCCGGCTTACCTGCAAGGCGTCAGCCGGTCCGACGTCACTCTTCTCGCCGTCGAAACCAT
This sequence comes from Verrucomicrobiota bacterium, assembly GCA_037131085.1. Classification (GTDB taxonomy): domain Bacteria; phylum Verrucomicrobiota; class Verrucomicrobiia; order Opitutales; family UBA953; genus UBA953. Next base: position 14,543 of record JBAXRS010000017.1, on the reverse strand, counting down.
CGACGAGGTCGCGCAGGCTGTGAATTCTCATGTGGGTTATATTTTCGTGAAGGGTAGCCGATCTCATGCCTTGGAGCGCTGCCTCCCCCTTTCCCTGCGCTCGGCGCTTACTTTCCACTAAGATGCTTTATCGTCTCAGCGAACTCGAAAAATTCTGGGGGCCTTTCCGTCTTTTTGAGTATATTTCCGTGCGGGCGATTATGGCGGGCCTGACGGCCTTGGCTTTGGGTATGTTATTCTCGGGGATGATGATTCGACTCCTGAGTCGACTGCGTCAGCCCGAACGCTCCGCGAAACTGATGGGTGAACTCGCCAAAGAAAGCGGCAAAGTTCCGACCATGGGTGGGTTACTGATCGGCGTGGCGATGATTCCATCCGTCTTGCTTTGGGCTAAACTCAACGTCCTCGTGCTGGCTGCGTTGTGGTGTTTGATCGGGATGGGCACTGTAGGTTTCGTTGATGATTGGCTTAAAGTACGGAGCGGTAGTGCTGATGGTATTTCTGCCCGTACCAAGCTGGGCGGGCAGGGGGTCGTAGCTTTGCTCGCTTTGGGGATTGTCCTGCTCGATCCCGCCTACCGTTCGAGTCTTTGTGAAATCTGGTTACCGATTCTTAACGGCCCAATCTGGACGGAGCATTCCTGGGGTCTACCTTTCTTTCTTTCTTTCGGGGTGGCGGCACTGTTTTTCATCCTGGTCTGCGTCGGCTCTTCCAATGCGGTGAACCTGACGGATGGTCTCGACGGCCTCGCGATTGGCTGCGTCTTAATTACGACGCTTATTTTAGGAAGCGTAGCCTACTTGGTCGGACACCACGAATTTTCGAATTACCTTCGAATCAGTTATGTTTCCGGGGCCGGTGAACTGGCGATATTCTGCGCGGCCTTGATCGGCGGTAGTTTGGTCTTCCTGTGGCATAATGCCGCGCCGGCGGAAATTTATATGGGTGATGTCGGCGCCTTGGGTATCGGTGGGGCTTTGGGCGCGGTGGCTTGCTTGATGCACCAGCCATTCTTACTCGCGATTGTCGGCGGTATTTTTGTCGTCGAGGCGCTTTCGGTCATAGTGCAAGTCGCCTATTTCAAACGGACCGGCGGCCAGCGGTTGTTCCTCATGACGCCGATTCACCACCATTTCCAGAAGAAGGGCTGGCCGGCCACCAAAGTCGTCGTGCGCTTCTGGATTATCTCTTTCCTCTTCGGGCTCCTGGGCCTGCTCTCCCTGAAACTACGATGAGCGAATTCCCCGAAAGTCTTAAGCGTCGGCTCGCCCGTCCGGCAGCCATTTTTGGCGAAGGCGTGAGCGGCCGCGCTGTCGCTGAGTCCTTGGCATCCGGCGGTTTTGCTTCCGTCATTTATGACGAGAAGGGCATTAACTCCGTGTTTGGTCCTGAGCAGGCCGCGCGACACGATCTGCTCATCTATAGTCCAGGTTTTGCCCAAGCTCACCCTTGGATCTTGGCGGCCCGGCGCGTCGGGATGCAATGCATGTCGGAATTGGATTTCGGCGCCTTGCTTTGGACGGGCCCGGCGATTGCGATCACGGGCACGAACGGAAAAACAACCCTCACCGAATTCCTCTCCTTTGCCTTTAAGCGCTCGGGCGTCGATGCTATCGCCTGCGGCAATATCGGGCATGCGCTGACATCGCTTTCTCGTACCGAGTCCAACGTCTCCTTCTTGGCGGTGGTCGAAGTGAGTTCTTTCCAAGCTGAAGATTTGCGTAACTTCACACCCGAAGCCGTCCTTTGGACGAATTTCGATGAAGATCACCTAGATCGCCATGGCGATCTCGAGAACTACTTCCGGGCCAAATTTAAATTAATCGAACGAATGATGCCGGGCGGAATTCTGGTTGTGGGGGAATCAGTGGTCGCGGCCGCCCGTAAATTCGGAATCGAACTTCCCGTCGAGGCTTTGGTGGCAACGCGGGCGGAAGTGGCGGATAGCGTTCCGGCGGGCTCTCTCTTCGGCACCTGGCCTCAGCTCGAAAATTGGGCCGTGGCGGTCAAATATTGGCGGGCACGGGGTATCGCCCTCCGCCTCTTAGAAGAATCAGCCAAACTTTTCCGGCTGGCTCCGCATCGCTTACGGAAGGTCGCCGAATCTCAAGGCGTCGAATATTGGAACGACTCCAAGGGGACGAATTTCCATGCCGTTGAGGCCGCCCTTCGACAATTCACCATCCCGGTCCGCTGGATTGGCGGTGGTAAATGGAAAGGCGGCGACTTACAGGCTTTTGCCGCACGGATTACGCCCCAGATTGAAGCCGCTTATCTCATCGGAGAAACTGGCGAGGAGCTCCACCGGCAGTTCGAAGCTTTAGGCAAGGCCAGCCGGGTCTTCCCCTCGTTGCAGGATGCCGTGGTGGCAGCGACGAACGATGCGCACGGTCCCACCGCGATCCTACTCAGCCCCGGGTTCTCGAGCTTCGATCAATTTCGCAGTTACGTCGAACGCGGCATGGTCTTCGAACGCGCCGCCCTGGCCCTCGCCAATCGCGCCTGATTTTTTCATCAAACCACCCACCCAAACCACCCAATACCCATGCGTCCCATCATCACCGTCACTGCCGTCGTGCTTCTGCACCTCTGCGTCATCGCCGTACTCGTCGGAGTTAACGGCTGCCGAAGTACGAGCGGCTTCGAACAGGAGGGCGATCCGGCAGCGTTCTCCGGCGGCGCTCGCCCAGCGAGTTCATCCGCTGCCTTGGTAGCGGTGCCGACAACGGCTAAAATGGTGGTCCCCGCACCGACGAAAGTGACCCCCATTGCGGCTTCGGGCCCCGGCGGCGTTCACGTGGTTGTTAAAGGGGAATCTTTGCCTCTCATTGCTTCACGGGAAAAAACCAGCATCGCTGCCCTTTGCGCCGCCAATGGGCTCGATCGTAATGCAATTTTGCACCCCGGGCAGAAACTTAAGATTCCCGCCGCCGGTTCGGCGCCAGCCCCCAAGACAACCAAAGCTTCTTCAGGCAAGACAAGCCCCAAAGTTACTCCCGCCGCAACTTCGTCGGCTCCAGCGGCGCCGCAGTTTTCGCCCTTGAAGATTGTTTCGCTCAGCAATCCAGCGGCAGTTGAACCTAATGCTGCCGACGCTTCGGCCGCTCCGGCCGCGACCAAATAACTCTGACTCACGTCCGTTATGGTGATTAAGGTCAAGCAAGACGGTCCGGGCTCCCTGGGTTGGTATTCCCTGTGGATCGCCTTGCTGGCCTTATCCTTGGCGGTGTTCGGGTTGGTGGTTCAGTACAGCGCTGGCATTTCGTTTTCTTCGAGTAATCGGACGGCAGCCTTTGACCGGCAATTATTCTACGTACCGTTCGCAATCTTTGCCGGATGGTTAGCTTACCGGCTAAACCTCGAGCGCGTGCGCGAGTATCGCTGGCATATATTCTGGGTCGCCCTGTTTGCAATGTGCGCTGCCCGCGTTCCGGGCATCGGAGTATCTGTCAATGGTTCTTGGCGGTGGATTGATCTGGGCATCATTCGCTTGCAGGCTTCGGATCTCGGGAAGATTGCCTTGGTCGTACTACTCTCAGATTTTTTGGCGTCGATGCAGCGTCATACGCTGAAGGTGAAATCACGGATGTTTAAGTTGAGCAATCGCCCCCCTTATTTTTTTACGCCGGCAAGCTGGTTAGATTTAAGAGAAGGTTTTATCAAGCCGACGGTGGTGATTCTCGTGATCTGTGGCGGCATCGGCCTTGGCCCAGACCTCGGCACCATTATCCTTTGCTGTGCGGTGGGCGGAACGATGATGTATATTTCAGGAGCCAGGTGGCGGTACATGCTCCCGACTTTTATTTTGGGGGCGATTGCTTTCACGGCACTCGTCTTGCATTGGGAAAATCGGCTCCGGCGTTTTCTTTCTTTTATCGACCCGTGGGGTCGTCGCGGTGACGAAGCTTATCAGCTCTTCGAAGGGATGGTCGCTTTCGGGGTAGGAGGGATCACCGGTAAGGGTGCCGCGTTCGGGCTTCAAGGTCGTGCCTATCTGCCCGAGGCACATACGGATTTCGTCTTTTCGGTCATCGGGGAAGAGTATGGCCTGATCGCGACGAGTATCGTCGCCGCGGTCTATTTCCTTATCTTCATCTTTGCTTATCTTGCCATGCGGCATTGTCCGGATCTCTTCCGGTTTAACATCTGCTTAGGGGCTACGCTCTTTCTCGTCCTGCAGGCCTTGGTCAATATGGGCGTAGTCACCGGCTTGCTTCCGACCAAGGGCATCTCGCTACCGTTTATCAGCTACGGAGGTACGAACTTAGTGATTATGGCCTGCATGGTGGGGCTCGTGCTTAACTGCATCCGCGACTCGGCCGTGCCGGCCTTCATGCCGAAGGAGGCTCGCGTATGAGTCGGATGTTGCTGGCCTGTGGTGGCACCGGGGGACATTTGGCTCCGGGTATCGCCTTGGCTCAGCGACTCTCCGATGAAGGGCACGAGTGCTTGTTGATGGTGAGCAGCAAGGTCGTGGACGCCAAGATGACGGCCTCTTATTCACGTCTGCGCTTCGTGGCCGGACGGGGCCGAGGGTTTGGTCCTGGCTTAATCAATAAAATCAGATTTTTCCCCGCGCTCGTGGTTTCGGTTTGGTCGGCCTGGCGTTTATTAAGAAAATTTAAGCCCCAAGCACTGGTGTGCTTCGGTGGTTTCATGAGTGTGGCCCCCGCTCTGGCCTGCCTGCTTTCGGGCGTCCCAGTCTTAGTCCACGAAGCTAATCGTCGGCCGGGTAAGGCGGTCCGGTTAATCGCTCGCTTCGCCGCCGCCATCCATCTGCCCCACGGTGTCCGCCTCGAAGGCATCGCTGAGACTCGTCAGCATGATTCGGGCTATCCGGTGCGGGCCGAGATTCGCCCCTTGGCTCGAGAGGTCGCCCGCCGCTCCTTAGGTATGCCCGCGCTCGGGCGGATGCTTCTGGTCGTCGGGGGGAGTCAAGGCGCCACGGTCTTGAACCGTTGGGTGGAAACTCATCAGGAAGAATTTTCGCAGCATGATATCCATGTACTTTGTCTGACCGGGCCAGGTGGCCGGGAGGGAGAAGTTCGTTCCGGAAACTCACTCATCAAATATCTGCCATTTTGCGATCAGATGGCCGCGGCGTATTCGGCAACCGATCTCGCCGTCACGCGCGCCGGGGCGGGCACCTTGGCGGAATTGGCGACCTGCCGGACGCCGGCGATTCTGGTGCCCTATCCCCAAGCCACGGACGATCATCAGACTGCCAATGCCCGTCAAGCCGCCGTGGCGGGGAGCGCGTTCCTGCTCCCCGAGCCGGAAATCTCCCGCCTAAGCGAAGCGGTATTCAGTCGTATCAATGATAAAACAATTTTGGCGGGCATGCGGGATGCGCTGGCCTTGGCGGATACTTCAAATCGATGGGAAGAACTCGCGCAGGAAACTATCAAACTGGCACGCGCGCAGGAGCGCGCTACCCGATGAAGCCTACCGCTTCGGCCTGGTTGTTGGGCGCTTGCGGCATGGGGGTGGGACCTTTGGCAATTTATCTGAAAGGGGAAGGCTGGGACGTTTCCGGTTGGGATGACGCGACCGGGAGTCCCATGGAATTACAGTTAGCGAATGCAGAGATACCTTTGTTACGTGACCCTTGGGCCGCCGGCCGGCATCCGGAAGTGGTTGGTCGTTCGAGCGCAGTCAAAGCAGGCCATGCGGCCTTAGTCTTGGCGGAAAATAAGGAGGTGCGGATTTTGCGGCGTGGTGAATTACTGGCGGAGAGGGTCGCTGAACGGCGCTTTGTCGCCGTCTGTGGCAGTCACGGCAAAACGACCACGTGCGGGATGATCGTCGCAGCACTCTCAACGGCCGGAGCTGACTTTGGTTATATCTTGGGCGGGCTTTTCCGCGATCCGTCCTTTCCGCCCGCCCGTTCGGCCGTTTCGTCGCCTTGGGTGGTGGCTGAAGTCGACGAAAGCGATGGCACCATCGGAGCCTTTTCGCCCGATATCACCGTCGCCGTGAATTTAGATTGGGATCATCCGGATTACTATCGAGATGAAGCGGCCTTGGAGGCCGTCTTTCGGGCATTATTCGAACGGACTCTTTCGGCGGTGATCATACCCGTCGGCAATGAGCGGCTCGAACGTCTGACCGCTGGTTTGAAAGTCCCGGTTTGGCGTGTAGGTTTAGGCGGCGACTATCAGGCACGCCCTATCGCCGGCGATCATGCGACGTCGGTCTTGGAAGTCGGTGGACTTTTTACAGCGCAACAAGTGACGTTGCCGGTCGCGGGGACATTTAACCGTTCAAATGCGGCGATGGCCTTGGCGGTGACGCATTTTATCACCGGATCTTTATTGCCCGAGCCCATGGCGCGTTGGCGGGGAATCCGCCGGCGCCAAGATGTCCTTTTTGAACGTGCCGGGCTCCGCGTTTTGGCTGATTACGCGCATCACCCGACGGAAATTTCAGCGCTTTTACAGTGGATTAAAGAAACCCATGTGGGCCGTTTAATCGTGGTTTTCCAGCCACATCGGCATACGCGTACGCGGCAGTATGCCGCAGAATTCAGGCAAGCCTTGGCCATGGCTGACCACGCTCTCGTGCTTCCCGTTTATGCCGCAGGTGAAACTGCCATGGAGGGAGGGCGCTCCGAGTCGGTCGTCGCCGGGACGGCGCATCAATTGGTCGAAGATCGGCGTGAGTTACCTGCTTTGTTGAATGCGTTAAGTTCCGGCGCCGATACCATCGTGGCCTTCGTGGGCGCGGGTGATATCGAGCGCGACGCCGAAGTGTACGCCAAAGTATTGCGAAGCTCAGGAGCGACGGTGCTGTCCCTTGATTTGCCTGACAGGGTTGCCGGCCGACTTTCGGCCGGGTGCGTCTTGCGGGCCAATGAATCTCTCGCTCGTCGGACCACCTTGGGGGTGGGCGGCTCGGCCCGCTGGTACGCCGAACCCGCGACCGTCGACGATATCGTCACGCTACTGCAAGCGGCGGCGGAGCTCGACTTACGTTATTTCGTCTTAGGACGTGGCTCCAATCTATGGGTGCCGGATGAAGGTTATGACGGGTTAATCTTGCATCTGACTTCTCAGCATTGGGGTAACATGAAGTCGCTGGGTGAAAATCGTATCCGGGTCGACGGCGGCGTCCGACTCAAGGAACTTTGCGGTTTCGCAACTAAAGAAGGCTTAGCCGGCTTTGAATTTCTGGAAGGCATTCCCGGGACGCTCGGCGGCTCCTTGCGGATGAACGCCGGGGCGATGGGTGGGTGGATTTTCGATGTGGTTGAATCGATCGAATGGCTCGCCCCGCATGGTCAGGTCCGGGCCGCCCGCCGCGATTGTTTTGATGCGCTCTATCGGGATTGCCCTCAATTGCACGGGGCCGTGGTGCTCTCGGCGGTACTCCGCGCTTCGGGCAAGGATGACGGCACGCTCATCCGCCAGCGCATGGAGGCGATGTCCGTTAAGCGTCGCGCCTCGCAGCCGCGCGAAGCGAGCGCCGGCTGTGTTTTCCGCAACCCGGTCGCGGATAAGGCCGGCCGGCTGATCGAAGTTAGTGGACTGAAGGGTCACCAAGTTGGGGCCGTGACGGTTTCACTTGTGCACGGAAATTTCCTCGTCAACTTGGGAGAAGCTAAGTCGGCTGACTTTATCTCGGTGATGCGCGAGGTGCGAGCATCGGTAAAACTTAGCCAGGGGGTCGAACTTCAACCTGAAATCATCGCGCTTGGGCGCGAGTGGAAGGACCTCTTATGAACTCTCATTTAGAAATCATCATCCTTTGTGGGGCGATCTCGCCCGAACGTGAAGTCTCGCTTCGTTCGGGTCGGGCCGTGGCTTCGGTGATGGCCGGCGCCCGGTTAGTCGAGTTGGCCACCAATGAACTGCCGGAGTGGATAGACGGCAGTCGTCACGTGGTTTTTCCGGTAATTCACGGAGACTACGGTGAAGACGGACAAATTCAGGCGGAATTAGAGGCGCGCGGCGTTTCGTTCGCCGGGTGCGATGCCGCCGCCAGTCGTGTTTGTATCGATAAAGTCGCCACCAAGCAGCTGATGAGAAGGGCAGGGGTTCCGGCGATTCCGGAGTTCGTGTTCGCCGGTAAGGCTAAGCCTTCGGCCGATAAGCTTATCGCTGAATTAGGGCAGCAAATCGTCCTTAAGCCCGCCGACAAGGGCAGTAGCGTGGGGCTTTACGTCACCCAGGGGTTGGATGAACTTATCGCGGCGCTGGCTGACATCCCTGCCGAAGGGCAGTGGATGGCCGAACGGCGGCTCAGCGGCCGCGAGATGTCCATTGGCTTGCTGGACGGCCAGGCCATGGGGCTCGTCGAAATCGTACCCTTGCAAGGCGTTTATGACTATAAGACCAAATATACCAAGGGGTCGTCAGATTACCGTTATCCCGCCCCAGTGACCTCCGCGCAGGCGGCCGGTATCGCGCTGGCGGCGGAAACCCTCTATGCGGCCTGCGGATGTCGTGACTTTGCCCGGGCTGATGTCTTTCTTGAGCCTGACGGAAACTTCTATTTTCTCGAAATCAATACGATGCCTGGCATGACCGAAACTAGTTTGATGCCAAAGAGCGCTTCTTGTCTCGGGCTTGATTTCACCTCCCTCGCCCGGCGAATGATCGCTCCCGCTTTGGCGCGCGCGCGCGCACCTCAAACCCGATAACTCATGGGCTTCTTCGATCGATTCTTAGGTAAACGTCGGGACGCTTTCATGGGCCCAGCCAATCGGGATTGGCGTTCCCTTGTGCCGCAAGAAGTTAATCGGATGCCCGAGGATGATATCGGCCGCAAGCGCGCCGTCCGGAGTCGTCTACCGTTGGTCCTTAGTATTTTATTTTTTGTGGCCTTGGGCGTCGTCATTTATCTCTCGGTCGATGAATCCGTACCGGTCGCCGCCGGACGGAGTTTCCGTTATAAGACCGATGGTTTCTTGCCCGCAGCCTTTGTGCAGAAAGTAATTTCGGCCGGGGTTGAAGGGCCCGCCAAGAATGTCCGAGCGATCAAGGCGGACTTAGAAACCGATAATCAGGTCCTGGCGGCCGATGTGCGCCGGCGAGCCGATGGCACTTTGGAAATCGTCCTCCGCGAACGTGTCGCGGTTGCCAAGATCGCCTCCGCGCCACCGACTGGGCCGATGGTGGTGCGTCTGGTCAGCCCCGATGGGCAGACCTTCGCGGGCACGGGTTATTCTGAGCAGACCATTCGGAGCTTACCAGAAATCCAAGATTTCCGTTCGACCGGCTCGGGCGATCAATTGGCGATTGAAGGCATCGAAGTGGTCGGTCCCTTCCTGCTGGCGGCCCGGACGAGTTACGAGCGATTCTATCTACAATGGGCATCGATTTCTTTGCGCGATTGTTTCGGCGCTCAAGAAGACGCTCCGGGATCGAATCTTAACGTGACGGTGCGGACAGCGGCGCAACCGACGGATCGTCCGCCATTGGTCGGCATCATTTTCTCCACCGCTAACTGGCGGAAAGAATTGGCGCTGTTGCCCCGGATTAGGATCGATGAATACCTGCGGATGCCGAACGCGACGGCCCAGGCTTACGTCCTGAAACTTTCCATTCAAAACCGTACCATCTCTCCGCCCGTCCCCGAACCCCGCCTCGTACCCGCCCCCCTCCGATGACCCCCAAGCTTCTTCCTTCTCTTATCGCGGTCATTGATATCGGCACTCACAAGACCGTCAGCCTCGTCGGCCAGATGATTAATGGTAAGGCCCGGATGTTGGGCTTCAGTGAACGTCGGACCGATGGCGTGGTCAAAGGCACTGTGATCGACCTCGAGCGGCTCCACCATTGCGTTCATGAAGTCGTCAATGACGTTGAACGTAGTTCCGGTCGCTCGATTGAGCACGTCTACCTTTCACTTTCTGGACCAGCAGCGGAAGGGGAACGAATCAAGGGCATTCACGCGATTCCAGCGCACGACGGCAAAGTCACCGCCAAGGATGTCACGGACGCCATCGCATCTGCGAAGCGTCTGGAGCCGCCGGCAGGGCGAGCCACGTTACTCTACATGCGCCAGCCGACGACAATCGACGGACGCGCGGTGGCCAATCCAGTGGGCATGGCCGGCAAGCGTTTGGAAGTCCATTTCTGGCGCGTGACGATGGAGGAGGGTAACATGCGAATGCGCGTCGGCATGGTGAACGGCATGAGCATCAAAGTTCGCGATTTCATTTTGGCGTCGCATGCGGCGGCCTGCGCGACCGCGAGCGATTCTGACAAGCAAGGCGTGCTGGTTGTCGACATGGGTGCCGGCACGACCGATTGGATTCTCTATTATAAGGAGCACATCCTTTGTGCGGGCTCGATTCCGGTCGGCGGCGAGCATATGACCAATGACTTGAGCGTAGCTTTGCGAATCAGTCGCGAGACGGCCGAAGACCTGAAGATTCGTTTCGGTTCGGCCCTGCATCGCGAGGCGGACGCCAATCAGACCATCTGGAAAGACGGCGACCGTGGGCTCGGCGATCAGCAATTCAATCGCGGAACAATCACGCAGGTGCTTTCCTTGCGTTATCAGGAGACGTTCGAATACGTTAAGAAAGATATCATGCAGCATCTCGAACAGCTTTTCCCGGGACACGCGGTGAAGTTGGACCAATACTTCCTGCCGGCGGGCATCATCCTGACGGGCGGCTCGGCGAATTTGGCCGACGCTGCCGAGGCTGTCCATGCCATCATGCAATTACCGACGCGGATCGGCGTCCCGACTTTCGAAAATGATTCGCTGCGCAAGCCGGAGTATGCGGGAATCGTCGGTCTGATGACCGCCGCGATTACGGATTCGCCACCGCCGGTGCGTCGACAGCGAGGTTTTTTGGCGTCGCTCAAAGACCTCTTTCGCTTCTAAACCATGGAACGCCCGCCTTCCATTCTCTTGGTTGGTTTAGGTGGTGCGGGCTGCTCGATTGTCGCTCGGCTGGCCGCCCGGTTGCCGCCGGAAATCGGGGTGGCCCTAATCGATACGGACACACGCTCCTTTCAGCAACTTCCCGGTGCTACGGTTGTGCAAATCGGTCGGGCTCAGACCCGGGGCATGGGGACGGGCGGCGAAGCGGCCTTGGGAAGTGCTTCGGCCGAAGCTGATGAAGCCGCTTTACGCCGGATTTTTACCGGCGTGCCCATCGTAGTCATGGTCACGGGTCTTGGGGGTGGGACGGGAAGCGGGGGCGCGGCCGTCGTCGCCGGTTATGCCGCCGAGGTCGGGGCGACTGTGTTGACGTTCGCGACCATGCCTTTTTCGCATGAGGGAGAACGACGCCAACGCCAAGCCAACGAAGCCACGGGAGTGTTGGGCTTGAAATGTCACGGGCTGGTGGTCGTCCATAACGATTTACTTTTACAACAAGTCGCCACCGACGCTCCGCTTTCAGAATCCTTTGCTGCGGCCGATGCTTGGGTTGGCGGTGCCTTGCGTGCGCTGGCGGGAGCCTTTATTCCAGGGGCGTTAGTGGCGGCTGACCCGGCAGCTTTACGTTCGATTATGGCTAACCCTGGCTCACCCACCCTCTTTGCTTTTGGAGTGGGCACCGGAGAGGGCGCTGCGATGAAGGCCGCCCGTGCCGCCAATGAATGTCCTTTGGCGCACGGCCCCAGTTCCGTCACGAAAGTTGCATCGCTCTTCGTACATGTGACGGGTGGTCCGACTTTGACGACAACCGCGGCCTTTGAGGCAGTAGCTGCGGTCCGGACGCGTTTTGGTGGCGAGACCTCCACGATTGTCTGCGCCCGTGTTAACCCTGACCTTGGCGATCGGATCGAAGTTTCGGTTTTAGGTGCTTCGCTACCAGTGCCCAAGAGTCCGGCGAAGGCCAAGAAGGGCGCAAAAGCTGGCGACCCTTCTCAGCCGATGTTTGAGTTCGCGACCGAGGAAGCTATGCGCCGTGGTCTGTTTGGTGGGACCCCGATGACTTTTATCGACGGTCAGGACATTGATGTACCGACTTACATCCGGAAGGCCGTACGCTTGCCGGCGTCGCCCTAAGTTCGCTTCCCGGTTGCGCCCCCTGCGTCTCCTCATACGTTCACCGTATGTCCGTGTTCGACATCGCCACCATCCGGCAAGACTTCCCCATTTTGGCCAGACTGGTGCATGGGCGGCCGCTGACTTATTTGGATAATGCGGCCACATCACAGAAGCCGAACGCCGTCATCCAAGCTCTGGCGCACTATTACTCTGAAAGTAACGCCAACGTCCATCGCGGGGTACATTTGCTCAGCGAGCAAGCTACCACGGCTTATGAAAGCGCCCGTCAGACGGTCGCTAAATTCTTAGGCTTAAAGGAGGCTCGCGGCTGCGTCTTCGTGCGCGGAGCGACGGAGGGTATCAACCTAGTTGCTGAATGTTGGGGCCGAACGCATTTGCGGTCCGGAGACGAAATTCTGATCACCCATCTCGAACACCATGCTAATATCGTGCCTTGGCAGGTGGTGTCTGAGCGGACGGGCGCCAAGTTAGTCGTCGCCCCCGTTACGCCGCGGGGTGAAGTCGATCTCGAGGCTTTTAAGAAACTGCTTTCGCCGCGGACAAAGTTAGTAGCCTTTGCGCATGTTTCTAATGCTTTGGGTACGGTGAATCCCGCCGCCGAGATGACGCGACTGGCGAAGGCCGTGGGGGCCACGGTACTCATCGACGCCTGCCAAGCCGCCGCGCACTTCAAGGTCGATGTCCCTGCACTCGGTTGCGATTTCTACGTCTTCTCCGGACATAAGACTTTTGGTCCCACCGGCATCGGCGTGCTCTGGGGGCGCCCGGAAATTTTGGACGCCATGCCGCCCTATCAATATGGGGGCGACATGATCCGTAAGGTGGATTTCGAGGGTACGACTTATCGCGAGGCACCGGAGCGCTTTGAGGCTGGCACCCCGCACATCGCCGGGGCGTTAGGTTTGGCGGCGGCCTTGGATTACTTTATGCCGCGGCAGGCTGGAGCGCATGCGCATGAACAAAAACTTCTCGCCGCCGCGACCGAGCGCCTCAAGGCCATCAAAGGACTGACCATCGTGGGTGAAGCGCCCGAGAAAGTCGCCGTCATCTCGTTCCTGCTCGAAGGCGGACACCCCCACGATGTCGGGACGCTTTTGGATGCGGATGGCATCGCGATTCGGACGGGCCATCATTGCTGCATGCCTTTGATGAAGCACCTTGGCATCAGCGGGACCGCCCGTGCTTCGTTCGCTTTCTATAACACCTTTGAGGAAGTCGATCGCCTAGCGACTTCGCTCGAGAAGGTACGCAAGATGATGGCCTAGGCCGGCTTGGCGAGAGCCGCCGCACCGGCTCGGCGAAGCACGTCGAGGATACCTTGGATCTCCCAGTTGCGCGAGGGGCCCGTGAGGCCAATCAGCCCGCGGGCATCTTGGATATCTTCCGGATGATTTCCCGGCGGCCAATCCAGCCACTGTTGCTCGTAGGTCGGCGACTTGGTTTGCAGGAGCGGAAAGAGGGCATTGATGCAAAGCGTATCCGCCCGACCATCGGGCAAAACGCACGAGAGGACATCGTCAATCAGACGCCGTCGCAGGGAGGGGAGGGGGGTGCTGTCGGTTGTTTCCGCCCAGGCGCGGAGACGTTTGCGCCATTCTGGTTGGCGACGATTCAATTCCAAGTATTGCGCCAGTCGGCGATAAGGATGTCCCGCGGGACGCAGCCCACGCAGACGCCACCGTCCACATTTTTCCATGTAAAGGGCATCCAGGCCCAAGATAAGCATCTGCTCCGAGGAATGTGATCGGGCGAGTTCGCACATGGGCGCGCGGTTACCTCCGAGGCCGAGCGATTCGACAAACATTTCATGACAGGCTCCCTCCCAGCCGACTTCTTTGATGCGTTGGCGGGCGTAATGGGTTTTGGCTTTGAAGCGTTGGGAGGCGCGTTGGCGCAGGCCGAAAGAAATATTAGTCTCGGTCGCCAGTACGCGTCGGGCTACTTCGCCCGAACGGCCCCGAAGCTCCAAGAGCGCGTCTTCTTCCGCGAGGTCTTCGAGGTCGCGTGGCAAGTGCGGCAATAACACCAAGGTCTCGGGCCTATGTCCGCTGAGGGTTGTGACGGTCTTGCAGCCGGGGAGTAAGACCGCATGAAGGATTACGCCGGAAAAATTGGGATCCGCATCATGGCCGTGGGCGTGCCAATCTGACCAGCGCAGGTGGATTTCGATATCACCGCGCGCCTTTTTGCCATTCAACAGGATGACTGCGCCCAGAAAATCCGGTCCGGCGCCGCGATTCCAATCTCCGGGGTGGATGATTTCAATGGCGGTACCCGTGGTCGATGACATCGGGCCCCGTACTTCTCCGGCCGCCCAAAGCCGTTGGATGGCACGCTCGCCAATGGCAAAAGGGCCGTAAGGGCCTTCGATTTCTTCGACGCGTTCGCAGGTGCTCATCGCGCATTAGAGCAGGGAAGAAGCCGTGAAGTGAATTGGGGAGATAGCCCAGGGGAAGCCACCGAATGGGCTTGAGGGAAGACCTTAGGAGGATTTGACTAACACGCACGGAGAGGTGGCAGAGTGGTCGATTGCACCTGACTTGAAATCAGGCGTACCGCAAGGTACC
>JBAXRS010000016.1:0-31236 GCA_037131085.1 Verrucomicrobiota bacterium | reverse complement strand
CGGAAGCCGATAAAAATAACCAGCGAGAGATTGAAGTCGGTGAGAATCACACCCCTTGGGATCTTAAGTGTACCATAGGGGTCGATGTCCCCGATAAAGGAGGAGGCGAGGAACATGACGATCGAAGTGACGAAGAGCGCGAGGACCAGCCGGAGTGCATCAGGCAGGCGGAAATAGTAAAAGATCCCCCTAAATTGCCCTATTAGGAACAAGGCGATTATTTTAAGTGGGACGATCCATAACAAAGCCAGCGGTCGCTGGTGATTGAGGAATTGATCGGCGGTCTGGGCATCAATCAAATTCCCTACGATAAAGCCGCCGAAGCGGAATTCGTACGCAAACCATAAACAAAGGGCCGTGAGGACTCCGTAAATCGCAGAATAGAAAATAATTCTCTGAATGTTACTGACAGGCGTCGGCATGGTTGATGGTTAATCACGCAAAGTTATTTTTATCTATAATATAGTCAAACCAACTCACCTCATTAACCCATGTGCATTAATTAAGATGTTCTTAATCTATGATAATGCGAAATCCAAGGGTCCTTCTTTTCTCTCTCTTATTGACGCTCCTTACAACCAGCCCGGGCGAGGCGGGAGAAGTCACGCTACCCCCGACGACCTGACCAAGCCCGCTGGCGGTTTCGGTGTTTGTCCATTCTTCGACATTTCCCAAAATATCGTAAATTCCTAAACCGTTAGCCTGCGAGGTGGCTACGGGGCGCGTATTCACCCCGTCGGTATTCTCAAACGTCCAGGCCTGATTCCCAGCCGGGAGTTTGCTGACATCGCCAGCGGCCGCACGGAATTCCTCTAAAGTTGGCAGTCTCACCTTAGAGCCCAAGGCCCAGCCCAACTTCTGGCAAAACATTTGGGCATCGGTATAAGAGACGGACTCGACGGGATGAGCTTCGCGCTGAAGAGCGCTAGGATTGGCGCCCATCAAAGAGGCGTAGAGTCCCTGCGAAACCTCTTGGCGATAAATCTTTTTGTGAACAAAAGGCGCCGGGAGCGGCACAAGCGATAAGTCGATGGTGGCAAGCAGTGCCCTCAGCGTAGCCTCGCGGTTCGCAATAAACTCCAATTCTTGCCGCGTCGGATCTTCGGTTAAAAATGCCCCGGTATTTTCATCCGCTAACTTCCGGGCGGCGGCTAAATGAGTCGTCGCAAGCTGAGCGGCCGCAAGCGCATGCCGCCCTTGAAGTTGTTGATGGAGTTGCTCAACGCCTTGATAGACCGCCATGACCTGGTCGTGGGCCCGGGCAAAATTCATGCGCACGACCAGCTTGGCCTCGCGCGCCCGATCGGCGTGGCGGCTTTTAGGGTATTCAACTAAAAGCTGGTTGAAGGCATCGATGATATCTTTCCACACACGAGAGGCCGACTGCCACTGATTGAGCTTCTCCATTTTTTCGGCTGTCTTGATCTGCTGCTCCACTTCGATTATCATAGTACCGGATAAGGCGGTCTCACGTTTCCCTTCAAGCAGGTCGACTCGCTTGAATTCGGTGTCGCGGACATCGCGAAAGCGTCCGAGGAATTCCGTCTCGCATTCGATAGCTTGGTTATATTTATCCACCGCGGCGGAGAACTTCCCCACGGCCTCCAAATCCTCGCCTTCTTTCTCCAGCATACGGCCTTTCCGCCAGAGCGGCTCGGCCTCCAGACTACGTAAGCGTGTATCCAGGCGAGCGATTTTACCAGAATCGACCAAGCCGGAGAAAAGCCATTTTTTACTGATCTCATTTTCACTTTCCATGGCGGACCGTAAAAGCTTCATCGCTTCTTCCGGCTGAGTCTTGGCGATAGCCAAAGCTTTAGCCTCCGCTTGATTGGCCAGCGTTCTTAAATTCTCGCCACGTATGAGGTGCAGATTATGCCGCAGTACTTCGATTCGGTAATTATCGGCGCCCAGAGCCCCGCGCGCCGCTACATAATCTTCCTGGGCTTGCAGCGCTTGCTCGAGTAATTTGATATCCGCTTCCTCTAAACTATTCTTGCTCAGGCGGGCCTTGGCAAAAGCGGCTTCGTAATCCAAAGACTGGACCCGCAGCTGGCTAACCTCTTCGGCCGTCAAAATCCCTTCGGTTTGGCGGGTAAACCGTCGGTCGCTATACATCAGCCATCCAATCGAGGCACTAAAACCGGCGATAACGAGCACGACCGAGAGGATGCGCGCCCACTTCCAAAAGGCGACCCGGGTCGCCGATATTGGCTGGGGAACGCGAAGAATTTTACCTCGAATAAAGTCGGACTGAGGATTGGGAGGACGGGAAGTCATGGGTGCTTGCCAGCTTTATCGCTGGCAGTTTGTTTGCTTTAATAGTTTCATAGGCTGGTACATCAAAGACCACCCATCAACCTCGGAAAATGGCACAATTTAAGCGAATAGCCGTCGTCGGCGCCGGTCTCATCGGCGGCTCCATCCTGCTGGCGGCCTCCCGCCGGAAGCTGGCGGGGTCTTTGGCCTGTTGGTCAAGATCGGTGACCTCTCGGGAGGAGTTAAAGAAGTTTGGGGTGGCGGAAGTTTTTGACTCGGCGGCGGATTGCGTCCGCGGCGCTGACTTGGTCGTGGTCACCACCCCGGTCGATAAGGCGGAAGAAACCTTCCGGGCGATCGCCGCCGGTCTGGGTCCAGATGCTTTGGTGACGGATGCGGGGAGCATTAAATTGGCCATCCAGTTGGCCGCCCGCCACTTACCCCCAGCGAATATCTTTGTGGGTGCTCACCCGATGGCGGGGTCAGAGAAAGCCGGAGCGGCCCATGCGGCGGCCACTCTCTTTGAGGGGAAGGCCTGCTTTATCACCCCGACCGGCCAAGAGCCGCGCGTGGCCGTGGAACGAATCCATGCGTTTTGGCGCGATCTCGGCTCCAACACCACTGAAATGGATGCGGCCAAACACGATGAGATTGTCGCAGCCATTAGCCATATTCCGCATGCTTCAGCGGCAGCCCTCATGCTCGCAGTCGCCAGTTTGCCCGCTTTTGACCCAATTGCGGCCGGGCAAGGGTTACGGGATGCGACCCGGATTGCCGCCGGCGAAGAAAACCTTTGGGTGGGAATTCTCTTAGCTAATGCCCGCCATGTGGCGGCGGGGCTACGCATCACCGAAGAGCGAACCGCTGAATTACGCCGGGCTATCGAAGGCGGCGACGCGGGGGTCGTTCATAAACTCTTAGCAGAGGCACGCATCGCCCGTCAGGCGCTTGATCGCTCGCGATGAATGATCCTTTAATCATCCAGCCTTTTCAAACCCCTGCGCGCGGCGTCGCGCAAGTCCCAGGGTCGAAAAGTATCACCAACCGCGCCCTGATCTTGGCCGCCTTGGCCGAAGGTGAAACCGTCCTGACTGGGGCGCTCTTCAGCCGAGATACCAAAATCTTGATCGCAGCGCTCCGCGAACTTGGTTTCGAACTCATCGTCGACGAGGCTGCACTCGATATCCGCGTGCACGGCCTCGGGGGTCGTATTCCAAAATTATCCGCCACCTTACAGGTCGGTAATGCCGGAACTGCCGCTCGCTTTTTGACCGCCTTCCTCGCCCTGGCTCCTGGCGGGAAATACTTCCTCGATGGCGACGAGGCCATGCGCTCACGCCCGATGGCCGGGTTACTCACGGCTTTAAGCCAAGCGGGTTGCCGCGCGCTGCAAGCCGACGGAACGCCGGCCACAGGCTTCCCCTTCACCCTTCATACCACCGGAAAGTTAGGTGCGCTCGAGGTCGATGCGGCCGCCTCTTCTCAATTGCTCTCCGCCCTCTTGATGGTCTTCCCGCTTTGTCCGGGAGCTTCCGTCAAGATGATTGGTGAAACCGTTTCGGAACCCTTCGTCGAAATGACCGCACAGATGTGCGCACAATTTGGCCGTCCCCTCCGGCGCGACGCCACCGGGCGATGGGTATGCGATCACAGCGGTCCTTACCAGGCCCCACAGCCGAGCTATGCCATCGAACCTGATGCTACGGCGGCAAGTTACTTCATCGCCCTCCCGGCCGTGACGGGACCTCGCGCGAGCGTGCGCATCCACGGCTATGCGGAAGGCGGACTTCAGGGAGATACGGCCTTCGCCAAGGTCGCAGCGGCCTGCGGGGCCGTCTTACGGCCCGCTCACGGAACATTGGTAACCCAGAGCTGGGCGGGCATCCAAGGGGGAGATTTTGATTTCAATGCTTTCTCGGATACTTTTCTGACGCTGGCGGTGCTGGCGACCCTGGCGACCCAACCGATAAAAATCCGCGGCATTGCCCATACCCGCAAACAAGAAACCGACCGCGTTCTGGCCATGGCTACCGAATTAGAACGCCTTGGTATTCGCGTCGTGCCATCAGCGGCTGAACTTAAAGCGGATCCAGAGCTGGCGGCGCTGACGATTTATCCAGACCGCGCCGCTTTGCGCCGGACCGCCGCCGCCGGCCCAATTTTAATTCATACCTACGAAGATCATCGCATGGCCATGAGCTTCGGGATTTTGGGCTCATACGATCTCTTTGGAGATGGTCGCCCTTGGATCGCGATTGCCGACCCCTCCTGCACAGGAAAGACCTTTCCAAATTTCTTTACCGCTCTCGAGGCCTTGCGCACGAATTTTGTGCGTGTCTCCGTCGATGGAGGAGCTGCCTCGGGTAAATCAAGCACCAGTCGCGTGCTGGCGCATGCCGTGGGCCTGTTGCACGTTGATACGGGCTCACATTACCGAAGCCTCACCCGGGCGCTGGTCGATGCCGGCGCAGACTTAGCGGACGTGGCCTCCATAAGTAGCGCCTTACGCGGCCTTAAGATTGGCTCCCAAATCATCCCACACCAAGGCGCGCAATCTTCGCGCTTAACGCTCGGTGGTCAACTACCTGAAGACACTACTTTACGAACTCCTGAAATCAATGCCGCAGTTTCTAAAGTCGCGGCGCTGCCGGTCGTCCGCCAATTCCTTTTGGAATACCAACGCAGCCAAGTAAAACTGGCGCAGGACCACGGCTTTGCCGGAATCGTGATGGAGGGCCGTGATATCGGTTCCATCGTCTTACCTGATGCGGAAGTTCGGATCTTCCTGGAAGCCGATGCCGAAGCACGCAACTTACGGCGTGCCGCCGAAGGCCAAGCCGACGCCGTGGCGCAACGCGATTACCTGGACTCTACCCGGAAGGCCGCCCCGTTGGTTTGTCCGAATGGCGCAACGCGGATTGATAACACCCGCCTCTCTCTCCAAGAAGTCGTCGCGCAAATCATCTTGTTGGTGCGGGTGGCGGCATTACCGCGATGATTCTCGAATCAAAAAACATTCTCTACAAAGGCGTCTATCATGGGGCGCGGGCTTTAATTGAAGTATTTTCCACTTTAGAAGTAGAAGGCTGGGAAAATATTCCCCAGGGGTCTTGTCTGTTCGCCTCCAACCACCAAAGCATGATTGATCCGCCGTTACTCGGTTCGTGCCTGCCGCGCGAAATCTCTTTTGTGGCCCGCCGCACACTTTTTGATAACCCCCTTTTTGGTTTCGTGATTCGTGCCTGCCATTCGATCCCGATTGATCGCGGTGCCGCTGACCTTGGTGCGATCCGAGCAGCCTTGACGGCCTTGGCCGATGAACGCGGCCTGCTCATCTTCCCGGAAGGCACCCGCAGCATCGATGGCGTCATTACCGTCGCCAAAGCCGGGGCCGGCCTTTTGGCATGCAAGTCCGGAGCTCCGGTTGTCCCGATTCATATCCGCGGGGCGCGCGACGTCCTGGCGAAAGGTTCACGCTTTCCCGTGGGCTCGGCTCGCATCAGGGTACGTTTTGGCCCCGCTATGAGCGCTTCTACTTATGACCCGGGTAAAGATTACCCCGAGCGCTTCTTGGAAGCGTCTCGGAGAATTTTAGAAGCGATTAAGGCGCTCCCTGACCATCGCGATCCTGGTCTTTAGGAAATCCGCTGCGGCATGACCACGCAAAGGAAGTCATCCTTCAGTCCGCGAATCACCCCAGGAGACATCTCGTCCTTGAATTCAAAATCAATTTCGTCCTCTGTTAGAGCCTTCAGAGGATCAATAATATATTGAGGGTTGAAGGCGATGTTCACTTCTGGGCCATCGTATTTTATGGCGATGGGCTCGTGGGCTTCGCCGCTTTCTGATTTCGCGGAAATTTCCAGGTTCTGCGTTTTCTTCGAAACCGTCATGCGGATCGTGTTGTTGCGATCATCCGTCATCAGGGAAGCACGGTTCACGCTTTCGAGAATTTTTTCGCGCTCGAGCCGGACTTTCGAACCGGCTTCCTTCGGAATGACTTGCCGGTAGTTCGGGTAATTTCCTTCGACAACTTTGGAGACTAATTGAATGCGATCGACGAGGCCTTCTTCGTTCTTCGGGATATCAATGGTGAAGCCTACTTGGCGCTCGTTATTTGAGATATGGGCCATGCCACCCGCTTTCAATAATCGCATTAATTCAATGATGGTACGGGCGGGTAAAATTAACGCTAAGGGCTTATCAGCACCGTCTAATTTACGGACACATTTCGCTAAGCGACGTCCGTCGGTGGCGACGACGGTTAACTTTCCTTCGGCGAATTCAAAGAACACCCCATTTAAAATATAACGATTTTCGTCGGATGATTGCGCGTAGCTTACTTTTCTCAGCATGTCGCCGAGATCATCTTGGTTGATGGAAATCGTCGGTTGCCCGGTGAAGTTTGAAATCGGCGGGAACTGATCCGCAGGTAATCCTGCGATTTGGAAAACAGAACTTCCTGAAGTTATTTTGACGCGTTCTTTACCGGTCAGCTCGACGATGGTATCAGCACTGGAAAGGGCACGGACGATGGGGACGAGTTTTTTAACCGGTAGGGTGATTCGTCCTGGGGTGGAGACGGAAGCTTTAATGCGGCAGCAAATACCGAGATCAAGATTGGTGGTCGTAAGTGTGATGGTGTCGCCTTCCGCTTCGATGAGGACATTTTGAAGAATCGGCATCGTTGCGCGATTACCTACCACATTGGTGACGCTGGAGAGCCCGTTAAAAAAATGGTTTCGGTTGACCTTGAACTTCATGGTGCGGAAGAATTGAGGCACAGAGGGGGGTGAGGCAACTACGCAATGAGACCTTTCCTGAGACCTTTCCTGTAAGACTGTATCTAATTATCTATTCATATATAAATACCAGTAGTAACAGTAGGCTTCGGAATTCTGTGGATACTTTCACAACCCCTTGGTTTATGGCTGATATGGGAAAAGGGGTGGCCTGTGCCGATGATGCGAACAACCCTTGGCTTGTTCACACGCGACCCTAAACACTAACTTCTCACGGGCTATTCACAACCCGGACACATCTTCATCGTCATCTTCCGGGGCGGGGTCAATTTCACTCTTTTTAAGCAAGAAAAAATGCCGAATAATCCCCCAGAGGATATAGCCCAGGAACAGGGCGGGAAAAGAGAACTCGGGATACCGGAACAAGACCGCCGCACAGATGATAATAAGAATAAAACCTCTTGTCCGCGCTCGGGATTTCCAATCCAGTTTCTTAAAACTTGGGAAGCGGACATTGCTGATCATCAGGTAAGAAATCACCAACATGAGTGGCAAGAGGGTCCAAGACCAGGCGAGGAGCGTGGGGTCTAAAGAATCTTTAATTTCGCCGTTCCGCAAGACACGTGAGAGGACTAAGACCAGAGAGGCCATCACGCCGGCGGCGGCAGGCGAAGGTAGCCCCACAAAATCGCCTCCGGCGGCACGTTTTTCATTCCCGGGCACCAGCGGATTGGTGAGCACGTTAAAACGCGCCAGACGCACCCCGACGCAGAGCAGATAGACAAAGGCCAGCAGCCAGGTGGCCAATTGGACATTATCATTTTCCCCCGGTTTGATGATCAGGAAGCAGGCCATGAGCGCAGGGGCGACCCCGAACGAAACCGTATCGGCGATGGAATCAAATTCGGCCCCGAAGAGCGATTCACGGTTCGTCGCGCGGGCGATTAAGCCGTCGAACAGATCGCAAACGCAAGCGAAGAGGATGAACCAGACGGCCCAGATATAATGGTCGGCGCGTTCGGCCGCCGGAAGAGCGGTGAAGCGAGCTTCGATGCAATTTTTGATGGCCAAGAAGCCGCAGAGCATATTTCCCGCCGTAAAGAGGTTCGGCAGGAGGTAGATATGGGCGGCTTCTTCGGGCGAAGAATACGCAGGTTTTAAAGGTTTTTGGGACACGCTTAGGATTTGGGTTCGTCGAGGTATTTCCAGAAGCCGCCTTCTTGTTCGAGGCGGGCTTCGTCTTCCGGGAAGGGAAGGTGAGAGCGAAAAGCGAAGTCTTTAAAGGTATGCCGATGTAAAACATAATTAGCCATGAGCGAGCCTTCGGCGGCCTCAAAATAAATACGGAATTCGCCGACGCGTAAGCGGTGATAGGTATGCCCGCCGCGCCGGACTGTCCCCAAGTCTGAGCGACCTTGAAGCATGTCCTCCGGGGTGAGCGAAGAAAATGCCTCCACGACCTCCATCTGCTCCAACGTCGGCAGCTTACCTAAGACGTACATAGCTTGATCGCTAAAATTAACTTGGTACATCGCTGGGTGAAGGAAACGGAGGGCGGCGAACTTCGGCAACCATTCAGTTACGACGCTGCCAGCTGGTTAGTAGGTATTTCGCACGTATTTCTACTAAATCGAGGACTTTTTCGAAGTCTTCTGCCTCGCCGTAATAAGGATCGGGAAGGGCTTCGGTTCCTAGGAAAAGAACGAGTTTATGTTGATGCTCGGCGGGGCATTGGGGGCGTAGCGCGCGTAAGTTTATCTCATCGGCTGCCAGGATGATGTCGTAGTGTGCAAAATCAGAGAGTTCAACCTGACGGGCTCGAAGCGGGGAAAGATCGTAACCGCGCAATTTCGCATGGTGAATAGAGCGCGGATCGGGCGGACAGCCGAGGTGATAATTTTCCGTCCCGGCGGAATCAAATTCGATCTCGGCTCTGTTTAGTTTGGCGTGCTGGCGGAGGACCCCTTCGGCGGTCGGCGAACGACAAATATTACCCATGCACACCAAGAGTATACGGCGTGGCCAATTGGGGGGAGCCATGGCTTAAGCCTCGGTTGGTGGTTAGACTTTACCGCCAAAACTTTGGTGGTCGTCGAGGTCGAGCACGTCGAACCAGGTGACGATGTCTTCGCGCTTAGCACCCGCTGGGGTGGCGGACTGGTATTCGGTCAGTTTAGCCCGCCCAGCCGGTGCGCTTGGGGCTCTTTGTTCGTGAAAGGCGCTGAAGGCCGCGATTTCTTGGCCCAAGCGGGGCTTCTTGGCGTTAGCCATCAGCCATGTCAAGATTTCTCCGTCTCCTAAGCCATTCTCAATCTGCGACTTAAGTGCATCTGCCTCAATGCCTAAAAAGTCGAGGACGTTACGATCTAGGGAGCAGGCGTAGTTATAATCGCCATTTTTACCCATCTGGGTGGCACGGGCTTTATCAATCATCCGGGGGAGGATGACAAGGCCCCCGAGGCGGACGCGGGGGCTGCGGGGAGGATGCTGCGTAAGGTCGTAGAGATTGTGATGCATAAAATAAGGGAGAAGGTCACCTTACCCCCCCTGTTTAAACGTGCAAGAACTGAGGTAAGAATGGAGGTTTGCCAAAATGTCACACCCCCATCAATTTCCAAGCATGGCCAAGTTTGTCGCAGATATTGCCGCCCTGCCTTTGACCCGGGATTGCTGGGTTGGGGCAGCGATGGTATTTTTGACGGCGGCGGTCTTAGATTGGTATGCGCCCAGAGATAATTCAGGCAAGCTTCAGACGGCTGCCCTTTGGCTCCTTCGGGCTGGCTGGGTTTTGATTACGGCTATGCTGGCCTACCAATGTTTACGGACGCGCACCCTGCCGATTACCACGCCAGCCGAGGTACTCCTGTCGATTGCCTGGGGACTTGCGGGACTTGCCGGCTTTCTGGACCTAACTTTTAACCATCGTTTGCCAAGCTGGGCGATCGGTAGCGTGACCGCAGTTTGTTTGCTCATCGCCGCCGGGCTTGGGGTCGTCCCCCACCCTTCGACGAATGCGAACAAGCCGATGTTGGTGATGCATGTCGGCGCAGCCGTCCTCGCTTACTGTGTGCTGGCCGCCCAGGCACTTAATTCGGCCGCTTACCTTTTACAGGACCGAGCGCTCGCAAAACGTCGGTTTGGTGGCATCTACGCACTGCTTCCCTCGCTCGTCCCATTAGATAGAGTCGGCAGCCAATTGCTGGGAGCGGCCGTCTGGCTGTTGGGCTTGTCGCTCGTGATTGGAGCTACCGATTGGGCGCAACGTGATCTGCTCGTCGCTCTTCCAAAGCTGGCCGCCTCGTTACTTACGTGGCTGGCCGGACTTTATGTGATTGTTCAGCGTCGTCGGCATCACCTTGCGGGTGCTGCCTTTGCGCGTGCTTCGCTCTGGGCCTTCGTTCCGGCACTCGTCGCGCTTTACTTATCTTTTCCTCACCCTCATGAGTGAACGACCTAAGAATCTGGTCGCACTCAGTGCGACGCATCGTACCGCGGGCCTTGATGAACGCGCGGCCTTCACGGTGCCGCCGGGAGGAGCAGACATTTTTTATGCGGCGGCTCGCGAGGCCGGCCTCGCGGAAGCGGTATTGCTTGCCACCTGTAATCGACTGGAAGCCTACGCAGTTGGCGATGAAGCGGCGGCCTTGCATTTGCGCACGGCGCTAATGAAAGCGACGGGAGCCCCAGCCGAAGCTCTCGATCAACACCTACGGGCGGTGCCCGGGTTGCTGGCCGTCGAACATCTTTTCGGGGTCGTTTCCGGTCTTGATTCTCAAATGGTCGGAGAAGTTGAAATCGCCGGTCAAACGAAGGATGCCTATGCGGACGCCCTGGCGCGCGGCATGACGGGACCGATTCTTAACCGCGTCTTCCAGCGTGCCTTTCAAGCAGGTGCTTGGGCGCGCACCCATACCGGCATCGCGCAAGGCCAAGTCAGCCTCGGGAATGTAGCGGTTGATCTGGCCATGCGCGTATTTGGTTCGCTGGCTGAAGCGCGCGTCTTGATTTTGGGAACCGGCGATGTCGGTCGCCAGGTTGCCCAGGCCCTCGTTTCTCGCGGGGCTTCGCAGGTGGCGGTCGCCTCGCGGTCGTTTGAGAACGCCCGCTTGCTGGCTGAAGAATTTGCGGGTTCGGCGATGACACTGGCGGACGCTTTAAAACAAGCGCATGCGCACGATGTCATTGTCGGCTGTGCGACCGTCGAGCGCTCGCTCCTAGATTTTGATAGTATTCGGCAGTTAACGGAGCGGCGCCAAGGGCGCCCACTCTTGTTGGTTGATTTGGGAGTACCACGAAATTTTGCTGCCGCCGGTCGGGCGTTGGCGGGAGTCTATCTTTGCGACCTCGACGATTTGGCCGGCGTAGCGAACGCCAATCTGAAGGCGCGCTTGGCCGAAGTCTCGCGAGCCCGCATGGCCTTGGCGGAAAAAGCGGCGCGCGCGTGGGGTGCGGCAACCCACTCCTACAGCCCGGAGGCCTAATTTTTATGAAACCCACCGTTCTGATCGTCGACGACGAGAAGCATTCGCGCGAAGGTTTGCGGGCCGCCCTAGAAGAAAAATATGAAACCTTCGTGGCGAAAGATGCCGCGGAGGCGATGCGTTTGATGCAGGATGTGCCCCCGGATGCGGTCTTGACCGACTTACGGATGGCGGGCGAAGACGGGATGGCCGTGATTGACCGGGCTCTGAAACTCGCCAACCAACCCGTGTGCATCATGATGACTGCTTACGGCGACGTGGATACCGCGGTCCAGGCGATGAGCCGTGGCGCCTATTGGTTTATGCAGAAGCCCGTGGACTTGCGTCAGGTAGAAATCTTATTGGAACGGGGACTGAAGGCCCGTTCGACGGAAAAAGAAGTCGTCACACTGAAGACGCGGTTGGATCGAAAATTTTCGCTCGGCGAAGTCGTGGGATCTTCGGCTTCCCTGCAGCGTGCGATTGAACAAGTCCGCGCGGTGGCGCCGTCCAATGCGACCGTACTACTCCTCGGCGATACTGGTACGGGCAAGGAGCTTTTTGCGCAGATGATTCATCAGGCCAGCCATCGTTCCAAAGGTCCCTTCATGGCGGTGCACTGCGCGGCGATACCGGCTAACCTGCTGGAGAGTGAACTGTTCGGACACGAAAAGGGAGCGTTCACGGGAGCGACGGAACGCCGCGTTGGACGCTTCGAGTCGGCGGATGGAGGCACCTTGTTCTTGGATGAAATCGGCGAGATTGATGCCACGACCCAAGTGAAACTCCTCCGCTTCCTGGAGACGAGGGCGGTGGAGCGACTGGGTTCTCACCGGCCGATTGCCTTGGACCTCCGGTTGGTTTGCGCGACGAATCGTGACCTCAACCAAATGGTGCGCGAAGGTAAATTCCGCGAAGACCTTTACTATCGCCTCTCGGTCGTTCCGCTTCGCCTGCCATCGCTCCGCGAACGGCAAGATGATATCCCTTTGCTTTTGGCGCACTACCTTGCCCGTTTTGCCAAAGAGAACAATAGCGCGCCGGCCAAACTTTCATCCGAGGCGGAAGCGATTCTCGTTCATTATGGATGGCCGGGAAATATTCGCGAGCTGCGGAATGCGTGCGAGAACCTCGCCGTCTTGCGGGCGGGAAAGGTCGTGGCTGCCGCCGATCTGGACGCACGTTTCTCTCAGGTTGAAAATCAACCGCGTTTTAATTCCGCGGGTGGAGCGGCCTTGGTTCTTGATCGTGAACAGAACGAGAAACAGCTTTTACGACAAGCCTTGGCGACCGCTGGTCGAAATCGCACGCGTGCGGCCGAATTAATGGGGATTTCTCGCCGGACGTTGCACCGCAAATTACTTCAATGGCCTGAGTTGGACCCCGGCCCAGAAGTGCAATTCGAATGATATACATAACCCGAGTATTTTTATTAATCGCGGCGGCGGGGACGGCTTCCGCGGCTGATTTCGTCGGCTCCGACGTCGTTTCCCGGGCGTTGACTGGAGGGGTCGTTGAGTCATCGCGCAAGGAAGGAGCCGCGGATTTTGCGGGCAGCCTGCCGGGGGCCAAAGCGTTGGCCGAAGGGAAAGCCTTCGCTGCGATTCTATTTCAGCGTCCCGGTGAGCCCACGCCCAAGGCGGCAGGTAATTTGAAACTCCTAGAATTTCCCATCGCGAATGCCGCGGTGATTGTCGGGGTGCACCGTTCGAATACCATCGAGCATATCGACTTTGCCTCCTTGTCTGGCGTCTTTGCCAGTGACCCGAGACAGCGGATGATTAATTGGAACGACGTCCCTGGGGTCACTCGTTCGGAGTTAATTACACCGGGAGTCTGTTCGCCCGATAACTCTTTCGTGCGAGAACTCTTTCAGGGCCTAGTCCTGAATGGAGCCATTTTCCGTCCGGACGTAAGGCAGAATATTTCCGTGGAATTAGCGGCAGATCTGGTCGCTTCGCGCTCCAGCGCCCTGCAGCTGATGCCGCAATTGCCGTTGGGTTCGGTGGGTCGCGTCTTGCAGGTTGCGGACGGCCGCCCTGGAAGTTCGACGACGGCATACTCGCCCGACGAGATGAATATTTATAACGGCGACTACCCTCTCCGCTTGCCCTTAATTCTCTTTGTCCGGCAGGATAAGTTAGAGGAGCTAAAGCCGGTGGTAAGGTGGCTCTTGTCCGATGTGGCGGCGAGCCGGCTTGAAAAAGATGGCCTGCACCCTACCCCCAAGCCTATCCGGGACCGTTTTGCCCAAAGGCTTGACACCCGCTAGGGCGTTTGGTCTGCTTTCCTTCGAGTGCGCGTGTAGCTCAATGGTAGAGTACCACCTTGCCAAGGTGGCTGTTGCTGGTTCAAGTCCAGTCGCGCGCTCCACTTTAATGAGGGAGCAAAAAACCCGCCGGAGTCCGGCGGGTTTTTCATGGGGTGACCTTTAGGCGACCCCAGGGAAGGTAACAGTCACTTTTAGCCCTCTAGGGCGAGCCGGCTCAGCGGTGGCGGAACCGCCGTGAAGTTCGGCCACCTGCCTGACGATACTTAGCCCGAGCCCGCTGCCTCCGGCTTGGCGGGATTTGTCGGTTCGATAAAAACGATCAAAGAGCCGTGGCAGATCCGCGCTGGGGACCCCTCCTCCATTATCTTCGACACAAATCTCGACGCCCTTGGGCAGGTTGGCGGTCGAAATCCGGATGAGCGTCACTCCGGCTGCGTGGGCTAAGGCATTGTCTAACAAATTTTGGACTAAACGGTGAGCCTGGACTGGATCGGCCGCCGAATCTTCGGCCGCATTTAAGGAAAGCTCGAGCGTCACCCCGACGGCACGGCACCGGGCGTCATAGGCATCGACCACTTCCCGGATGGCCTGATGGAGGGCACCGGCTTCACGTTGGACGCTTTGGGCGGTTTCAAGGCTCGCAAGTGCGAGCAAGCCTTCGACCAGCCCTTGGAGGCGCCCGACAGAGCTGACGATTTTTTGGACAAAGCGACCGCGGTCTGCGACCAACATTGTTTCATGGTCATCGGCCAAGGTTTCAGCATAACCGCGCAAGATCGTTACCGGAGTCCGCAGGTCATGGGAGACATTGGTGATGAAGTCGCGCTCCATGGCTTGAAGTCGCTTGAGGGCGGTGACGTCTGCTAAGACAAAGATAGCCGCATCTTCGCCGAAGCTTTCTGGGTCGGTGAGGGCTCCGGCGGCTTGAATCCAGACGTCAGCCAAGGGCGCGCGATTAAGCAAGATTGTCGAACGTCCCCCGCCCTCTTGGCGGACGCGATGTACGAGCTCGATGAAGTCAGCACTTTTTACTAACGGCACGATGGAGCCCCACCCTATTTTTTCTGGCAGACCGAAGAGCGTGATCGCTGCTGGATTAGCGAGGCGCAAGCGATCTTGCGCATCCACGACGAGGACCGCATCCGTAAGGGGTGCCAGCAAGACTTCAATCCGCCGGGAAGCCGCGGCGCGATTTTCGTTTTCCGTCAGTGCCCGACTTTCGATCGAAAGAAATAACTCGTCCAACTTAAGTGCCGAAGCCAAACGACCAGACGGCCGGCCGCCCGCATCGCCGCGGAGCAAGGCGCGCCGGGCCCAGCGGATCAAGCGGTTGATTTCCGCGACACACCAAGCGGCGACGACCGAAAGCGCGATGAGAAGAATCCACGGAAGCCAAGTCATCATCGCCTAAGATGACAGGGATTAGAGAACGGGCGAGAGTAAAGCCGATTACCCTGCGACGCGATACCCTACCCCGCGGACAGTTTCGATGACATCTCCAGCGGGACCCAATTTTTCGCGTAAGCGACGGACATGTGTATCGACCGTCCGAGTTTCGAGGTCCGGAGAATAATTCCAAACATCGGACAGCAACTCCTCGCGAGATTGTACGCGCCCTTTGCGTTCTAACATCAGCCGCAATAACTTGAACTCGGTCGCGGTGAGTTCTACTGCTTTGCCTTGGGAGGAGACTTCATGCCGTTCGATATCCAAAAGCAGTGCACCTGCCGCGAGTCGTGTCGAGGGCTTGGCGGCCGCCGATTTTGCCCGACGTAAAAGCGCCTGGGCGCGCAGCATTAATTCCCGGACATCAAAAGGTTTGCTGACATAATCGTCGGCTCCCGACTCGAGGCCTTTTACTTTGTCGGCCGTTTCGGTTTTGGCGGTGAGGAGAATCACCGGGGTATCTTGCAGGAGAGCGTCAGACCGTACCATGCGCAGCAACTGGACGCCGGTGAGCTCGGGCATCATGACATCTAGGATGATAAGATCAGGGCGAAAGTCCCTCGCTAGGCCGAGAGCCCTCAGCGGGTCGTTCAGGGTGCGCACGGCATAACCTGCCTGCCGGAATTTATAATCCAACAGTTCCGTGACGTCGGACTCGTCGTCGACAATAAGGATTCGTTTGAGATGTTCAGCGTCCATGGTTTGTTTCGATTATTATATTATTTATACCGTATCCTTCCGAACCGCCAGAGTTAGGTGACAATTGAAACGGTTGGGTTAAAACAGATAAAAAATTATGTAAGTCGTTATAAAATAATAACTTACATAACAACGAAACATAACTGTAACCCTTCCTTGTGACAATCTTCACATTAGGTGTTCCACGTGGAACATCAATCCCCTGCCCTGTTATTTCTTCGCTCTAAAGAGAACCATCAGCAGAGAGATATCTGACGGATTTACCCCGCTAATACGGCTGGCTTGGCCTAAGGTTTGAGGCTGGATGGCATGAAGCTTTTGCCGGCCTTCAAGGCGGATGGCGTGGGCTTTCATAAAATCAAACCCAGCTGGGACCTTAAAGGAATCTAGGTCATGAAGTTTGCGGACGGATCGTAGCTCGCGCTCTAAATAACCTTTATACTTAACCCGATACATGGCTTCAGCCTGAACTTCTGGGGTTTCCGCCAGGAATGTTGGGGGTAAATCCTTAGGGGTTGTTTCCCATTGTTTTCGGATCACATCGCCTGCAATCCCGCCTGGTATCGTAATTTTTTCTAAATATTCGGTCCAATGACTAACCCGAGCAGCTTTAGCTTCGATACGAGTTAAACGGTCGGCTGGAACTAAGCCAAACTCCGCCGCCTTAGACTTTAGGCGAATCTCAGCGCTACCGTGGTTAAATAAAAGACGGTATTCAGCCCGGCTGGTGAACATTCGGTAAGGCTCTTGGGTACCTTTGGATACTAAATCATCAATGAGGACGCCAATGTAGGCTTCATCGCGCCCAATTACCATCGGTGTCAGGCCCTTGACCTTACTGGCGGCGTTAACTCCGGCTACTAATCCTTGGGCGGCGGCTTCTTCGTAGCCCGAGGTGCCGTTGATCTGGCCGGCAAAGAATAGAGCTTCGACTTTTTTAGACTCCAGGGTCGGATAGAGTTGGGTGGGGGGCGAGAAGTCATATTCAACCGCATAGGCTGGCCGAAGCATGACGGCTTTTTCCAGTCCGGCGATGGAGCTGAGCATCTTTAGTTGAACTTCAAAGGGCAGGGAGGTTGAAAGTCCGTTAATATACCATTCGTCGGTATTGCGACCTTCGGGCTCCAGGTAGAGCTTGTGGGAATCTTTATCACTAAACTTAACAAACTTGTCCTCGATGGAAGGGCAGTAGCGCGGGCCGACCCCGGTTATTTCTCCACCAAAAAGAGGGGAGAGGTGAAGGTTTTCTTGGACAATTTTCCCGGTAGCACCGGTGGCTTCAGTCATCCAACACGATACCTGATCGGAGCCAGGCGTCCACCCGGGGAGCCGTTCGCCACGTTGTTCCACGTGGAACAAATCATGCTGCTGCCGGGTGTCATGAAACGCGAAAAGGGTGGGGGAACTATCGCCGGCCTGCTCCTCGCATTTGGAAAAATCAATCGATGATCCGAGGATGCGCGGAGGCGTCCCGGTCTTAAGTCGCTGAAGCTCAATTCCTGCTTCTAAGAAACTGCTGGATAACGACTTAGCACTAAAATCTCCCAACCTTCCTCCTTCGGTTTTATTTGCCCCGATGTGCATCAGGCCACGCAAGAAAGTGCCAGTGGTGACCACGACCGTTTTGGCATGGAAATCGAGATCCAGATTCGTCCGAACGCCAACGACCTGTCCTGCGACAAAGATCAGTCCGGTGACCTGAGCTTGAAAGAGGGTGAGCCCGGGTTGGAGCTCACACAGATGCTTCATGCGGAATTGGTAGGCCTTCTTGTCGCACTGGGCTCGAGGAGCTTGGACAGCTGGGCCCTTTGAGGAGTTAAGGAGCCGGAATTGGATTCCGGTCACGTCAGCCGTCAGCCCCATCTCGCCGCCGAGGGCATCAATCTCGCGGACTATATGCCCCTTGGCTTGGCCGCCGATGGCTGGGTTACAGCTCATTTGGGCGATGGTATCGATGTTGCCGGTCAGGAGCAGAACGTCCACGCCCATGCGGGCGGCGGCGAGGGCAGCTTCCACGCCAGCATGGCCAGCCCCGCAGACGATGACATCATAGGGGCGCGTCGGCCCAAGGCGTATTTCTTTGTGCGGTCGCATAAGTTTCCCTCCAGGAGGAGAGAATCACTTACCAATGCAGAAGGAAGCAAAGAGCTTGTCCAGCATACGCTCATTATCAATTCGACCCACGACCTCCCCCAGGGCGTCCAGGGCCTCCCGCCCCCGGGCGGCGGCAAGCTCCGTCTGGATGGGGGCTTTGAGGTGGCCGTGGGCCAAAATGAGGGCTTCGGCCGCCCGGTGGAGGGCATCGGCATGGCGGACACTGACGACCAAATCTTCGGCGCCCGGGGCGACCTCGCGTTCAATTAAGAGGGCACCGAGGCGGGCCCGAAGAGACTCGGCATCCTCGCCGGGCAAAAGGCAGGTTCGTAGCTTGGCAAAATCAGGCAAAAAATCCTGCTGTTCGGCCGCTTCGGGTAAGTCAGATTTATTGGCGATCACGAGCGTACGCTTTATGTCCAAGAGCATGGTTAATTCCGGCGGCAGGGCAGGGGGCTTAACGGAAGCGTCGACGACGAGAAGCAGAAAATGCGCCGCGCGCGCTTGCTCAAGGGAGCGAAGCATCCCGGCATTTTCGAGCGCGGTGCCGCCGACGCGCAGGCCAGCGGTATCGACGGCCGTCACGTGCAGGGGCAAGCCGGCGATGGGCGCTTCCAAGTAATCGCGCGTGGTGCCCGGTTCGGCGCTGACGAGCGCGCGCTCGGCTCCGGCTAATAAGTTAAGCAAACTGGACTTACCCGCGTTCGGGGCGCCGACGACCGCGACTCTCAATCCATCGCGGAGCGCGCTATCGTGCCGAGCCGTCCGCGCGTATCCATTAAGTTCTGACGCAATTTCGACCAATCTGGATGCGGGTCCCGTGGGGTCTTCAACGGGTAGGTCTTCTTCTGGAAAATCAATGTGCGCTTCCAGTTCAGCCAAGACTTGCAAGAGTCGATCGGTCCAGTGGGCAATCTTTTGGCCAACTTCGCCGGCCAACATCCGCCGCGCAGAAATGAGGGCGCGTTCCGAACTGGCATGGATGAGATCGGCCACGGCTTCTGCTTGGGTGAGGTCCATCCGGCCGGCGAGAAAAGCGCGCCGCGTGAACTCGCCAGGCTCGGCCATGCGGCCGCCGCGAGCTAGGCAATCTTCGGTCAGCCGACGGACGAGCAGGGGATTGCCGTGACAAGTGATTTCCAACGAGTCATTGCCCGTGAAAGATTTTCCCGCGACCCAAAGGACGGCGACGACTTGATCAATCGGCTTCCCGGCAACGTTGCGCCAGATAGCGGGGGTGGCCCGGCGTTCGGCGAGAGGTGTTTTACGCTGCAGCGCCTCGGTTGCGATCTTGACCGCCAGAGGGCCGTCGATTCGCAGAACGGCAAGGGCCGAGCGCCCGGCTGGGGTGGCGGCAGCGACAATCGTTTCGGCGGAGGACATGGGCGGTATATAAAGAGAGTCCCATCCCAAGGGGCGACTGCGGGGGAGGCAAGCGGTGTCATAGGATTGCAAAAAGGCTGGAAGGGCGGGGAGGTCGTGCCAAAGTCCGCCCATCACTACCGTGGAAACCCACCCCTTCCTCCCGCCGACAACGGCTCAACAAATTGCGGCGGCGCATGGCACCCCCTGTTACGTCTACGATCAAGCCACCCTCGAGACTCAGGCGAAGGCGATGTTGGCCTTTCCGAATGCATACGGTCTCACCGTGCGTTTCGCGATGAAGGCCTGCCCGAATGCGTCGGTACTTAAGATCTTCGCCCGCCTGGGTCTCCATTTTGATGCCAGCTCCGGCTTTGAGGTTCGCCGAGCCCTCTTTGCAGGCATCCCCGCCGAGCGGATTTCACTTTCATCCCAAGAGCTCCCCGGAGATTTTGCCGAGTTGCTTAAGCAGGGGGTCCACGCCAACGCCTGTTCTTTGTCGCAGTTGGAGCGAATCGGCCAGGCAATCCCCGGCCATCAGGTCGGTTTACGTTTTAATCCCGGCCGGGGATCGGGTGGGACCGGTAAGACTAACGTGGGTGGACCGGATTCCTCCTTCGGCATTTGGCATGAATGGGCGGAGCAAGCTCAGGCCATCGCAGCGAAGTATCAGCTTAAAATCGTGCGAATCCATACGCACATTGGTTCGGGTAGCGACCCGGTCATCTGGCAAGAGGTCTCGGCCGCCAGCCTCGCCCTCGTGCGTCGTTTTCCTTCAGCGGTGACGCTGAATCTGGGCGGTGGTTATAAGGTGGCGCGGGTGGCGGGTGAGAAGGGGACCGACCCTCAACTGATTGGCGCCCCAGTGCAGGCGGCCTTCGAAAAATTCGCGCAAGAAGACGGTCGTAAGCTCCACTTGGAAATCGAACCTGGAACGTTCTTGGTTGCCAATGCCGGCGCCGTACTTTGTCACGTGCAAGATGTTATTTCTACCGGCACCCGCGATTTTATAAAACTCGATTCCGGAATGACGGAAATTCTCCGACCCTCGCTTTATGGCGCGCAGCATCCGGCCTATCTTTATCAGGCGAAGCCTAATGACCAGAAGCGGGATTATGTCATCGTCGGGCACTGCTGTGAGTCCGGCGATTTGATCAGTTGCGCACCGGGCGAACCGGAGACGCTTGCCACTCGTCATTTACCCGAAGCCACCGCGGGCGACCTTTGCGTCTTAGGCGGCGCCGGGGCCTATTGCGCCGGCATGAGCACGAAGAATTATAATTCCTTCCCCGAAGCGCCGGAGGTCTTGTTAAAAAATGACGGCCGCACCCTTTTGATTCGTCGTCGTCAGTCGCTCGAGCAAATCATCCAAAACGAAACCCTCGCGGAGGGGCTTTGATTCGTGGCCCTGGTTTCTCCGCCCCTCGGCGCCTTGGTGCCCGATTCGCCGCATGCGACGGTCGTCTGTCTGCCGACCTTAGCCGATGTGGAAAGTTATGAGCGGAAGGAAGCGCGCGTGTGGGAAAAAATATACGCGGGCTATCCGCGTTTTGTACGGAATAAACTCGTGACGCGTGCGGCGAGCGCCGCCGCAAAAGAGTTGGGACGAGAAGGAGTACTTTTTCCCTTGGTTTCGCGCCGCGCCGCCGAACAGCTCGCCCGGAGGGCTGGGGCGTCAGTCGCGTCGCTCGACGAGGTGGGAGATTTCGTCTTGTTGACGACGCCAGCTGGCGCTGCCACGGAGAGACTTCATAAATTCGTCCAACACACGGGCACCTTGATTTCTTCCCGCCAAGCGGAAGCCTATTTGCAAGGGAACGCCACCGGCGAAACGGCACGATCGCTGACCCAAATTCGTCAGACACTCGGACCCTATTTGGCAGGAGTTTCCGCCGAAGACATCCACATCACCACCTCAGGCATGAATGCGGTGGAGGCCGCCATTACCGCGGTGAATTTAGTGCAGCGCCCCCGCGGCCGGAAAGCTTGGATCCAACTCGGATGGCTGTACGTAGACTCGACGCGGCTGTTGGAGAAAGCTCTGGACGCCCCTCGCCATTTCATTGCGGACGTCCGTGATCTGACGGCCGTCGAAAAAATCTTAGCCACCGGAATGGTGGCGGGCGTTTTCACCGAGGTGCCGAATAACCCGCAATTAGAAACGGCCGACATCAGCGCGCTCCGTTCCTTATGCGAT
Organism: Verrucomicrobiota bacterium; assembly: GCA_037131085.1. Lineage (GTDB taxonomy): Bacteria > Verrucomicrobiota > Verrucomicrobiia > Opitutales > UBA953 > UBA953. The sequence goes on along the minus strand of JBAXRS010000016.1, from coordinate 9,705 downwards.
CATTATGAAGCCAAGCTTCTACTCGACCCAAGTTCGGTTGGCTTGGCGACGGTTGATGTCTTACCGTATGCGGATATCCTTTGTTCGAGTCTCACAAAGTATGCGGCTTCTGAAGGTGACGTGATGGCCGGAGTCTTGGCGGTCAATCCTTCCCGTCCCGATGCCGCGGAGTTAGCGCGAGAGGCCAAAGCGAATCTCGATGAGTTGCACGGGCTCGACCAAATTGCTTTAGTCGAACAAATTAGCCGGATGGGTGAAGTCACGGCCCGGCTTTCTACCACCGCCGAGGAGATTACTCGCCGGCTTGCGGCTCATCCAGCCGTCGCGCGCGTGCGCACGGCCAAAAACGGAGCCACGGCCGCCGCGTTCAAAAAAATCCAGCGCCCGGGCGCCGGCGCTGGCGCCTTAATCACGATCGAACTCCGCCAAGAAATGCGTACCGTGTACGATCGCTTGCCCGTGGTGAAAGGGCCGAGTTTTGGCCTGGGCTTCACCATTGTTGCCCCTTTCCTTTGGTTGGCGCATTTCGAAGAGGTCACCACTCCCGCGGGCCGGGAGACAATTAGAGCGGCCGGCCTCGACCCTGATTTATTACGTCTATCGATGGGGCTAGAGCCAGTGGAAGAGATTTGGGCAGCCCTCGCCTTCGCCCTGGACCCATAAAAAACCCGCCGGTTAAGGCGGGTTTGGATTCATCTAAGGTTAGCGGCTTACTTTTCTTCCTCGGGTCTTTCTTCCTCTTCTTCGAGGCCGTCCTCTTCGGCCTTGATCGGAGCCTGCTTACCGCTCGAGCCTTTCTTGGCATTACGGGAGTTCAACATCCGCTCCCGAAAAGCGACCCGCTCTTTCTCCAGAAGGGGCACTGCACCGGCATCGACTTTAGAAAGGCCCTCTTCGAAGGCTTTCTTGTAGGCATCTTCCGAAGTCGCCGAGCGTTTGCGGGCCGATTTGTATTCCGCATAGGCCTTATGAGACAAAGCCCGATCGGCATGGGATTGTTGTTGGATGGCAAGGACCTCGGGCAGCTCGTTGGCCGCTTTACGGGCCGCCGTGAGTCGGGCGTGGTCAGGGTCAGCGGTTGCATGGCCCTCCTCTTTACTGGCCGCAGCCAGCGTTTGGGTGTGAAGGCCGCAGGCAAGAATGGCCACGGCAATGGTACGTTGGAGTGATATCATGTTAGTTAGTGGGAACGGACTTGAAGGAAGGCTGTCCTAGTTGGACAATACAAGACCGCCTCGCTGAGGTTCACCCCATGAGATATTTACCCCGTCTGTTGCTGGGCGTCATCCTGATATCGATGGCGTTGCCGCTGGCCTATGCGCAAAAAAAGAAAGGCGCCTTGATGGTCGACGCCACCGAGTTGCCGCAGCTGGCCGCGATGCCCGACGCCTTTCCGCAAATATTAGGAACGCAGATCATCACCCCCGCCTATAAATTCACGAAAGAGGACGGGGTGCTGGAGGCGGCCCGCGAAATCAGCAAGATGGGTTCGCGGATCCTAAAGGTGGACGTGGCGCCAGGGCCGCAATTCGCCGAATTGATTACGCTGCCCTTCACGCATTACCTAATCTGGTATCGTTCCCATAATGATTGGATCGCGGGGCTCACGCCGGAGATGAAGCGCCGCGAGTATAATGCAATGTACGCCTTTACTAAAGATCTACTCACACGCCGTGATGCCGCCGGAAAAACTTTCTTCATCGGCCATTGGGAAGGGGACTGGTACCTTTTGCCTAACATGAACCCAGCCGGAGATGCGCCGGTCGAAGCGACCAACGCGATGATTGAATGGCTGAATGTGCGGCAAGAAGCGGTCGACGCCGCTCGGCGGGAAGTTCCCTACGCCCGTTGTCGCGTCTATACTTATACGGAAGTAAACCGTGTGCGCGATGCGATGAAGGATGGCAAAAAGCGCGTGGTCAACGTCGTCCTCCCCAAGGTCAACGTCGATTTCGTTTCTTACTCCGCGTACGATGTCCAGTTAAAGACGGGCGAAGAAGTGCGGGCGACGCTCGATTACATTAACCAGCAGTTAGCGCCCAAAGCGAATCTCCCCGCCAAGCGCGTGTTCATTGGCGAATGCGGGCTCTCTTGGATGGCTTGCGGTGGCGATGGAAAAGTCCATGAACAAAAGAACCGCGAGATTTTTATCAAGTTCCTCAGCTGGCGTCCAGCAATGGTACTTTATTGGCAGTTCTATAATAACGAAATGAATGATAACCAGCAGGTCGGTTTCTGGTTAGTGGACAATAAGAATAAAAAGACGCCGCTCTTCGAAACTTTCCGCGGGCTTTACGAGCAGCAGGAGAAGTTGGCCAAGCAGATCAAGTTGAACGCCCGCCGGTTGCCGACCTTGGAAGAAACGGCGACCTTCACCGAAAATTGGCTCACGCAGGTCGGGCACTGAGATTCATTCGGGGCTTGAGCTTAATTTCAAATCGGCGAAATTAAGAGGATGCGAAATAAACTGTGGATCGAAGGCCTCGCCACGTTTTTTCTCTGTTGTGCCACGCTGTTGGCGACGACCCCGATTACGGTTGCGGCCAGCTTGTGCGCCTTAATTTATATGGGCAGCGCTATTTCCGGAGCGCATTATAACCCAGCGGTAACGTTGGGCTTCTTGTTGCGCGGCCGCATCGGACGGCGTTCGGCCTTAGCGTATGTCGGGGTGCAGTTCGTAGCCGCCCTTGTCGCTGCTCTGGTCGTGGGGTTGCTCACCGGGCATGATAGTGAGAAGACCAAAGATGCGGTGGCCGCCCTCAGCGATTCGGTTTTCGCCGGGGCTCTCGCTACTTCTATCGTGGAATTCTTAGGAACTTTCTTGCTGGCCTTCGTTGTTCTCATCGTGGCAACGTCACGCTTAACGGCCGGAAATAGCTATTTTGGCATCGCCATCGCGATGACGATGCTGGGCGTCTACGGAACATTCGGAGAATTCAATCCGGTCCTCAATCCGGCGGTGGCCATGGCTTCGTCGCTCCACGGTTTAGCCAGTTCGCTCTTCTCGGACGCAGATGGCTTCGCCGCTTTTGCCAAGGAAGTCATTTTAGCGGCGAAAGACGCCCCCCGGGTGGCGCTGGATATTTTCTGCCAATTATTGGGCGGAGCGGCGGCGGCGGGTGCGTTTCGGATGCTTTTCCCGGAAGATCGATAAAGAGCGTCCAAGCCGGGGCTTGAAGCGGAGGCTTTTTTCCCCATGGTCAGGCCATGCAATCTCTCCTGATTTCCCATAAGCACTACGGATCGCTTCTCTTGGCCTTGGTCTTGGTCGTAATCGTTAATGCCATCCTGAACGGCCCGAAGCCGGTTCTGCAGCGCGTGGTTACCGTATTGGTCGATATCAATCTCGTCATCGGCTTGGTGGCGGCATTTCAGCCCGAAGCGCGTAACATTTCTTGGTTTCACCCGATCTTCGCCCTCGGAGCCGTCGGCCTCCTCCATGCCGGAGCCAAGAGCGAGGATAAGGCTAAGGTCATCCGCTGCTTCTCCTTCGCCCTCGTCCTCCTTGTTCTCGCCTGGTCGGTCAACGCCTCTTGGGGGCCTGCCTTCTTTAAGAGTACGTGGCTGATGAAGTCGGCTCCGGCGGTTCTCGTCAAATAAGCCTTCGGGATACGTTCAGGTTACGATGGGCCGGACATTGTTCGGGCTATTTGACTTCCCATTGACCCATGGCTTGTTGGGGAGACACTCACGGAACTTGTCCGATGTATCGCCTAGCCCTCAACATGCTCTTTGGAGACCGCGCCAAGCTCGCGATGCTTCTTTGCGGGTTGGCATTCTCGGCTTTGCTCATGGCCCAGCAGAGTTCGGTCTTCTTCGGTATCATGAGTTGGACTTATACGCCGATGGTAAATATCCGCGCCCAAGTCTGGGTCAGCGATCCGATGGTGGAGCAAGTCAACGATGCTAAGCCTCTGCGCGATACCGACCTGAGTCGAGTCCGCTCGGTCGACGGCGTCGCCTGGGCGGCGCCTCTCCATACTTCCTTTGTCCAAGCGCGGATGCAGGACGGAAATTTCAAACTCATCACGCTGGTGGGGATTGATGCGGACACCTTCGCGGGTGCGCCAGCCTTGCTCACGCAGGGACGAATTGAGGATTTACGACTTCCGGACACGGTCATTGTCGATGAGTGGGGTGCCTCGTTGATGGGCCGCATGGGGGTTGGTCCTGACGGCAAGCCGCGCTCCGTGCCGCTCAAGGTCGGCGACACCTTCGAGATCAATGACATTCAGGCCCGCATCGTCGGCATCTGTAAAGTGAAGCGCGCCTTCACTGGTGGTCCGTTTGTCTACACTACCTACGATCGCGCCAAGGGCTACACCCTCGGTGCCCGTCGCACGCTCAGCTTCATGCTGGTCGAGCCGCAGAAGGGCGTGACCCCGACCGAACTCTGCGGACGCATCGAACGCGAAACGGGCCTCAAGGCCTGGACATCTGATACGGTGATTTGGAACTGGGGTGAACGCAGCCTCGCCCGCAATACTTTTTGGTGGTTCTGGACCAACACCGGCATACCGTTCTCTTTCGGCACAGCGGTTCTACTCGGGTTGTTCGTCGGTATCGCGATCTCCGGCCAAACATTTTATTCTTTCGTGCTCGAGAATCTAAAATATTTTGCGGCCATCAAGGCGATGGGCGCGGGTATGGGTGTCATCGCCCGCATGCTCTTCGTGCAGGCGTTCACCGCCGGCCTCATCGGCTTTGGCCTCGGTGCCGGCATGGCGCAGGCCATCGGACGCGCGATGATTGAGAAGGGGATGCCCCCCTTCGTGATGTACCCGCAGATCCTCTGGGCGACGTTCGCCCTCGTGCTGGGCATCAGTTTCCTCTCCGCCATCATCGGTATCATTAAAGTGTCGCGCGTCGACGCCGCCTCAGTCTTCCGCGGATGAACTACTCAGCCCCCACCATCGCCGTCCGCGCCTCTGGCGTCGATATGTTCTTCGGCACGCCGGACAACCAAGTCATCGCCCTCAAGCATGCTGACTTCGAAGCCCGCCGCGGCGAACTCATCATGCTCGTCGGCCCTTCGGGCTGTGGGAAGACGACGCTCCTCTCCGTCATCGCGGGCACACTTACGCCGCAGGCAGGCTCGGTCGAGGTCTTCGGCCAGCGCCTCGACGGCCTCGGCCAAGAGGAACTCACGTCTTTTCGCCGCCAGCACCTCGGCTTCGTCTTCCAGTCGTTCAACCTCATCCCTACGCTGTCCGTCATCGAGAACGTGATGGTGCCTTTGCTGATTCAGGGGCGTCCCTATGACGAAGCTCATGCCCGCGCCGGTGCGATCATCGAGAAGGTTGGCCTCAAGGGCCGTGAAGAGGGTCGGCCCAATGCGCTCTCCGGCGGTCAGCAGCAGCGCGTTGCGATCGCCCGCGCGCTCGTCCATGAACCCCCCCTTCTAATCTGCGACGAGCCGACCTCGGCCCTCGATAAGGATACCGGTGCCCAGATTATGCAGATGGTCCGCGATCTCTCTCGCTCGCCTGAGCGCTGCGTGGTCGTCGTGACCCACGATCATCGCATCTTCCGTTTCGCCGACCGCATCGCGGAGATGGAAGACGGCCGCATCAGCCGCGTGGTCGACGACCCTAAGCTCCTCGAGACCGCCCATCTCTGATTCCCCTTATGTTCAAGAAACGCATCCTGCTCTTCGCCCTCGCCCTCGCCGGTGCCGTCGCCGCTTGGCAGCTCACTCGCGGCACGGCCAACGAAATGCCGATCAAGCCTCCCCCTTATGAGCCCGCCACTCGCGATAAGGACGGCCTCATCGCCGCCGCCGGTCTCATCGAGGCCGCCGCCGAGAATACTCTTCTGGGTTCACCTACGTCCGGCACGGTTGCAAAAGTCCATGTAAAGGTCTGGGACAAGGTGAAGGCCGGCGATCCAATCCTGACACTCGATGAACGTGATCTCCGCGCCCAGCACGCCGTCCAGAAGGCCGCAGTCTCCGCGGCCGAGGCGACCACCGAGCGCGCCGAAGACGCTGCCCGTCGCTGGACTGGCATCAAGGACAGCGGTGCTGTCTCTGCATCTGAACTTCTTTCCTACCAGATGGCCGCCAAGGAGGCGAAGGCAAAGCTCGCCCTCGCCCAGGCGCAGCTCGATCAGACGGTAGTACTCCTCGATCGGCTGGTACTCCGTTCGCCTATCGACGCGACGGTGCTCCAAGTCGGCGTCCGTGTCGGCGAATTCGTGGCCGCCGGCGCCAAGGCCCCGGTTGTGCTCGGCGACATTTCCACCTTGCAGATTCGTTGCGACATCGACGAACAGCTAGCCACGCGCATGCGTGAGGGCCTGCCCGCCAAGGGCTTTCTGAAGGGCGAGAGTTCACTCGCTGGCGGTAAGGACCGTTCCATCACCCTGAAGTTCGTACGCATCGAACCCTTCGTTATCCCGAAGGCCTCGCTTACTGGCGCAAGCGTTGAACGCGTCGACACCCGCGTCTTGCAAGTGATCTACCAATTTGACCGCCCGACCGGGCGCGTGCTCTTTGTCGGCCAGCAGATGGACGTCTATATTGACGCTTCCCAAAATGCTCCGAGTAAATAAGACGTTCCTCCTCGCAGCGCTTGTCCTCACAGGCTGTGCGCACGATCCGATGGCGAAGCCGAAGGAGCCCGCCACGCCCGTAGCGTTCTCGCAGAGCGGCGTCGCTGCCGATGCGAAGTGGGCTGAATCATTCGGAGATCCCGCCTTACTTGAGCTCATCGCGCAGGCCCGCCAGAATAGCCCCGATCTGGTGATTGCTCGCGCGCGTCAACGTGAGGCTGTCGCCTTGCTCCTCGCTGCCAATGCCGGTGATCAGCCGGCGGTCTCCGTCGGCGCCGGTTTGGAGTCCTCCCGCATTTCACTCGAGACCGGACGCACCCCGGTCGGTTTCGGTATCCCTCGGCGCACCGACGTCGGAGCGATTGGCGTAAAGGCTTCTTGGGAACTCGACGTCTGGGGCCGCGAGGCGGCCAAGACCAAGGGAGCCGATGCCGATTCGCGTGCCGCCAAATTCACGGCTGAACAGGCGGAGCTCGCTCTGTCCGCCGAAGTCGCTCGTCTGTGGTTCGGCGTTCGCGGTACTCGCGAGCAGCTCGCCTTCCTTGAGACCGAATTTGCGACACGCTTTCGCGAGATGGAGATAATCGAGAAGACGGTGGGTGCTGGACTGCTTGATTCTGATCCGCTTTCCTCCGCGCGTCTCGCCGCCGCCCAGGCTAAGGTCGATGAAGGTCTCGGCCGCCGCCGCCTTGCTTCCGCGGAGAATGCCTTACGTGCGCTCATCGGTTCCGCCCCTGGTGCCAAGTTGCCTGAAGCAAAAGGTGCCGTTGCGATGCCTACCTTTGGTGCCGGCGTGCCTTCCGAGCTTCTCCTTCGTCGTCCCGACCTTGCCGCTGCTGCGGCGCATCTCGATGCTGCGATTGCGCGCGAAGGCGCGGCGATTGCCGATTTCTATCCTTCCGTCACACTCAACGGCCAAGCTGGTTGGCAGGCGGATCCGGCTTCGCGCGTCGGCCGCGGCTCATCAAGTTTCTGGACGTTGACGCCGTCGCTCGACCTCCCCGTCTTCGACGCTGGTCGGCGCGAAGCTAACCTTGAGGTGGCCCGCGCGCGCATCGACGGCTCCGGAGCGGAGTGGACGAAGGCCGTGCTCGGCGCTTTCCGTGAAGTCGAGGACGCGCTCGCCGATCTTCGCGAGCTCGCTATGCAGGAGGAGCTCACCGGCCGGGTACTGTCTGCGGTGCGCGTCCGCCTCGCTAACGCGGAAGCTCGCCGCCAGGCCGGCCTCGCGAACGAGAATGAGATCACTGCGGCGCATCGCGATGAGGCGCTGGCCGCCCGGACGCTTTCGTTGGTGGTGTGGGAACGTCGTCAGGTCGCGGTACGGCTCGCCGCCGCCACCGGCGGCGGTTGGTCCGCTAAGTGACTTCACTCAATAAGAAGGGCGTCCTCACGGACGCCCTTACTGTTTCCTTCAAGGCGCTCAGGCCTTGATTTGGGGACGCTTAGGATCGGGCCAATCGATATGGAAAAACTCTCCGCGGGGCTTGTCAGTGCGCTCGTAAGTATGGGCGCCGAAGAAGTCGCGTTGGCCTTGCAGTAAGTTCTGCGGTAAGTTCGCGGTGCGGTATGAGTCGAAGTAGGAGAGGGCAGAGCCTAAGGTCGGTACGGGGATGCCATGCTTGACGGCGAGGGCGATGACTTTGCGCCAGTTCTTCTGGGCCTTCTTGACGGTCTTCTTGAAGTACGGGTCGAGGAGGAGGTTGTCCAGACGAGGCTTCTTGCCGAAAGCTTCGGTGATTTTTTGGAGGAAGCGGGCGCGGATGATGCAACCGCCGCGCCAGATCTGAGAGATTTCGCCGAAGTTAAGTTTCCATTTATATTCATTCTGCGCTTCGCGCATGAGTTGGAAGCCTTGGGCGTAGGAGCAAATTTTGGAGCAGAAGAGGGCTTCACGGATTTGTTCGACGATTTTCGCTTTATCCGGATTAGTCATCGCGCGCTTCGGGCCACGGAGGACTTTGGCGGCTTTGACGCGCTCATCCTTCACGGCGGAGAGACAGCGAGCAAAGACGGCTTCGGCGATAGTTGGAGCGGCGACACCCATATCGAGGGCGTTGGCGCTGGTCCATTTGCCGGTCCCTTTTTGGCCAGCCGTATCAAGGATCACATCAACCAGCGGCACGCCGGTTTCGGGGTCCTTCTGCTTGAGCACCTTGGCGGTGATTTCAATCAGGAAGGAATTCAGGTCGCCCTTGTTCCATTCTTCGAAGACCGTGCCGATTTCATCGGGGGTCATGCCGAGGAGGCCGCGCATCAAGTCGTAGGCTTCACAGATCATCTGCATGTCGCCGTATTCGATACCATTATGGACCATTTTGACGTAGTGGCCGGCGCCATCGGTGCCGATGAGAGCGACGCAAGGAACGCCACCCTTGATGGGCTTGCCTGGCTTGGCGCCGGTTAGTTCTACGCCGGTCTCGGCGTCGACCTTAGAGGCAACCGCTTCCCAGATGGGTTTGATTTCAGCCCAAGCTGAGGCATCGCCACCGGGCATGAGGGATGGGCCGAAACGGGCACCTTCTTCGCCGCCGGATACGCCCGAGCCAATGAAGCGGAGGCCCTTGGCCTTTAATTCCTTCTCGCGACGGATGGTGTCCGTCCAGAGGGCGTTGCCACCGTCAATGATGATATCGCCCGGCTCGAAGACCGCCGCGAGCTCACTGATGACCGCATCGGTGGGCGTCCCGGCTTTGACGAGGATGACAGCCTTTCGAGGCTTTTTAAGAGAAGCGGCAAAATCCCGGATAGTCGGGCAGCCGATGAGCTTGCCCGGGGTATTCGGGTTTTCCTTCACAAACTCGTCGGTCTTGGCGGTTGTGCGGTTATACACCGAGATCGCGAAGCCGTGGTCGGCGATGTTGAGGGCGAGGTTCTGACCCATGACGGCCAGACCAATGAGACCAATGTCGGATTGCATAGTAGGGGGTAATGGCAACCTGCGAGGGCAGGCATGGCAAACAAGAAAAGCCCGTTAGTTGAGGTAAATGGGATGATTTCTCCGTAAAACAGGGGCTCGCGGACGTTGGAAAGCTGGCCTTCAAAGGTGTGGCTTAGCCTTTCCCCTCGCCTCACCGGGCCACCTTATCATCTTAAGTTCTGTCATGTCCCAGCTCGTCGGCAAACGCATCACCCTCGGTATCACCGGCTCCA
>JBAXRS010000015.1:0-32051 GCA_037131085.1 Verrucomicrobiota bacterium | reverse complement strand
ATAATGCATCCTCGGCTTTACATCCCACTGATGCCCAGCACCTTTAAGGAACTTTCCCCCATCCTGCCTGTTACACTTATCAAGCATGCCTTTTCGCCCTGCCCTGTTCGTCGTTTTGCTCGCCCCCCTCTTGGGTCTTGCCGCGGAAACCACGCCCAGTCCGACCGCCGCTCAGGTCGAGTTTTTTGAAAAAGAAATCCGTCCGGTCCTGGTCGATAATTGTATCAAGTGCCACGGACCTAAAAAACAGAAATCGGGCCTACGTCTGGATTCGCGTGAACTTATTCTCAAAGGTGGCGAAGTCGGTCCCGCCGTCGTCTCCGGCAGGCCCGAACTCAGCCGACTCATCCTCGCCATCAATCACGCCAAGACCAAGGACGTCGAACCGATGCCGAACGCGGATGAGAAAATTCCGGACAAAGCCATTGCAGCCTTGACCGAATGGGTACGGCAAGGACTGCCTTGGCCAACCGAAGTCTCCCCGATTGCCAACGACCCGCGCAACCACTGGGCCTTCCAACCCGTCAAAACGCCCCCCACTCCGGCGGTTAAAGCCAGCGGACGCGTTCGCCAGCCCATCGATCAATTCGTATTAGCCAAACTGGAGGCCAGCGGACTCACCCTTGCTCCCGACACCTCGCGCGAAGTTTTGGCGCGCCGGCTTTACCTTGCGCTGGTAGGCTACAATCCTTCCGACGCCGAAATCGCCACCTTCGTCGCCGACAAGGATCCCGCCGCCACCGAGAAACTCGTGGACCGACTCATGAGCGACACCGCTTTCGGCGAACGCTGGGCGCGCCACTGGCTCGATGTCGCCCGCTACTCCGACACGAAAGGCTACGTTTTCGTCGAGGAGCGCCGCTATCCCTACGCTTACACCTATCGCGACTGGGTCGTGAATGCCTTTAACAAAGACCTGGCCTACGACCAATTCCTCCGTCTACAAATCGCGGCTGATCAGATCGCCAAAGACCCCGAAAACAATCGCGACCTCGCCGCCCTCGGCTTCCTGACACTGGGACGACGCTTCCTCAATAATACCCCAGACATCATCGACGACCGCATCGATGTCGTGATGCGCGGCACTCAAGGCCTCACGATGGCCTGCGCCCGTTGCCACGACCATAAGTTCGACCCTCTGCCCACGGCGGAATATTATTCGCTCTACTCCATCTTCAATTCGAGCGAGGAGCCTAAGCAGCCGCCGGCCCTCAAGCCCTTCACCCGCACCAAAGAAACTGAAGAGTTCGAAGCGGAGCTCGCGGTCCGACAGAAAAAACATGACGAGTTCGTGGCGAGTCGACGCGAGAATTCCTTCACCGCCGCGAAAACCGCCGACTACCTGACCCTACTGCTCCGGGCCGTCAAGGAACCCGGCTTCAATTTCACCCAGGAGGCCAAGCGCACCAATCTCTACCCGACCATCCTCACCGGCTGGCAACGCGTTTTAAAACCCAAGCTGACCGTCAACGACTTAATCTGGGGCGGTTGGTTTCAATTGAAAGACCTAACCGACGAACAGTTCGTCGCGAAATATTCCGCCCTGCTGGCCAAGCCCGATATGTTCAAGGACCCACTGCTGCGTGCCGAACTCCTGAAAAAAGCGCCAAAGAAATTCTCAGACCTCACCGCCGCCTACGCCACCGTATTAGCCGCCGCCCATAAGCTCGACAAAACTTCGGCGGAAAACAAGCCGTGGCGCGATCTAATCGAAGACCCCCAAGGCCCGACCTCCATTACCGCTGAATCTCTGATCCCAGGCTACAACGTCGCCGACCGCAACACCCGCAGCAAACTCGAAATCGCAGTCGTCGGCTTCAAAGCGACCAGCCCCAAGAGCCCGCCGCATGCGATGGTGATGAACGACAAGGCCAAGCCTGTCCAAGGCTTCATCTTTCTACGCGGCAGCGCCACGCGCCCAGGTAAGACCGTGCCCCGTCAATTCTTGGCCATCCTGTCCGACGGCAAACCGCAGGAGTTCAAGAACGGCAGCGGTCGTCTGGAATTCGCCGACGCCATCGCCAGCAAGACGAACCCGCTCACCGCCCGCGTGATGGTCAACCGGATCTGGAACGAACTTGTTGGCCAGCCGCTCGTCGAAACCCCCAGCGATTTCGGAGTCCGCACGCTTCCGCCCAAGAATCCTGAACTCCTCGATCACCTCGCCTCAACCTTCATGGCTCAAAACTGGTCGATGAAGAAACTCATCCGCGAAATCGTCCTTTCCAGTACCTTCCAGCAGAGTTCCGACTTCAATGCGGCCGCGTTCGCCAAGGACCCTGAGAACAACCTCAACTGGAAGGCCAATCGCCGTCGGCTCGATTTCGAAGCCATGCGCGATAGCATGCTGCGCGTGGCCGGACGCCTTGACGCCAAAATTGGCGGACAACCCTTCGATCTGATCGCCGATTTCGCGACTCCGCGCCGCACAATCTACGGGTTTATTGACCGACAGAACTTACCCGCCGTCTTCCGGACGTTCGACTTCGCTAATCCGGACTACCACGTACCGAAACGCAACCAAACCACGACACCCCAGCAGTCGCTCTGGATGCTCAACCACCCGTTTGGACGCACCCTGGCCGACTCCCTCGCCGTCAAGGCACTTGTGCAACCGACTGGCGAAGACAAAATCAAAGCGCTCTACCTCGCCATCCTCGGTCGCGAGCCGAAAAAGGACGAAATCACCCTCGCCCTAGAATATTTACGCGATGCGGAACTCGCTCCCTCACCCGCCACGTGGACCAATGGTTATGGCGGTTGGAATCCGCAGACCAAAACCGTCGCGTTCACCGAAATGAAGGTCCAGACGAAGGATCGCATCTCGCCTACCGACAAAATGCCCGACAAGGAATTCGCCCACACTTTCCTGACGGCCAAAGGCGGACATCCCGGAGATAGCGCACAGGCGACCGCGGTGATTCGCCGCTGGACTGCGGGCAGCGCCGGCACCTATCGCATCGACGGCACGCTTACCGTTTCCAGCAAGGCGAGCGATGGCGTGCGCGCCCGCATCATCACCGCCCGTCGCGGTATCCTCGCCGAAGCCGTGACCAAGGGAGCCTCTTCTTCGCCCGTCGCGCTCAAGGAAGTCGAACTGGCCGGCGGCGAAAGCATCGATTTCATCGCCGATAATTTCCTTGGCTCTAACAGCGACAGTTTCTCTTGGTCACCCGAAATCAAAGACGCCAAGACGGGCGAAGTTATCAGCAGCGCAGCCAGCGAATTCGGCAAGAAGCCCGACCGTCAATCCGCCCTGTCCACCCTCGCCCAGATCCTCCTCCAGAGCAACGAATTCATCTTCGCCGACTAATGCAACACATCGATCCCGTTTCTTCGTTCGGTTCCCGTCGTGAGTTCCTCCGCAAATGCGGCATGGGATTGGGCGGACTCGCCCTCGCCTCACTTCTGCAACGCGACCTCTACGCCGGGCAGATTAACGTCGACCCCTTGCACCCGCTGGCCGCCCGCCGGCCACCGCTGCCCTGCAAAGCCAAACGGGTGATTCATATTTTCGCTAACGGTGGGGCCTCGCAGGTGGACACCTTCGACCGCAAGATCGCCTTGGACAAATACCACGGCAAGACCTTGCCCGGCGATTACATCGCCACCGAGCGCAAGACCGGCGCCGCGTTCCGCTCGCCCTTCACCTGGAATCGCTACGGCAAAAGCGGCCTCGAAGTCAGCGAGCTGTTTGAAAAGACCGCCGCACATGCCGACGACCTCTGCGTCATCCGCTCGATGAAGGCCGATGTCTCCAACCATGAGCCCTCCTTGTTACTCATGAATTGTGGCGAAGCCCGCCAAGTCCGTCCCTCCATGGGCTCCTGGGTGACTTACGGATTGGGCACCGAAAACGAAAACCTTCCGGGCTTCATGACCTTATGCCCCGGCGGCTTCCCGATCCAAGAAACCCAGAACTGGCAATGCGGCTTCTTGCCCGGAGTCTACCAAGGTAACTACGTCGACACGTCGAAGCGTAACGTCGACGAACTGATTGAGAACATCCGCAACCACGGCCTATCGCGCCCCGCGCAACGCAAGCAACTCGACTTACTCGCCCGACTCAACGCCACCCATCAAGCCACGCGCCCCATGGACGCCGCCCTCGAAGCCCGCGCCCAATCCTTCGAGATGGCTTATCGCATGCAACTCGAAGCAACCGATGCGTTTGACGTGGGTCGCGAATCTGAGAAGACCCGCGAGATGTACGGAGACACGAACCTCGGCCGTCAATTCCTCATCGCCCGCCGCCTCGCCGAACGTGGCGTGCGCTTCATCCAACTCTGGCATGGCGCCGGCCAACCTTGGGATAGCCATGACGACATCGAAAAGAACCATAAGCGTCTCGCCCTCGAAGCCGACCAACCGATTGCCGCCTTGCTCGCCGACCTCAAACGCTTGGGCATGCTCGACGAAACCCTCGTCATCTGGGGCGGCGAATTCGGCCGCACGCCAACCGTCGAACTTCCAACCCCGGGATCCAACGCCGGCAAGATCAACGGTCGCGACCACAACAGCCACGGTTTCACGATGTGGATGGCCGGTGGCGGCGTCAAAGCCGGCACGGTCTACGGCGAGAGCGATGAATTCGGCTTCAAGGCCACCAAGGATGTCGTCCACGTGCACGACCTGCACGCCACAATCCTCCGCCTGCTGGGCTTCAATCACGAGGAATTCACTTTCCGTAATGCCGGGCGAGATTACCGACTCACGGACGTGCACGGCAATATCGTCAAAGGAATCATCGCCTGATGCGTAGCTCCCTCTGGCTGCTCTGCGGTGTGACTATCGGATTTTCTGCCAGCGAACACGCGATTAATCTATCGCGTGATATCGCCTACAAATCCGGCGATCATTTGAGTGATTATGAACGCGAACATTGCAAGTTGGACGTCACCGCCCCGACCGATACCAAAGGTTTTGCGACGTTGGTTTGGTTCTATGGCGGCGGCCTTAAACGTGGCGATAAAGACATGCCGTCGGAATACGTCCACGAATTGGCCGCCAGCTTGGCCAAGGGCGGCGTCGCCACCGTTACGCCTAACTACCGTCTCAGCCCCAAGGTCGTCTACCCGGCTTATGTCGACGACGCCGCGGCCTCCTTCGCTTGGACGGTCAAGCACATCGCGGAATACGGCGGCGATCCGCATAAGGTCTTCATCGGTGGCCACTCAGCGGGAGGTTACCTCGCCCTACTGGTCGGCTTTGATCCCGCCCGCCTTAAGCCTTATGGTCTCACCTTAGGCTCGGTCGCCGGCATTGCCCAGGTCAGCGGACAGATCTTCACCCATTACACGGTACGGGAAGAACGCGGGCAGTCCAAATACGCCATCACCTCCGACGAGGCCGCTCCTTGTTTCTACGTCAAAAAAGCCCTGCCCCCGGTGCTGACGCTTTACGCGCAGAACGACATGATCAGCCGCGCCGAAGAAAACCAATTCTTCGTGGCGACGCTCAAGGCCGCCGGTCACGCCGAAAACTATTCACTGCGGATCGACGAACGTGACCACGCTAGCGTCGGCCATAATATCCGTAACCTCGACGACCCAGCCCGCCTCGCGATCCTGAACTTCATTGCGAAGGAATGCGCCAACCGCTGAACCCGGCGCGGAAAGTTCCTTTCTGCCCTTCCCCTTTTATGTTTCGTCGCCTCCTCCTCGCCGTTCTGCTGACCTCCACACTCCTCGCCGAGGAAACTTATGATGTCGTGGTCTACGGCGGTACCTCGGCCGGCGTCACCGCCGCCGTCCAAGTTAAAAAGATGGGTAAGACGGTCGTCATCGTCGGCCCGGATAAACACCTAGGCGGCTTGAGCAGCGGAGGTCTCGGCTACACGGACAGCGGAGATAAATCCGTCATCGGCGGGCTCTCCCGCAACTTCTACCACCGCGTCTGGCAATACTATCAGAAGCCCGAAACCTGGGTGCACCAGAAGCGCGAGGCCTTCGGCAACAAAGGACAAGGTACGGTGGCGATGGACCAAGAAGAACGCACGATGTGGATCTTCGAACCCAGCGTCGCCGAGAAGGTCTTCGAAGATTACGTGAAAGAATTCGCTATCCCCGTCCTTCGTGATGAATGGCTCGAACGCGTCAAAGGCGTGCGCCTCAACGATGGACGAATCGTCTCGATTGCAATGCTCTCGGGCAAAGTGTTCACCGGAAAAGTGTTCATCGACGCGACCTATGAAGGCGACCTTCTGGCCGCCGCCGGAGTTTCTTATCACGTCGGTCGTGAAGGGAATGCCGAATTCAACGAAAAGCACAATGGCTCGCAGGTCGGCGTCTTGCACCACGGTCACCACTTCGGGGTACTCGCCTCCGAAATCAGCGCTTACAATACACCGGGCGACCCCAAGAGTGGCGTCGTTGCACGCGTCACCCCGGTGCCCCCGGCCCCAAAGGGCGAGGCCGACCACCGTGTCCAGGCCTATTGCTTCCGGATGTGCCTGACCGACGTTCCTGAAAATCGCGTCCCGTTTACGGCTCCCGCCGGCTACGACCCGAAGCAATATGAAGTCCTCGCCCGCGCCTACGCCGCCGGCTGGAAGGGAACTTTCGGCAAGTTCGACCTGATTCCCAACGGCAAGACCGACACGAACAATCACGGCGGCTTCAGCTTTGATAATATCGGTTATAATTACGACTACCCCGAAGCCAGCTACGAACGCCGCCGGGAGATCATCGCGGAACACGAGACCTACCAGAAAGGCCTCCTCTATTTCATCTGCACCGACCCACGCGTCCCCGCCGATGTCCGCGAAAAGATGAACACTTGGGGCCTACCGAAAGACGAATTCAAGGATAACGGTAACTGGTCGCACCAGATTTACGTCCGCGAAGCGCGCCGGATGATGGGAGCTTTCGTCATGACTGAAAACGAACTCACCAAAGTGAAACCGACGCCTGACTCCGTGGGCATGGGTTCCTACATGATTGATTCGCACAACACTCAGCGCTACATCACCCCCGAAGGCGCCGTGCAGAACGAAGGTGACATCGGTGTCTCGCCGCGCGGTCCTTACGAAATCGCCTATGGTTCGCTGGTCCCGAAGAAAGGCCAAGCCTCCAACTTGCTCGTACCCGTCGCCTGCAGCGCTACCCACATCGCCTACGGCTCGATCCGGATGGAGCCCGTCTTCATGATCCTCGGCCAATCCGCTGCCACCGCCGCCGTCATGGCCATCGACGGCAAGATCGCCGTGCAGGATGTCTCTTACGCAGACCTCAAAGCCCGACTGCTCGCGGACGGGCAGGTATTGAGCAAGCCTGTCGACCTTTCCAAATACCCGCCGATGGAAGACGACCACGCCGTCGCCAAACGTCACCAGGGAACCACCGTCGACGATGCGGATGCGAAACTCACCGGCCATTGGGCGACGAGCCAGGCTGGTAAAGGGTTCCACGGCGAAGGCTATCGTCATGACAATAAGGGCGCCAACGGGCCCGCCACCGCCACCTTCGAGGCCAAGCTCCCCAAGACAGGGAAATATGAAGTCTTCATGGCCGTCGTCCCCAACGCCAATCGTGCGACTAACGCCCCTATCCGCATCGTTCACGCCAACGGCCAAACTGATGTCGTGGTCAACCTCACCAAAGGACCCGCCGATGGGCTCGTTTCCCTCGGGATTTACGATTTCTCCGATACGCAAGCTGCCCAAGTCCGCGTAAGTAACGAAGGCGCGAAAGGCTACGTGGTGATCGATGCCGTCAATTGGCAGGCCCGCTGAGGTTTTTTAAGGAAATCCATTGAAACCCGCAGGTCGCGAGGGTGTCATATTGATACCCCCATGCGCGTCCTGCCTTTCGTCGCCCCTTTGCTTGCCGTCAGCCTGTACGGAGCTGGCGAACCTGCCGACACCGTCCGCTTTAACCGCGACATCCGTCCGATCATGTCGGACACCTGTTTCCACTGTCACGGCTTCGACTCCAAGGCGCGCAAAGGCGAACTGCGTCTAGATATCCGAGAATTCGCCCTCAAGGCCGGCAAGAGCGGAGCCATCGCCATCGTCCCGGGCAAACCTGACGAAAGCGAAATCATCAAACGTCTCTTTACCCAAGACGAAGATGACGTGATGCCGAACAAAGAATCGCACAAGACGCTTACCGCCGCCCAGAAAGAGCTCTTCAAACGCTGGGTCACCCAAGGCGCCGTCTACGAACCCCATTGGGCCTACAAACCGCTCGAAGCACCGATCGTACCGAAGCTGCCAGAAGGCGGCAAGAATCCGATCGATGCCTTCGTCGGAGCCAAACTTGCGGAAAAGAAAATCTCGCCGTCGTCCGAAGCTTCCAAGGAACGCCTGCTCCGCCGTGCCTCGCTTGATCTCCTTGGCCTGCCTCCCACCCCAGAAGAAATCACGGCCTTCGTGCAAGACCGCTCGCCGGACGCTTACGAAAAACAAGTCGACCGACTACTCGCTTCTCCGCACTTCGGCGAACGCATGGCGGTCTGGTGGTTGGATATCGCCCGCTTCGCCGACACGGTCGGTTACCACGGCGACCAAAATCAGCGCATCTTCCCCTATCGCGACTACGTCATCAACGCCTTCAATACCAACAAGCCGTTCGACGTCTTCACCCGCGAACAACTGGCCGGCGATCTCTTACCGAACCCCACCGAAGAACAACTCGTGGCCAGTGGTTACAATCGCCTAAACATGATGACCCGCGAGGGCGGCGCCCAAGCCAAAGAGTATCTGGCTAAATACGGTGCCGAACGCGTGCGCTCCGTATCCAACGCTTGGCTGGGCAGCACCTTCGGTTGCGCGGAATGCCACGACCACAAATTCGACCCGATCAAGTCCGCCGACTTCTACTCGCTGCAAGCGTTCTTCGCCGACGTGAAACAATGGGGCGTCTACGCTGATTATAATTACACCCCCGAACCCGAACTCAAAGGCGTGGGTAACGATTACCCCTTCTACCCCGAGGTTCGGACCAAAAACGCCTACCTGAGTAAGAAGGACGCTCAAGCGCAGTCCGAACTCAACGCCGCTTACGCACAAATCCTGTTAGAATTAAAAGCCAACCCGCATTCGCTCGCCGACTTCTCAGCTTGGCAGAATGAAACTGCCCAATTCCTTACTGCGCATCCTTCCGGCTTCATCAGCCCAGCGGGCACGTTCTTCCATAAGGCTGCGTCACCCACCTCCGCCGCCGCGATGAAGAAGGCCGCCAAGACCCCAGCGAAAACAACCCCGACTAAGACCGTCGCCCCGAAACCTGTGGTCAAACCCGTGGTCCCCATACCCACTGCGTTCGCTGCTGGTGACGCTATCAAGATGCCCAAAGGCATCGCCGCTGGCGAAGACCTGGCGGTCACACTCCAGGATATCACCACTCCTGTAGCCTCCGTCCGGATTGACGTCTCCAAAGGCTCCATCGCCATTGATACCGTCGCCAAGATCACCGTCCGCCTGGGCGTCTTAGATGCCAAAGGCAAAGAACGTAATCTGGGTATCTACCTCGCCGATGCTTCCCATCGTCAGGCTCGCTACAGTAGTTCAGTTGAATTCACCGACATCAATACGGGATGGATGCTGAAAATGCCTGATGCCGACGTGCATGCGGTCTGGCTACTCGATTCACCAGCCAAACTGAAGCCTGACGAAAAATTCGTGGTTCATTTCGACAGCAACGTCGCATTGACATTCAAGGTCACGGTCTCGCCTCTCGGTGGCCATGACCCGCTCAAGATTACTTCGGCCTCCAATCTCGAAGCGATTAAGTCTGGCCAACTCACTTCGACTTCTGTCGCCAGCTTCCTATCTTCCCGTGCCACCGACCGGCCATCCCTCGAAAAAATCCGCTCTCTGACTTTACTCAAGCGTAAGCACACGGATGGCTTCACCTGGTCGATGGTCACCCAGGCGACTGCGCCGCTCACGACACGCCTACTGCCCCGCGGCAATTTCCTCGACGAGACCGGGCCTGTCGTCCTGCCCACCACGCCCTCCTTCCTGCCGGGACGTCGCGAAAGCACCGCGGAAAAACGTCTTACCCGGCTCGACCTCGCCGCATGGCTGACATCCCAAGACAACCCCATCACCTCGCGTACCGTAATGAATCGCCTCTGGCAGATTTTTTACGGTAGCGGCCTCAGCGCCGGCCTCGACGACCTTGGCTCGCAAGGCGAGATGCCCTCGCACCCCGAACTCCTCGAATGGCTGGCGCTCGAGTTCCGCGACCACGGCTGGGATATCAAAAATATGGCCCGCC
Organism: Verrucomicrobiota bacterium; assembly: GCA_037131085.1. GTDB lineage: Bacteria > Verrucomicrobiota > Verrucomicrobiia > Opitutales > UBA953 > UBA953. Next base: position 21,828 of record JBAXRS010000015.1, on the reverse strand, counting down.
TAATGGTCACCAGCCGCACCTATCGCCAAAGCAGCAGCCTACGTCCCGACCTGAAGGAAAATGACCCGAATAATCGCCTACTGGCCTCGCAGAATCCGCGCCGCCTAGACGCCGAATTCGTCCGTGACAACGCTCTGGCCATCGCCGGCCTACTCAACACCTCCGACATCGGCGGACCCAGCGTGAAACCTTATCAACCCGAAGGCTACTACGAGCCCATGCAGTTCCCCAACCGCACGTATGTGGCGAGCAAAGATTCGGACCAATGGCGCCGTGGACTCTACATGCATTGGCAGCGTATGTTCCTGCATCCGATGCTGATCAACTTCGACGCGCCCGCACGCGACGAATGCACGGCCTTACGCAACTACAGTAATACCCCGCAACAGGCGCTCACGTTGCTCAACGATCCGACGTTCGTCGAAGCCGCCCGCGCGATGGCGACACGTCTACTCACCACCCCCGCCGGCACCGACCGACTCAGCCAAGCGTTCCGACTTGCGATGGGCCGCGAAATCAAAGCGAGCGAACGTCCTTCGCTGGAAAAACTAATTTCCGATCAGACGGCCTATTATCAGAACAACCCCGCCGATGCCACCAAGCTGCTGAAGGTTGGCTTCAGCCCCATGCCTACTGGCGAACCGGCGGAACTTGCGGCCTGGACGAATCTCTGTCGCGTCGTCCTTAACTCCCACGAGGCGATCACCCGCTACTAATCCATGCGCCCTTACGACCCTATCGCCCACGCCTTGTCGATCAATCGACGAAGCTTCCTGACCAAGAGTGCCTACGGACTCGGCAGCACCGCCTTCGCCATGCTTGCCGCCAAAGCCGGCGTCGGCGGATTACAGGCCGCACAATTCTCCAAGGGCGTCCTGCAATCCCCCCACTCCCCCGTCAAAGCCAAGCGCGTCATCTTCCTCTGCATGGCCGGAGGTCCACCGCACCTCGAACTTTTCGACAATAAGCCGGTGTTAAAGGCGCTCCACGGCCAGGCCTTTCCCGAGTCTTTCACGAAGGGCAAGCAGATCGCCCAACTCCAGAACACGGTCCTCAAGGCGCGAGGCGGCTCTTTCGAGTTCAAGAAATGGGGAAAGTCGGGCACGGAAATTACCGATATCTTTCCGCACCTAGGAAGTATCGCTGACGAAATGTGCGTGGTACGTTCGCTCAAGACCGAACAGATCAACCACGACACGGCGCACGCCTTCTTCAATACCGGCTCGATCATCAAAGGCCGTCCCTGCATGGGCTCGTGGCTGCTTTACGGGCTCGGCGCTGAATCCGAAAACCTGCCAGGTTACATCGTGCTAACCTCCGCTGGTCGCACCGGACTGCAGCCGATCTCCTCGCGCCAGTGGTCCAGCGGTGTGCTGCCCAGCAAGTACCAAGGCATCCAATTCCAGTCCAAGGGCGAAGCCGTCCACTACATCGGTAACCCTGATGGCGTCTGCCAGAGCACTCAACGTCAGGTCATCGACGAGATCCGCCGGCTCAATGGTCAGCTGGCGGAAGAGACCGTCGACCCCGAAATCGCCACACGCGTGGCCCAGTACGAGATGGCTTTCAAGATGCAATCGAGCGTGCCTGAGCTACTCGACTTCAAGGCCGAGTCCGCTAAGACGCTCGAAGACTACGGCATTAAAGAAATCGGTGACGGTTCCTTTGCCTCGAACTGCCTCATGGCCCGCCGCCTCGCCGAACGCGGTGTCCGCATGATTCAACTTTATCACCGCGCCTGGGACCTCCATGGCAATCTCGACAGCGGCATGAAGATGGGCGCCGAAGATGTCGACAAGGCCACGGCGGCGCTGATCAACGACCTGAAGCAACGCGGCCTACTCGACGACACGCTCATCCTTTGGGGCGGAGAATTCGGACGCACGCCGATGGGTCAAGGGACGGGACGCGATCACCACATCGCCGGCTACTCGGTCTTCCTCGCCGGTGGCGGCGTCAAGTCTGGCACGACTTACGGGGCAACCGATGAGCTCGGCTACAATGCCGTCGAGAACGTCGTGGATGTACACGACCTTCATGCGACTATGCTGGCCCTGATGGGCATCGACCATCATCGCCTCAACGTGAAATACCAAGGCCTGGACGTACGCCTGACCGGCATCGCCGGCAAGGTGATCAAGGGCATCATGGCCTAGGCGGTAAACGACACTTATACGCCGTTAAAATTCAGCGTTTAGACTTCAATGGGAGGGGCGGAATCGTAAGGTCAATCCATGCCCCTACACCGCCTCACTCTGACGGCCGCCCTCCTGGCGTCCGCCTTCGTCAACGCCTTCGCCGCCGACGCAATCACGCCGACCGCGAAGACCGAACTCTTCAACGGCAAGGACACCGTCGGTTGGGTCGTCCACCCGCAAGACACCTCCAAAGATACCTGGTCCATCAAAGACGGCCTTCTCGTCTGCACTGGCAAGCCCAGCGGTTTTCTCCGCACCGAGAAAAGCTACAAACAATATAGGTTCACGGTCGAGTGGCGCTTCACTAAAGCGGGCAACACGGGCGTCGTCGTGCACATGACGCCCCCCGATGCGGTCTGGCCCAAGAGCATCGAATGCCAAGGCATGCACGATCACCAAGGTGACTTTTATTTCTGGAATGGCGCCACGGTCAAAGACGGCACGGAATTGAAAGATAAGAAGACCGGTAAGGTCCGCGGCTATAAGATCGGCCGTCCGGGCGATAGCGTCGAAAAACCCGTCGGCGAATGGAATACCTTCACGACGATTTGCGACGGCAATACGGTTACGATTCTCGTCAATGGTAAGGAAGTAAACAAGGCTACCGGCACCAATCTCTCCGAAGGTTTCATCGGTCTGCAAGTCGAAGGTGGCGCTTTTGAAGTCAAACGCTGCACCCTCGAACCTCTCTAATTACCACCCCTGCCCCTAACGCTCTTTAGACATGCGCTTCCTGCCCCCCCTGCTCGCTTTGGTTGCGAGTTCCCTCCTGGCCGCTGATGCCCCCGCCGGCTTCACGCCGCTGTTTAACGGCCAAAATCTTGCCGGCTGGCATGGCTACAACCCGCACCTCGTCGCTAAGCTCACCGGCGATAAGAAGGACGCAATGCTTGCCAAGATGCGCGAGGAATTCCCACAACACTGGTCCGCGAAGGACGGCGAGCTCTTCAATCCCGGCACCGGCGCCTATGCGACGACCGACAAGGATTACGGCGACATCGAACTCGTCCTGGAATATAATATGGCCCCCCTGGGCGACTCGGGCGTTTACCTCCGTGCCTGCCCCCAGGTGCAAATCTGGGATCCCGCTAATCCCAAGGAAGTTAAAAATGACGCTCAACTGGGTTCAGGCTCCCTTTGGAATAATAGCAAGGGTGCTCCTGGCAAGAACGCCCTGGTCCTCGCGGACAAGCCTCCCGGCGAATGGAATACTCTCCGCGTCTTAATGGTCGGCGCACGCGTCAGCGTCTGGCTCAACGGCAAACAGACCGTCGACCACGCCATCCTTGAGAACTACTACGACCGAAAAGCTTCCATTCCAGCGAAGGGTCCGATCTGCCTCCAGACGCACGGCGCCCCGATCCGCTGGCGCAATATCGTCGTCCGCGAAATCTCCGGTACCGAGGCCAACCAAATCCTCGCCGCTCACGGTAACGCCGGTTTCAAATCCATCTTCAACGGCAAAGATTTCACGGGCTGGGCTGGTCCGACCGAGAACTTCGAAGTCGTCGAAAGCGCGATCCGTTGTAAAACCGGCAAAGGCGGCACCCCGTACTACAATCAAGACCTGACTGACTTCGCCAATCGCCTCGAGTTCAAGCTCCCGTCGGGCGGCAACAACGGCCTCGCCATTCATTACCCTGGTAAGGGCAACACAGCCTACGATGGCATGTGCGAACTCCAGGTGCTCGACGACAATTATGAAAAGGTGAAAGGCAAAATCGACCCACGCCAGGTCCATGGTTCCGCTTACGGCATGGTCGCCGCCCAACGTGGCTACCAACGCCCCATCGGCGAATGGAACTTCCAGGAAACCACCGTCGTCGGCTCGACCATTAAGGTCGAACTTAACGGCTACATCATCCTCGACACCGACCTCTCCACGGTCGACATGGCGACGGTGATGGCCAAGAGCCCACACCCAGGCAAGGACCGCAAAAATGGCTTCTTCGGCTTCGCTGGACATAACGACGCCGCTGAATTCCGGAACATCGAGATCAAGGACCTGGCCGCCAAGTAAGGGCCAAACCAGCCTCCATCCAAACCCCTCGCAAGAGGGGTTTTTTATTAAGTACGCGTTGCAAGGAACCGCCCGCCCGCCAATCCTGTCTTTAACTCGCCCACCCCATGCGCCTGCGTCCGTCCACCCTTTATCTCTCCGCCGCGAGCCTCTTAGCTTTTACCCACGCCGTCGCGGCTGAACGGGTGGAATTTAACCGGGATATTCGGCCGATTTTTTCCGATACTTGCTTCGCTTGCCACGGGCCGGATGAGAACAAGATGAAGGGAAAACTGCGTCTTGATTCCCTCGCCGCGGCGCAACGAGGCGGCAAGTCCGGCGATGCCGCGATTGTTCCTGGTCACCCGGAAAAGAGCGAAGTGATGAAGCGGCTAACAACCCAAGATGCCGACGACCATATGCCCCCGGCTGACTTCCATAAAGTCCTCAGCAAGTCGCAGGTCGAGACGGTCCGTCTCTGGATTGAACAAGGTGCCGAATATCAAGGGCACTGGGCTTTTCAGATTCCAAAGAAGCCTACCCTTCCGTCAATTCCGGCCGGCGGTAATGCCATCGATGCATTCCTCGCCAAGAACCTCGATACCAAAGGACTTACGCCCAATGCCGAAGCGCCTAAGGCCACCCTGCTCCGACGCGCCGCCCTCGACCTCACCGGACTGCCTCCCACCGACGCCGATCTCCAATCCTTCCTGAGCGATTCTTCGCCCAACGCTTGGTCCAAGGCCATCGACCGCCTGATGGCTTCGCCCCACTACGGTGAGAACATGGCGATGCAGTGGCTCGATTTCGCCCGCTACGCCGACTCCAACGGCTTCCAGAGCGATACGCAGCGTACGATGTGGCCCTATCGCGATTGGGTCATCAAAGCTTTTAACGATAATAAGCCCTTCGATCAATTCACGGTCGAGCAACTCGCTGGCGACCTGCTCCCGAAGGCCACTCGCGATCAAGTCATCGCCACGGCTTTTAACCGTAACCACCGCCTCAATGGGGAAGGAGGCCGCATCGTCGAAGAATGGTTCGCCGAAAACGTCATCGACCGCATCGAGACCACCGGCTCGACCTGGATGGCGCTGACGATGAACTGCTGCCGCTGTCACGATCACAAATACGACCCGATTAGCCAAAAAGAATTTTATCAATTCTTCGCCTATTTCAATTCGAACGACGAATCAGGCGTCCTGGGTGAATTCGGCGGCTCCGGCCGAACACGTGCCGGTGGTAATACATCTCCCTTGCTCGCGCTTCCCACGGCCGACCAACAAAAGAAGATTGATGAGTCCACCGCCACCCTCGCCGCCGCGGAGAAGACGCTCAAGGACATCCCGTCCGCCCAGCCCGAACTTTTTACCAAGTGGCTCGCAAGTCAACAGGCAGCCTTTGCAAAAAATGGCGTAGCTTGGCAACCGCTCGTCGGTGAAAAGGTTTCGGCGAAAGAGAATGCAGAATTCACCCGACTGGGTGACGGCTCTTGGCTAGTGTCCGGTGGCACCGCCGCCAAAGAGACCTATATCGTCGAATCTACCCCCGCCCCAGGCTTACTGACTGCCGTACGACTCGAGGCGCTGCCCGACGACTCCCATCCTAACAAGAGCCTGGGTCGGGCCTCCAATGGCAATTTTGTTCTTAGCGCTATCGAGATACGCCTCCTTACTTCCGACGGAAAATCAGCCCCCCTCTCTCTTGTAAAAGCCGAAGCCGATTACGATCAGCCCGGCTGGAGTATCGCCAAGCTTGGGCCAGTAAGCATGGCTAAGGCCAAGGGCAAAGTAGCCAAGAAGACTGATAACGATAAAGCCGGATGGGCCATCGGTGGTAATCTGCCCGCCAACCGTGTGGCGCGTAAGGCAATCTTCACCATCGCGCCGACGACCATCCCGGCCGGATCTAAACTCATCGTAACCCTGCGCCACGAAGCCGTGTCGGCCCACAGTATCGGACGATTCCGCCTGAACGTCTCTGGCCAAGATCCGAAGCTGCTCTCGCTGAAGACCGACCCTGCGGCTGAAGCTGCCCGCCGACTCATGGCTAAGCCCGTCGACCAAATCACGCCGGCCGACCGCAAGACGCTCGAGAAACTCTTCGCCGACAGTCCCGAGCACCCGCGCTTCGCCGCCACCGCCAAGGTCGCCACCGCCAAGACCGCGCATGAAGGCGCCCTCGGCGCCCCTATTTCCGTGATGGTGATGAAAGAAATCGACAAGCCGCGCGATGCCTTCGTCTTGCTGCGCGGAGAATACGATAAAATCGGCCCGAAGGTCGAACGCAAGCTGCCCGCCTTTCTGCCACCACTCCCTGCCGGCGAACCGAACAACCGCCTCGGCTTCGCTCGCTGGCTCGTTAGCGGCCAACACCCGCTCACGGGTCGCGTCTGGGTCAATCGTGCCTGGGAGCGTTTCTTCGGCATCGGCTTGGTGAAGACCTCCGAGAATTTCGGTTCGCAGTCCGAGTGGCCCAGTAACCCTGAATTGCTTGATTGGCTGGCCGTCGAATTCGTCGACCGCAAATGGGATATGAAGGCGATGCAAAAGCTAATCATGACCAGCGCCGCCTATCGCCGTAGCGCCGCCGTGAACGCGGAAATGTTGGAGAAAGACCCTGACAACCGCCTGCTCGCCCGCGGCCCCCGTTTCCGCCTACCCGCTGAAGTGATCCGCGATCAAGCCCTCTCGATCTCTGGCCTGCTCGTCGATATCCAAGGCGGGCCCAGCGTAAAGCCCTACATGCCTGAAGCCGTCTGGGACGAGACCAGCGTTTACGGCGACATGCGGAATTATAAGGCCGACAAGGGCGAAGGACTTTACCGTCGTTCACTCTACACCATTTGGAAACGTACGGCGGCTCCGCCCACGATGCTGCTCTTCGATTCTGCAGGGCGCGAAGTCTGTACGGTCAAACGTTCGCGCTCCAACACCCCGCTGCAGGCCCTCTCATTACTCAACGAAATCACCTTTGTCGAAGCCGCCCGCAAACTGGCGGAACAAGCCATGAGACAACCTGGCGATAACGCAGCCAAACTCGCCTGGACTTTCCGTCAGGTAGTCCGACGCAATGCCACCGCCGAGGAGCTTTCGGTTCTGCGCAAAGGCCTGGAGAAACGCTTCGCCACCTATGCGGCCGACAAAACGCTTGCGCCGAAGCTACTCGCAACCGGCCTGAGCCCTACGTCGACCGACCTCGACCGCAATCAATTGGCCGCTTGGACGGCCACGGCCAATATCCTTCTCAACCTCGACGAAACCGTCACCCGCGAATGAACTGCAATGACCATCAATTCCAAGGCCTCGATCATGCCACCCAGATGGCCTTATCGCGGCGTACTTTCATCAAGGGTTCCGCGGGCGGCATCGGTCTCGCCGCCTTAGGCTCGATCATCAGTACCCCGGCCTTCGCCGCTAACCCCGGCCTGGGCTTCCCTAACTTCAAGCCCAAGGCGAAGCGGATCATCTACCTGTTCCAATCTGGCGCGCCTTCGCAATTAGATCTCTTTGATCCCAAACCAGAGATGGAAAAAATGCGGGCTAAGGACCTCCCAGAAAGCATCCGCAAGGGTCAGCGCCTGACCACGATGACGTCCGGCCAGAAGTCTTTCCCCGTCGCCCCTTCGATCTTCAAATTCAAACAGTTTGGTCAATCCGGCGCCTGGTTCAGCGAACTCATGCCGCACATGTCCGCCAAGGCCGACGAATGGTGCGTCGTCCGCGCGATGCACACCGAAGCCATCAACCATGATCCGGCGATTACGTTCATGCAGACCGGCAGCCAGCTAGCCGGCCGTCCCAGCATCGGCGCCTGGTCCGCCTACGGCCTAGGCAGCGAGAACGCCGATCTTCCCGCCTACGTGGTGATGACTTCATTCGGCAGCGGCCGACCTGAAGATCAACCTCTCTACGACCGACTCTGGGGCGCCGGTTTCCTGCCCTCCAAACTCCAAGGGGTTAAGCTCCGCAATAAGGGCGAACGCGTGCTTTATCTTAAGGACCCCGACGGCATCCCCCGCGAAGTACGCCGCGAACAACTCGACGAGCTCGCCGCCCTCAATAGCCAACGTCACGATGTCCTCGGCGATCCCGAAATCCAGACTCGGATTGCACAATATGAAATGGCCTTCCGCATGCAGACCAGCGTACCGGACCTGCTCGATCTTTCCAAAGAACCACAACACGTCCTCGACCTTTACGGACCAGACGTAAAACGCCCCGGCTCTTATGCCTCTAATTGCCTTCTGGCTCGTCGTCTCTGCGAACGCGACGTGCGCTTCGTCCAACTCTTCCACATGGGCTGGGATCACCATGGCGGCCTCCCCAAGGCCATCAAAGGCCAGTGTAACGACACCGACCAAGCGACGGCCGGCCTCCTTAGCGACCTCAAACAACGGGGGCTGCTCGATGATACCTTGATTGTTTGGGGTGGTGAATTCGGACGCACCATCTATTCGCAAGGCGCCCTCTCCGAGACCAACTACGGACGCGATCACCACCCGCGCTGTTTCACCATCCTGATGGCCGGCGCCGGCGTCAATAAAGGTACCACCTTTGGCGAGACCGATGACTTCAGTTATAATATCACTAAGAACGGCGTGCATGTGCACGACCTCAACGCGACGATCTTGCACCTAATGGGCGTCGACCATAAGCGCCTAACCTATCGCTACCAAGGTCGCGATTTTCGTCTCACCGACATCCACGGGGATGTCGTCAAGCAGCTGTTGGCCTGAAGAGGCAGTTGACCCGTTGAAAGGTTGAACAGTTGGCCAGCCCTGACCTGTTGCCGCACGGTATAGCCCTATCTTTACGGGCGTGGACCGACACGAAATTTGGCGTATAGCCACTCATTGAAAGAAGGACGAAGCAGACAGCCTCTCTGGCCAACCCGTCAACGGATTAACTGTTCAACTAACGCTCGCCTACTTCCCAGCCATCTGCTGCTGGTACATCACCTTGAAAGGATTCTCGGCCGGCCCGACGGCGTTCTCATTGACCATGAGCGGACGACATTCCTTCCACCAGGCATCATGCTTGGCGATCAGGTCAGCGACGATATCGGGATGCACCGCTGCGACGTCGGTGGTCTCGCCATAGTCGGCGCTTAAATCAAAGAGTTCCCACTTCGGACCCGTTGATTTAACTTCCGTAGTAGCGGCCGACTTCTTGGCCTTACCCTTGGCGCCGCCCGCCGCACCAGCCGAAACCAAATGCCAGCGGCTCGTACGCACGCTCGTACCGGCAAACTTACCCGTCTCTGGATCGACCCCTTTAACCATGTTACCCCAGCGACCGACGTGGGTAAAGAGCACGCGATCCGGCCAAGAGATATCCGATGCAACTTTAGCTTTTAGCAAAGGCACGAGGCTCCGACCTTCCATTTGCGCCTTCATGGCCTGCGAAGCGGGCGTACCCGTCAGTTCAAGAATCGTCGGAGCATAATCGATATGGGCGGCCAAGGCCTTGATATCCTGAGGCTGGAACTGCCCAGGTAACCGCCAAAATGACATCGCCCGGATACCACCCATGTAAGGCGTACCTTTGCCCGAGTGCATGCCAGCATTGAAGACCTTGACGCCGGCGGTACCGCCGTTGTCGTTCATGAGGACAATTAAGGTGTCCTTGGCGATACCCATGGCCTCAACCTTCGCCAGTAGTTTGCCGACGTTCTGGTCGATATTATGAATCATCCCGAAGAAGTTTTCGGTATCCTTTCCGAGGTCCTTGCCTTCATAAATCGCGGCATCTTCCGGTTTGGCATGATAAGGACCGTGCGGAGCATTCGTCGCGATGTAAGCATAAAATGGGCGCTTCGCAGTCACTTCGCCTTCGATCCAAGTCGTCGCCTGCTTGAAGAATTCGTCGGTGCAATACCCCTCGGTCTTCACAAACTTGCCATTATGCAAAAGCGTCGGTCCGTAATAGGAATTACCGGGGACGTCGCCGCAGCTTCCAGGATAATGCTGACCGATACCACCGGCGCCATGGATATAAACCTCATCGAAGCCCCGCTTATTCGGTTGATACTCAGCCTCGTCGCCGAGGTGCCACTTGCCGAAGATACCCGTGCGATAACCTGCTTTCTGGAGTTGCTGAGTCAATGTCACCGACGCGAGCGACATCCGCTCCCGCTCCAAGATCGTATGGGTGATACCATTCTTGAATTCATGCCGGCCAGTCAATAAGGCGCTGCGCGTCGGCGAACAGGTCGGCGAAACCTGGAAGTCAACGAAACGGGCGCTTTCACCGCGAAGTTTATCGATGTTAGGCGTCTTAAGAACGGGATTACCGTGAGCGCTCAAATCGCCATAGCCTTGGTCATCGGTCAGGATGAAAATGATATTAGGACGCTCGGCGGCGAGGGTCGCCAGACTGCTCAATAAGAGGACTACAAGATATCTCATGGGGATGACTCAGCGTGAGCCATCTCCGACCGGAAGCAATCTCAGGAAACACGCCGCTGCAGCCTAAAGGACCGATACGTCATCTCGCCCGAAACCGCGTCACGGTAAAGCCGCGAACCTTTCACCCCAGCGAAATCCATGGCCAAGCCATGAAGCAATCGAGGCAGCGCCTGCCGCACCATCGCCTCATAACGCGGGGTATTAAGTTCCATCCCTCGGATGACCTCTGGATTGATCAGACGCATCTGCTCCAAGCGCAGCATCGGATGCTGCGATAACGCCCCAACCCATTCGTCGACCCCATTAGGGTAGCGCAAATCGGCGTGGCAAAACCAGCCACCGGGCTTCAACACTTTAGCCACCTGACCCACGAAGCCTGGAAAATCCGGGTAGCAATGCGAAGCCTCGACATTGATGACGACATCGAAACTACCGGCTGCAAAGGGCAAAGCCTGGGCGTCACCCGCCATAAAACTCAAACCAGCGACCTGATGCTTTTCACGGCAATAACGGATACCTTCGGGATTCAGGTCCAATCCGATATATTCGGTCGGCCCATGATAACGGGTGAAATAGGAAGCTCCGCCGCCATGCCCGCAGCTGACCTCCAAGACACGCTTGCCCCGCAAATCGACCCCGCCGAGCACATGGCGATAAAGTTGAATATTCGGCCGATCCGCTTCGTCCTCAATGCGTAACTCCGGGCGGGAATCATCCCTACTGTCGAAAGCATAATTCAGAAAGCTGATACCTTGCGCCCGCACTCGACGGGTAAAGAACGGGTACCACCATTGCCAAAGCTTCTGACGGAGTTTCGGACGAACCAGGACTTCTTCGATGAGGCCCATGATCAGGACCAGACTCCTTGTTCGATTAAAGCTTTGGTCGCCGCTGCCGACCAACCACGATTTGCGACGGGATTCGCCGGACTCGGATGCGGTACTTTTGCAAATTTCACCGCCAGCCCAGCCAAGGCTTCCTGCGCCCTCGTCTCGGCATAACCCCCGATACCGACCACGCTCTTGATCTCCAAAGCTTCTACCATCGTGCGCAAGAGTTCATCACAGGCACGATTTACCGGAGCCATAATTTCGTTTGGTAGTTCCTCCGGAATGACATTACGCCCCAACTGGGTGTTCTCTAAAAAAAGCAGTGGACAATAATTATGGACGACGTGACCCGCGAAGAATTTATCCGCCGTGCCGAATCGTTCTTGGCATAAGCCCCAAAGACGACGCCCGCTCACTTCCGAACGGTGACAGGCGAAGCCCGTCACTTTCTTCCCTGGGTGCTCGACGTCTGGACGCCCCACAGGCAATTCGATCCCCATCCAATCCCTGACGGCGGCGATTTCCCCGAAAGGCACGCCAGTCTGCGCCATCCCGAACGGCCCGGGGTTCATCCCCAAAAATAAGATCTTCCTTGGCCCGGCGGCCGCGTAACGCCTTAGGTAGGCTTCATGTGCCTCCCAGGCGTAATCCAAGGGACGGTACACGTAATCGGCCGGCGACGGGAAAGAAAGCCCTGCTAAAGCCTTCCGTAACACGTGTGTCGCTTTGATGACGGCATCCGCTGGCATACACCCAGACAATCCCCGCCCTCCCTCGGGTCGAGCCGGAAGGGAGAGCCGGAGGTAAGATTTCACCTTGCGCTTCCCCCCGTAGGTTAAAAAGTCCCCTGTCTACTCACGTGAGCAAACCACAGCCTTGGACTACTAAAGACGCCGAAGAGTACTACGGCTTTAAACGCTGGGGAGGTAATAACTTCTCCGTCGACCCTCAAGGGCACCTCTGCGTGCACCCCAAGGGAGATCACCGCAAAATCCGCATTACGGATATCGTCAAGGAGGTCGAAGCCTCGGGCCTTAAACCCCCGCTGACCATTCGCGTCCAAGACCTGCTGCGCCACCGCGTCACGCAAATCAACGAGGCCTTCCGCCGCGCCATCGAAGAAGAAGATTACACCGGTCGTTACCGCGGCGTCTTCCCAATCAAGGTGAACCAACTCCGCGAGGTCGTGGAAGAAATCCTCGACGCCGGTGAAGAATATGATTTCGGTCTAGAAGCCGGTTCTAAACCCGAGCTGATTATCGCGCTCGCCTTGCTCGAAAACCGTAAGGCCCTCCTGATCTGCAACGGCTACAAAGACGAAGAATACATCGAACTCGCCCTCATGGGCCGCCGCCTCGGCAAACAGACCATCATTGTCGTCGAACAACTTTCCGAAATCGATGCTATCATCCGCATCGCTCGGCGGATGGGCGTCCAACCGCACATCGGCATCCGCGTCAAACTAACGACCGCCGGCGAAGGTAAATGGGCTTCCAGCACGGGTGAGAACGCCAAGTTCGGCCTGACGGCTTCCGAAATTGTCGAAGCCGCAAGTAAGCTCTCAAAGGCCAAGATGAAGGACGCCCTGCGTCTGGTCCACTTTCACATCGGCTCTCAAGTTCCTAATATCGGAACCATCAAGAAAGCCGTCATCGAGGCGACCCGCTTCTATTGCGAATTAAAGCGCATGGGTTTCCCCATGGGGCTCCTGGATGTCGGTGGCGGGCTCGGGATCGACTACGACGGCAGCCGCTCCGCCTTCGAATCTTCCATGAATTACAGCATGGAAGTCTACGCCCGCGACGTCGTCGCCAACGTTAAACAAATCTGCGACGAAAGCGGCGTCGAACTTCCGGATATCGTCTCCGAATCTGGCCGCGCCCTCGTGGCGCCGCATTCCATCCTGATCTTCGAAGCCGTCGACCGCATCACCCGCGACGAGGGCTCGGCCAAGCTGCCCAACGGCAAACTCCATCAAGTCATCCGGGAACTGGACGCCGTCCGTAAGAATAAACGTAAGTTTGATCCGCTTGAACGCTACCACGATGCTAAGGAAAAGCGCGAAGAAGCCCACGCGCGCTTCAGCTTAGGCAACCTCCGACTCGAAGACCGCGCCCTCGCCGACCGACTTTTCTGGGACATCTGCCGCCAAATCCGTTCCGACTTGGCCCATACTTCCGACGTCCCTGACGAACTAGCGCGTCTCGACTCGATGCTGGCCGAACAATACGTCTGCAACTTCTCGGTCTTCCAATCGCTGCTCGACCACTGGGCCCTCGATCAGCTCTTCCCCATTGCGCCCATCCATCGCCTCAACGAACGCCCCAGCGTCCAGGCTACACTCGTTGACATCACCTGCGACTCCGACGGTAAGGTCGACGACTTCATCGACCTCGAAGACGTTCGGCACACGCTCTCCCTCCACCCACTTAAGGAAGGCCAACCTTACTATATTGGGGCCTTCATGGTCGGCGCCTACCAAGATATCATGGGCGACCTCCATAATCTCTTCGGCCGCGTGAATGAAGCCCACGTCTTCCTCGAAGACGACGAAGAAGACGGTTTCTACATCGAAGAAAGCATCCCGGGTTACTCTGTCGAACGCATCCTGGGCATGATTCAATATAACGCCGAAGACCTTTGCCGGATGCTTAAACGCCAAGTCGATCGCGCAACCAAGGCCGACTCCGTTCGCCCCCGCGAAGGCGTGGCGATGGTCGACCTCTACGAACGCCTTATCCGCGGCCGAACCTATCTTATTCCGCAACGCACCGAGACGGTGGTGAAGCGTAAGGTATCCAAAAAGAAGTAAGCACTAAAAGTGCCGGACTTAGTCCGGCTCTTCTTTTGCCTTACATTCTAACCCGTGCCCACTTGCCAGCGTGCCCCCTCTTGGCCTTTAGGCCAAGATCAGTTTCAGCCGTTTCAATTCATCCAGGGTAAGCGGTTCGGCTTCCCGCAAGTTCTCATAGGATTCGACGTGAGCTAACCAAGCCCAGTGATCGCCGCAATCGATCCGCTCCATGAACTTGAGCCGCAAGATCGCCAGGACGCCCTTGAGTTTATAAAGCCCATCGCCGACGTGCTCGATTTGGTCTCCGAGCTTCGCGATCTTATCCAGCGTGTTACCGGTTTTCTTGCCGAGCAGATTGACATGGTTCGCCTGATCCACCGCCATATAATTCAATAAGCCAATCGGATTCACTTCGAGATTTTCCAAAGTTTTGGTATCCTTAAAAACCCCCACGATGAAACGTTTGGGCTTCATCGATATCGGGGTGACGTAACTGCAGATATTTAAATTACCGCGACCGTTCGCAGTCGTGGAAAGACTGTAAATCGGGCCGTCGACACGGTTCCATGGTTTGACGCGAATACCAGGCATAGAGGGTATTTTTTAGAGTCAATCTGCCCCCCGTTTGTTCCCACATTTTGGCTGTCTTATGGTTAATCTAAAGGTTAACCTAATTACCTCACTTAGGGCTGCCTGCGAACTCCCTCGACCCTCAACCTGCGCCCCAGCCACCATGCCCCCCATTGTCGCACTACATGGCTTTACTGGCTCAGGCTGGGATTTTTCCGCCTTTCGTACCCACCTGTCGCCCAAGCAAACGCTCATCGCCCCCGACTTCCCAGGTCACGGCTCCTTGCGCGACCTCACCGCCACCACGGCGTATTCGCTGGTTAATCACCTGAGCATCATCGATCAAGCGGCCGGCACGAGCGGCCCCATTACGCTTTTAGGTTACTCGATGGGCGGTCGGCTGGCCCTCCACTGGGCCATCGCCCACCCCGAACGCATCGCTCGACTCATTTTGATCGGTGCCAGCCCCGGACTTAAAACCGTCGAAGAACGCCAAGAGCGCCAGCTCGCTGACGCCGCCCTCGCCACTTTCATTCGGACCCAGGGCCTGGATGCATTTTATAAGTATTGGCACCATCAGCCTTTCTTTCACTCGCTTTTCAAACTGCCCACCGAGCGACTCAAGCCACTCCTAGCTCAAAGAGCGCTCAATCATCCAGAAGCCTTGGCTTTAAGCCTGGAAAACGTCGGCACGGGTACCCTTCCCTCGCTTTGGCATCGACTGAAAGAAGTGCGTTTCCCAGTTGACCTTATCACGGGCGAGTTTGATCCCAAATTTACCGAGCTATCCCTACAGATGGGGGCACACATGCCGCGAGCGCGTCTTAGCGTCGTCGAACAGGCCGGCCATGCCGTCCATCTCGAACAACCTGGCGATCTGGCGGCACTCCTGAGTTAAGCGAAGATTCCGAGGACGGGTTTGGCTTTATTTCCAATCACCATCGGGCGACCGGCTGGGGTCATGATTTCTTGCTCAACCGGAAGTCCGGCTGCATGGGCGATGGAAGCGTGGAAACTACCCACGGTGACGGGATCTTTTTCTGGTCCATAACCTTTGGCGTCGCTCGTTCCATGGACATAACCGCGCTTCACGCCGCCGCCGGCCAAGACCGTCGAGAAGACCAAAGGATGGTGGCCGCGACCGCCGCCCTTGAATTCGGGCTTGCGACCGAACTCCGTCGTGATGGCGACCAAGGTTGAATCCAAAAGGCCACGTGCTTCGAGGTCTTCAATCAGCGTTGCGAAAACGTGGTCAAGTTCACCCCCGCGATCAGCCATACTGTCGTCCAAGCTTGCGTGCATATCCCAACCACCGCTGGAAACTTCGACAAAACGAACGCCGTTTTCTACCAGACGTCGGGCGAGCAAGCAGCCTTGGCCGAACTTGCTTTTCCCATAACGCGCGCGGGTCTCTTTGGTTTCCGAACTCAGATCGAAGGCCTTGAGGTCCTTACTCTTCATCAACTGGAAGGTCGTATCGTAAAACTCGTTGTATGCTTTTACGTTTTCGTCCGCGGCCTTTTTACCGAAACCGGCGTCCAGGGCAATCAAGAGTTCGGCACGCTTCGCTTGCACTTCTTCCGACTCAATGCTTTTCGTATTCATCAAGCCATCTTCGGGACTTAAGATGGGTAGAGGTGCGTGCGAAGCAGGGAACCATCCGTTACCATGATTCGACGAGCGATTGATGGCCACGGAGGACGGCAAGGTCTTATGACTGCCACCCAGGTAATGCTGTGCCCAAGCTCCTAATGTCGGATGCTGGATGGTCCCACGTTTCTCGAAGCCCGTCCGCATTAGGTAGGCGGCCGAGGCGTGTACGCCGACTTTGGCGGTCATGGAACGGATGACAGTGATTTTATCGGCTACCCCAGCAATCTCCGGAAGGTAGGAGGTCAATTGGAAATCCGCCCGAGTTGGAATGGGCGTTCCGGGTCCTTTGCTTTCACCCTTTTTAGGATCAAAGGTATCGATGTGCGACATCCCGCCCGCGAGCTCCAAGAAGATTACGCGCTTCGCCTTACCGAAGCCTGGCAGACCTGCGTTCGGCACCGCCGCACCCTGCTTTTCCGCCGCATCGGCGACGCGCGTGAAAAAAGGAAGGACACTCAGGCCGAAAGAAATCTTCGCACAACGTTCGATGAAGGTACGGCGATCTTCGGGCGTCCGAAGTTGATTGGCGAATGTAGGTGAGATCATTGGATAAATAAGAATTCACGGGTGTTAGCCAAGACCCAGGCCAGGTCAGCCAGGTGCAAGCCGTTGGCTAGGCCTTTCTGGGCGGCAGCTAATTCGACCGGAGTCGGATGGCGCGAAAGGTAGGAAAGGTAAAGTGAATGGATCGAACCGTCGGTCGCTTTCGATTTCAGAGCGGTTCCGATGGCTACACCGGTGGGGTCAGAAACAAGTTTCCCGATCGAACCGTTCATCATCTGCAGCACCTGCGGTACGCTGCCGTCATTCGTCGCAGAATCCGTCAACAGGCGGTCGCCCTGTCCGAAGAGTCGCAAGAAATGGGACTCGGAGGCTGGCTGGGGCAACTCGCTGGCCCGGGCCATGGTCATGCTGAAACGGGTGATAGGTTTTTCGCCTTCGTATCCCGTAGCTAAGCCCATCGTAGAGCCGCCCCCGGTTTTCTTGCCGTCCGTCAAACTCTTGCCTTTACCGTTCTTATTAATGCTATCGATGACCTTGTGAACGACCGCAGCGGTGACTTTGCCATCAGGCAAGGAATACGCCATCAAGGTGTCCGAGCGCCGCAGCAAGATATTGTCGGCGTTGGTCCCGACCGAATTGACCACGAAACTGTCCCAGGCTTGCTCCGCAGTCAGGCGACGCACGAGCGGACCGTTGAAAAGATAAGGTCCCTTGGCGAGATCAGGGGTGACACTGGCGCCGCTCTGGTAAGTCCGAGAATTATAAATGACCCGCTGAAATTCCCGCATATCAAAGCGAGCGGCCTTCATCACGGAGGTGAGGTGGGCCAACAACTCGGGACTGCTCGCCTGGCTCAGGTCATCGATATCCACGACGGGCTCGAGCACGGCCAAGCCAAAGGCTTTCTTCCAAAGGCGGTTGGCGATGTTCGTGGCAAAGCGTGGGTTTTGCGGACTGGTCAACCAGCGGGCGAACTCATCGCGGAGCTGCGAAGGATGCATCGTATCCAACTTATAAATCGGTAATTTGGCATCGCCCTTATCCCAGCTGATCAGCACAGGCGAGACCGGGGAACTTGGTTTGGCGTCCTTATATTTATAGTCCGTGGGGAACGTCAGAGTATTCTTACTCTGATCTTCTAATCGGTAGGAATTCACCAAAGCGATTTTAATGACGGCTTGCTTCGGCAGGGTTGGGTCTGCCTTTAATGTCCCCTGTATCTGCCTCTGGATCGCTTCGTTCTTACCATCCGTCGCACCGAAGAAGGAGGCCATCTGGAAGAAATCCCTCTGTTTCCACTCCGCCAAGGGGTGGTCGTGACACTGGGCACAGGCCATGTTCGTACCCAAGAATGTGGTCATGAGGTTCGAAACCCCATCCAAAGGCATGTCGGCATCGAATAACATGAAGCCTGCGGCGCCATTGTCGGTTAATCGGCCATCGGCCGTGACCATTTCCTTTACCAGCTGATTCCAAGGCGCATTCGAAGCGATGCGGGACTTTAGCCAGTCTTCGAAAGTAAACGCCGGGATTCCCTTGCCGAAGGTGTCCTTGACGCGTAAAAGGTCCGCCATCCAATTGAACATCTGCATCGTATAACCAGGGGAATAAACCAACTTATCGATCAGCTTCGCTCGTTTGTTACCGGACGCATCATTCAAGAATTCGTTAGCTTCCTCCGCCGTAGGCACCCGACCAATGGCATCCACGTAAATCCGGCGCAAGAACTGCTCATCCGTCGCCAAAGGATTAGGCTTCTGCTCCTTACTTGCTAAAACCGCCTGGATCAGGCGATCGACATCCGCCGACGCCGCCGCGATCACGGCCGGACTAAAGGAGGCTTCCTTATCCTTACCGGCACAAGCGACGGCAAACTCCCGGTCTTCTGGAATGAGGATATTGACGTTAAAGTGGAAAGTTTTCCCATCCTTGGTCTGAATAGTGATAAAATCCTTACTGAAAGCGCAGAACATCGCATCAACCTTTCGACCTTCGACGTCGGTCCATTGGTGCCAGATTGCGCTTTGGCGGGCAATCTCTGCGACGGGTGTCACCTTCGTGATGACTGAGGGATTAGCCTTCTCTTCCTTTTTGACGGCCTTGGTTTCGGGCTTCTTGGCGGCCAATGCCAACTGGCCTTGGCCAATCACGAGACATAGGGCTAAAATCGACAGGGGGAAAGTACGCAGGTGTCTCATGGGGTATTTCACTACCTATTGAACCCCATAGCGAACTAAGAGTTTCCAAAACTTAAGAAATTCTTAAGCATCCTGCCACCCCTTGAGAGACCCCATTTTCGTAAGATAAATATGCCCCGGCACCCTTGCTTCGTACCCTCTTTTAGCCGACACTATTTGACCTATATTTCCAAGCGATGAACCCCCTGCCGCACCTCCGTCCGCCCAACGCCGAAATTCGCCCCGATTTGAAAGCTTTTCGGGTCTTGGGTATCGATCTTGGCACCACTAATTCCACCATCGCCCAAGTCCGCTGGTCACCCACGCGTCCTGATGAAATCGAATTGGCCGAGTGTCTGGAAATCATCCAGCCGACGCTTTCGGGCGACTTCACCTCGGTGCTGGTGCCCTCGGTCGTCGCCCACCTCCCGGATCGCAGTTTCGTCGGCGAAGGCGCCCGCCGCACCATGAGTCGATCAGTCGAACTCGGTCTTCGCCCGAATGCGACTTATCTCGCCGAGGTAAAAAACGAAATGGGCATCGGCCGCACTTTTCCGCAGGCCAAATTAGGCAGTCGCACGCCGGCCGAAATCTCCGGGCAAGTTCTGCAATTTCTTCGTGCGCAAGCCAAGGGCGCCATCGCGCGTACGGTCGTTACCGTGCCGGCTTCTTTTCAGATCAGCCAGCGCGACGACACGGTCCGAGCGGCGAAACTCGCTGACCTTACATTGGGCCACGGCGACCTGCTCGACGAACCGATTGCAGCCTTCATCGATTTCATCGCTCGGCAAGGACTCGCCGTCCTCGACGGCGTCAACGATAAGACCGAGGTGATGATCATCGATTTCGGCGGCGGCACCTGCGATGTCGCCCTCTTCACTTTGCAACGCACCGCCGACCAACGGCTCAAGATCAGCCCGCGCGCAGTCTCCCGCTACCATCGCTTAGGAGGTGCGGATATTGACCGCGCCATCGTCCATGAGATCCTAATCCCCGCCCTCGCCCATCAAAACAAGATGGCGCTCGATGAATGGGAATATGAAGTCCGCAAAGAGCAGCTCGAGCCCCAGCTCCTGGCCACGGCCGAACAGCTGAAAATCGGCCTTTGTGAAATCATCAATCACCGGCTATCTCACGGCGAAAATCTGGTCGAAATCCTCCCCACGGCCAAAAAACAGTATCCTGGCATCCAGACCCTGCAGCTTAACGATGGCACCTGCTTGGCCTTTAATTCTCCGACCCTGACCGGGATTGAATTCGCCAACGTCATGGAGCCTTTCCTCGACGAGGACAGCGTACAAGTGCGTGAAGATGAATACACTTTGAGCTGTTCAATCTTCGCGCCCATCGAGGACGCGCTTGATCGCGCCAAACTGAAACCTTCTCAAATCGGCTTCTTGCTTGCTGTCGGCGGCAGCTCGCTCAACCCGCTGGTGATTGATAGTCTGAAAAGGTATTTCGGCGAATTCCTGGTCCATCGGTTCGATAACGCTCTCGACATGCAAGTGGCCGTCGCCCGCGGTGCCGCCTACCATGCGCTCTTACTTCACCTTTACGGCCAAAGTATTTTCACGCCGGTCGCCAGCGATCTCCTCAGTCTCCAAACCGACCGCGGGAACCATGAAATCATCCCGCATAATCAGAAGCTTCCTTTCTCGGGCCAGTTCAAGCCCAACAAAAACCACCGCTTCATCGCACCGGGCGGCCCCATTCGCATCGTTTTCTGGGCCGGCCTGGGCATGGGTTCCCGCCCGGTTTTCACGGGCGTCACGCCACCCATCAAGGCGGGTACGCCCTTGACCCTGACCTTCACCCTCGATGCAAATCAGCATTTCACGTTCGAGATTATACCAGAAAAAGGGGGTGAAAGTTTTTCAGGTACCATCGAATCACCCCTCCATAACGTCGTCAATCCAGGCAAGGATCGCGAATTGATACTCGAGATCGAACGTAACATCCGGGCAAGCGTTTATGGTCCGGACCGGCTACCCGTTCAGATTATCGAACTGGCGATTCTACACAACAAGGTTGGCATGCACGACAAGGCGATTCATCTGCTGAAACGACTCATCCGCCAACGCCCTGATTATAAGAAAACCGGTCTGGCCCAACTCGCGATCGCCTACGGACGCAAGGGTGATGCCTATCGCCAAGAAAAAACCTACCTCGAATGCATTCTTGCGGGTAATTCTACGGCCCTTTTCAATCTAGCAAATTTTTACACCCGCAAAGGCCGCTGGCTCGAAGCCGAAGAACTCTGCCGACGCTATGAAGCCGAAGACCCGAGCGCCATCGGGATGGTCCTCTATTCCCGTTGCCTCCGGGCACGCGGTAAGATCGAAGAATCCCAAACCGCCCTGGCCGATGCTTTCCGCCGCTTCGGTAAAGATCTCAGCCGGCTCGATGATTCCGCTTTCTCTTGGTATGGCGCCGCCGTCGAACTAGCCCAAGATACGGTCATAAAGAATGGGTATGTCCTCGAAGAACGTAGGCGTAACGACCTTCGCCCAGGTCATCCCGCTATCGGCGAAGGTCAGCTGCCGATGTTTGAATCCCATAACGACGAGAGGGAGCGCCCTTGACCTGGCTTACTCCACCCGATCGGCTCACCGCCGCGCAGGCCGCAGCCATCAAAGCCCCGACCACAGTTCCGGTCGTGCTCCGCGGTGGCCCTGGGGCGGGTAAGACCGTGGT
>JBAXRS010000014.1:0-33380 GCA_037131085.1 Verrucomicrobiota bacterium | reverse complement strand
AATTAACGCCGCCGATGCGTTCGGCGAAGAGCTGCTGGATGTAAGAGTCGGACATAGTGATAAGGCCCTAAAAAGAGGGGGAAGACGGCGGATGGCAAGCGGACTCCGTGCCGGCTTGCTACACCGGCCTGAAGGCCAAGGATAAGTGCATGGAACCCAGCCTTGAGACCCTAGCCCAGGAGCGACGGGATAGAACCAGTACCCGCCAAGTCTGGCGCCTCTGCGGGCTGATAGCCCTCAGCTGGGCCGTCGGCGCGGTAGGCTCAGCTGCCACGATGTCCGAGATCAAGGGTTGGTATGCCGGTCTCATCAAGCCGCCGTTCAATCCGCCCAACTGGGCCTTCGGGCCGATGTGGTCGACGCTCTACTCCTTGATGGCCTGTTCGGCTAACGCCGCGTGGGGCGACCGGCCAGCGCGCCAGACGTTCTTCATCATCCTGCTCGTGAACGCGCTCTGGTCCTTGCTCTTCTTCGGACTGCACCAGCCGGGCCTCGCGCTTATCGACATCTTCGCCTACCTGACGCTGCTCGTCCTCTGGATCCGCCAGCTTTGGCCGGAACATCGCGGCTACGCCCTGCTCCAACTTCCCCACCTGCTCTGGGTCAGCTTCGCCACCGTACTCAACGCGAGCATCTGGTGGCTTAATCAATAAAAAGGCCCCGAGAGTCGGGACCTTCGTGACGGACTGGTGAGCGACTTATTCGGCGAGTTTGGTCCAGCGGGCGTTACCCTTGGAAGACTTCACCGCAGCCTCGATGAAGGCCATGCCGGTGACGCCGTCGTCGATCGATGGAAAGTCGTAGCCTTCCTTCGGAGCCTTACGGCCTTCGAGACGGTCGGAGATGGCTTCCGAGGCGGCGCGATAGATATTCGCGAACGCTTCGATGAAGGCTTCTGGGTGGCCGAACGGGGTACGGGTATACTTTTTAGCGTTGGCTCCGTTGTAGGAGTTGCCACGACGGTGCGTCTGGCGGGGCTGATCGAGATACTTCACAATCAGCTCGTTCGGGTGCTCCTGATGCCACTCGAGCGAAGCCAGAGTGCCGTAAACGCGAATATTGAGGTTGTTCTCGTCGCCGGTAGAAATCTGCGAGGCGTGCAGGACACCCTTGGCGCCACCCTTGTAGCGAACGAGCATGTTGGCGTCGTCATCCAAAAGTCGTCCGGGGATGTAAGTACTGAGATCGGCGGCGATCTCCTTGATCTCGAGGCCCGTGACGTATTGGACGAGGTTTTCGGCGTGCGTACCGATGTCGCCGACGCAGTTCGAGACGCCGGAGCAGTTCGGATCCATGCGCCAGTTGGCTATCTTCTGAATTTTGCCGGCCTGCAGCGCCCCGATGCCGTATCCCTGCGGATACTCGACAAGCACTTTGTTGATTTTACCGAGCTTACCGTCGGCCACGAAGTCGCGGGCTTCCTTGACCATCGGATAACCGGTGTAGTTATGCAGCAGCGCGAAGACCAGGCCGCTCTTCTTGACGACGGCGCGGAGCTTCTTGCCCTCGGCGAGGGAGAACGCCAAGGGCTTCTCGCAGATCACGTGAATGCCGGCCTCAAGGAAAGCCTTGGCCACGGGATAGTGGAGGTCGTTACGAGCGACGATCGACACGAAGTCGATGCGCTCACCCAAAGGCAGCTTGGCCTCAGCTTTCACCATCTCCAGATAGGAGGCATAAACTCGGTCAGGCTTGAGAAAGAAATCCTGTCCGGAGAGCTTAGATTTTTCGGGATCTGAAGAGAACGCGCCCGCGACAAGCTCGATTTTGCCGTCCAGAGCGGCGGCCATACGGTGCACGCCGCCGATGAAGGCGCCACGCCCACCACCGACCATGCCCATGCGAAGTTTGCGATTCAATGAGGCCATGATTAGTGATCAGAGAGAAATAGGTTTTCCAGCCTTAGCGGAAGCATAAATCGCATCAATCACCTGCATCAGGCGATAGGCCTGCTCCGGAGTATTGAGCGGCTTGGCGCGACCTTCGATGGCTTCGATGAAATTAGCCGCCGAGGCACTGCGGCCCATATCCTCGCAGGCCTGGGTGACGATGGCACGGTTCACGCTGTTGCCGTTTTCTTGGACGTAAAGTTCGCAGGTATCGATCGCGGTGTTATCGAGGCCGTCGATGCCGAAGAGACGTTCCACCTTACCGCCGGCCTTGGTGCCTTGAAACACGACGGAAACCTCTTCGCGCTTCACCATTTCAGCCCAGGAAACCTGAAGCGTGAGAACTTGGCCGGTCTTAAAAGTCACAAAGCCGTGCGCAGCATTCTCCACGTCGGTCACGCCCCCGACACGGTCAGGGATACCCCACGGGCCTTTGAAAAATTTGTCCTGAATGAAATCGTTGAATGTCTGCCCCAGCACGTGCGCCGGCTCTGGGTAACCCATGAAATACATCGCGAGGTCGACCATGTGCAATAAGTCGATGAGCGGTCCGCCGCCCGAGAGTTCTTTGGTCGTGAACCATCCGCCAAAGCCCGGGATACCCGTGCGGCGAATCCATTTAGCCTGAGCGGAATTAATCTTACCGACTTGTCCCTGCTCGAGGTACTTGATCATTGCCTGTGATTCGGGGCGAGCGCGGTTATTGAAATTAAACATCACGTGCTTACCTGACTTCTTGGAAGCGGCGATAATCTCGAGGACTTCCGGGGCACTGAGCGCCGGGGGCTTTTCACAGAACACGTGCTTGCCTGCGTTGAGGCACTGAATGGCAAGCGATGCGTGGAATTTATTCGGGACGATGACGCTGACGGCATCGAGTTCTTGATGAGCCACAAGCATGGCTTCGACGGACTCGTAGGCATGCTTGATCCCCCACTTGTCGGCCGCCTTCCGGGCGGCACCAGGTGCCGGATCGGCGACGGCGATAATTTCCCCGCCGGCCTGTTTAAAGCCTGCGGCGTGGTATTGAAGCATGCCGCCTGCGCCGATGATACCTACTTTAGTTGCCATAATGGAGTTAGTTGTAAGAGGTGATTATTTGCCCTGTGCCGACTTATCGAAGGCCGCATCGAAGGCGACCTTGTTGGTCGGGAAGGCGAGCTTCTTGACATAGGCGGCCGACTCGGTGGCGCCAAAGAAACGGTCCATGCGGCCGTCTTCCCATTCGACGGAAAGCGGGCCGGCATAACCGACGTCGTTAAGCGCGACGATGACATCTTCGAAGCGGATGTCGCCGCGACCAACTGAGCGGAAATCCCAGGCGCGACGGGCGTCACAGAAATCGGTGTGACCACCGAATACGCCGACCGTACCGTCACCGTGACCCCACCAGACGTCCTTCATGTGGGCGTGGTGAATCTGTTTACCGAAGGTGCGGATGAACTTCACGTAGTCGACGCCCTGATAACCGAGGTGACTGGGGTCGTAGTTAAAGCCGAAACGCTTGTGGTTACCGACGGCGTCGAGCGCGCGCTGGGCCGAAGCAATGTCGAAGGCGATTTCGGTCGGGTGCACTTCGAGGCCAAAGTAGACATCGTTCTTCTCGAAAACTTCGAGGATAGGCTTCCAGCGCTTGGCGAAATCGTCATAACCCTTCTGCAGGTAGGCCTGGTTGGTGGGCGGGAAGGCGTAGATCGCGTGCCAGATTGAGGAGCCAGTGAAACCGTTGACGACGGTCTTGCCGGATCCCTTCGGCTTATTGGCCATATAAACTTTTCCGGCGTCGAAGAATTTGCGAGCGGCTTGAGCGGTGAGAATCATCTCAGCGGCGGCACGCTGACGGACACCTTCGGGATTACCGTCACCCCAGACGTGTGCCGGAAGAATGCATTGGTGGCGCTCGTCGATATTGTCGCAGGTGGCCTGGCCGACTAAGTGCGAGGAGATTGCCCAGCAGCCGAGGTCGTGCTGCTTGAGCAATTCCCAGACCGACTCGACGTAGCCCGGCTCGTTGACCGCGCGGACTACGTCGAAGTGATCGCCCCAACAGGCAAGTTCCACGCCTTCGTAACCCATAGCTTTCACCTTAGGGAGAAGTTCGGCGATTTTGAGGTCGGCCCACTGGCCGGTGAAGAGAGTGACTGGACGCTGTGACATAGGGAGTGTGGGGTGAGCCCCCTATGACAGCCAACACCCTTAAGATGTTCAAGCGGGCAATGCTGACAATCCGCCGAAAAATGCCTAGCGCACCAAGGCCTGCCTTAACTCCGCCTCAAGCAAATCATAGCGGCCACGAAGCGTTGGGTCCGGCTGGACGACGCCGGGAGCCGGGGCGCAAAAAACCTTCTCTAAATCAGCTATTTTAGCCCCACAGGCGGCCACCGCAGCTCGCAGTGCGGCGCCTAAGGCAGCCGAATCTGAGACCGCCAGACGTAACACGGGCGCCCCGAAAACATCGGCAAAAATCTTAGCCACCGCTGGATTCTCGGAGGCCCCCCCAGTCAGGAGTAGTTGAGTCGTGGGCGTCCCGACCCACCGGCTGTGCAAGCGAAGGCTCAAGGCCTGGCCTTCGACGGCCGCCCGCGACAAGCTAGCCCGCGTAGTCGGCACGCCCAAGGTGATCCGACCCGCGGAACGACGAGGCGTAATTTCGTCCTCCTCCATGGGAAGGATTGCGGCCATCGCCGCCGGCGAAGCCTCAATCGAGGCGGAAAAGGCAACCCAGTCAGCCAGACCGCATTCACGACGAATCGCTTCGCGCGCCAAAGAGCCGTTACGCACACAAACTAAACTCATGCTACCTCCCATCGGATTCCCGAAAGCATGGCCAAGCCCAGCTGCATCCGTCCGGATGCCTTCAATGGCCGCAAAGAGCGTATCGCTCGTACCCAAACTCACGACCACTTTACCCGGCAGCGACGCCCCCATACCGACGAGGCTTGATGGATTATCTCCCGTGCCGATGACCACCTGACATCGGGGCGAGAATCCGTAGCGCGCGACAAAGTAGCCTGAAATAGGGCCCGCGACCGTCGAACCCGGACGCACCGGCGGGAGCTTAGCCATCAGCTCCGGCGCTGTAGCGGCCAAGGCAGCCGGGGCCCAGTCACCCTGCCGGATATCCATGAGATTCATCCCAGCGCCATCACCCGTATCAATCGCCGCATCCCTGCCGGCGAGCACGGAGGCAAAGAACGATGAAACGAGATGGACGCGTTTCGTATTACTCCATGCCGTCGGATTCTCTTTGGCGAACCGACGGATCTGCGGCCCAGTAAAGCGACGGGTCGCCACGCTGCCTGTTAAATCGCAAACCTTCTGGTCGCCCCCCAAAGCGTCCGCGACCTCAGCACACTCTTTCTCCGTCGACGCATCCATCCAGATGGGAGAAGTGGGGCGAGAAAGCACCGGGCCGAATTTAGCCGCAAGACTGGTCGCCGGATTGCCGTCGGCCAAAGCCGCTTCATACCCTGCGGCAAGGTATACGCTCCCATGCTGCTGACCCGAAACCGAAACAGCATCTATCTGGGTTAGGTCTGTAAGTTTGGCGAGTCGTTGAAGGGCAAGCTCGAGGCCATCAAGCCAAAGCAAAGGATCGGCATGCACTTCACCGCCCTTCCCTCCGCGAATAAAACCTTCGGGATGATTGCGATCAGGAAAATCAGCACCAAACGCCGCGCGGGCACGGGCCAGGGTGACGCCTGCCGCCGTATCCAGCACGAGCGCCGTCGCACTCTGCGTGGATAAATCCAAGCCGAGTACTTTGGCCATGTGTTAGCGGATATATTCGTTGATCAGGTTCTCGAGGAGCTCCTGACGACCCGAACTGAGGCGAGGCGGCGTGATGCCCTGAGCGTAAGCATCGAGCTGTGCCAAAGTAACTTTCTTAGACTCGATCTTCTTGCCGATACCGCTGTCCCAAGAGGCGTAGCGGTTATCAACGAATTTTGAAAGCTTGCCGTCAGCGATGATGGCGTGGGCGATTTTCAGACCGCGAGCAAAAGCATCCATCCCGCCGATGTGGGCGTGGAAGAGATCGACCGGCTCGTGAGATTCACGACGACGCTTGGCATCGAAATTCAGGCCGCCCTTGGTGAGGCCACCCATCTTAAGGATGCGCAGCATGATGTTCGTCGTCAGATACAGGTCGGTCGGGAACTGGTCGGTATCCCAGCCTAAGAGAGTATCGCCACGATTGGCATCGACCGAGCCCAACGCATCAGCGGCAATAGCGACTTCCATTTCGTGCTCCATCGTATGGCCAGCCAGCGTGGCGTGGTTGGTCTCGAGGTTGAGTTTGAAATACTTGAGCAG
This sequence comes from Verrucomicrobiota bacterium, assembly GCA_037131085.1. GTDB lineage: Bacteria > Verrucomicrobiota > Verrucomicrobiia > Opitutales > UBA953 > UBA953. The sequence continues at coordinate 27,177 of JBAXRS010000014.1, read as the reverse complement.
GCCATATTCACGAAGGAAATTGAGGCAAGCCGCCGAATCTGAATCGTACTGGTGGGTCGAGGGTTCACGCGGCTTGGGCTCGATGAGGAACTGCCCTTTGAAACCAATCTTCTTGGCATGATCGACGGCCAGGTGCAGGAGCGTGGCCAAGTGGTCGAGTTCGCGCTTCATATCCGTATTCAGCAGGGTCGCATAGCCTTCGCGTCCGCCCCAGAAAACGTAGCCTTCACCACCAAGGGCCTTCGTCGCCTCCAAGGCGTGACGGACTTGGCTGGCAGCATAGGCGAACACGTCGGCGTTAGGCGAAGTGCCGGCGCCGTGAGCGTAACGGGGATGAGCGAAGAGACAGGCGGTACCCCAGAGCAGCTTCTTACCAGAAGCCTTCTGGTAGGCCTTCAGCTCTTTCGTGATCCGATCCAAGTTCGCATGCGTCTCGGCCAACGATTTGCCTTCAGGGGCCACATCGCGATCATGGAAGCAATAGAAGTCTATCTGGCACTTATCGAGAAACTCGAAGAAAACCGGGACGCGGCGCAAAGCATTGTCGAGGGAATCCGAACCATCATCCCAAGGCATGATGGCGGTCGGGCCGCCGAAGGGATCGGAAAGGCCATTGCGCATCACGTGCCAATAAGCGGCCGCAAAACGCAGGTGATCTTTCATCTTCTTCCCGCCGATTTTTTCGTCAGGATTGTAATGCTTAAAAGCAAAAGGGTTCTTGGATTTCGAGCCTTCGAATTCGATGACTGGGACGTTAGGGAAGTGTGACATAGGGCTGGATTACGGTAGACAACCTTGGCACTCCCGTAAGCCCTGCCAAGAAGGATTTACAGGATGTCGCCTCCTATTATTCATGATTAAAGCGACCGAAGCCAACCGACCAGCCGCCGGCATCATAACTGCGACTTGCAGGAAAGAAAGCAGGCCCTAGGGTGACGGCATGGTGGTCGCCAAAACTATTACCGAACTCCGAACCGCGGTAAAATCGGCCCATCAAGCCGGCAAAGCCATCGGCCTCGTGCCCACCATGGGCTGTCTGCACGCGGGACATCTCAGACTGATTCACCGGGCAAAAAAAGAAAGTGGCTTCGTCGTCGTTTCTATCTTCGTCAACCCGACCCAATTCGGGCCTAACGAAGATTTCTCCAAATATCCCCGCACCCTTGAGGACGATCTCATCGGCTGCGAGAAAGCTGGCGCTGATTTGGTCTTCGCACCCACGACCGCCGAGTTCTACCCAGCGGGTGCCTCCACTTCGATCTCCGTCGGAAGCGTGGCGGAAAAACTTTGCGGCGAATTTCGTCCTGGTCACTTCCAAGGCGTGGCGACCGTCGTCGCCATGCTCTTTAATGCGGTCCAATGCGACGTGGCCGTCTTCGGCCAAAAAGACTTACAGCAATTAGCGGTCATTCAACAGATGACGCGTGATCTCTGTTTTCCGGTTCGTATCATCGCACACGAGACCGTTCGCGAACCCAACGGGCTCGCCATGAGTTCGCGCAACCGCTACCTCTCGGCCGAACAACTAACGCAGGCGACCGCCATCCCCACCGCATTAGCCGCCGCCAAGGCCCTCGCGGAAGCTGGCATCACCGAGGCCGCCCGCTTGCGGGATGCCGCGAGTATTGTGCTCGCAGGCCAGCCAGCCTTGAAACTTCAGTATTGCGAAATTGTCGACCTTGAGACGATGGCACCCGTGCACTCGACCGCTGGACGGCGCTGTGCCCTCGCGATCGCATGCCACCTGGGCACGACGCGTCTCATCGACAACGCCATCCTCTAATCAGGCAAGGCTAAGGTAGACGGCGGCCAGTAAAATCAAGGCTCCGATTAATCGGCGGGTCATGATGGCCTTACCGACTTGCTTCTCGGAATTCGAGAACCAATGGCCGACGACCCAAACCAGGGCCACACTCCATAATCCTCGCGTGTTATAAAGTACATTGGTGACCGTAACTTCGCGATAGACTGCGATACAATAGGCGATACCCATGGCCTGGATGGTCAGCATCATGCCGCCGCCGAAGGCCCAGAGGACCATCGGACGGGGCATCTGCCGCAGCGGGGCGGAAAAGAAAGGCATCAATGTGAATGAAAGCAGCCCCACCGTAATGAACATCACCGGGCCGAAATGCCCAAAGCCGAAAGCTGGTACCCAGTGCTGTTGCATCACGTCCGTCGCCGCAAAGGCGATCGAGGCGAGGAAAGCGAAGATGACACTCACCATGAGTCGCTGCCGATTCGCCTGCCATTCACCGCCCAGCAATGCCAAAGCAAGCGTGGTCAAGAAGGTCGCCACCCAGAGCTTCGAATCCAGCGTGCCGCCGGCCAGACAAACCAGAAGCGCGACGAAAATGACCTTGGTGCCGAGCACCGGGGTGGCGATGGAGATATCTCCGCGACTGATTGCGATGAACGTGAAGACTTGCCCGATAAAAAAAGCGGTGCCGGCCAAGACCGCGTGGGTGACGTTGCTCGCCGTAAACGGCTCGCCGCCATGAAGGAGCCAGGTCTGGAAAAGGACGGCCCCCATCAAGTTCACGATGAAGAGGACTCGCCAGGGATGGCCGCCATCCATGGCCCGCTTGAGCGCCATCGCGGCGAAGGTGTAACCCACGGCCGAACAGAGAGGGATGACAATGGAAGCGGGAGAACGCATGCGCTCACCTAAACGAAGGCCCAATCATGCCGCTTAGCGAGTCCGAAGCGGAAAATCCCCAAGAAGCGACGAAAGGACTTAGAATTCTTTCCGTGCCATCCTTGCCCGCCCGTCCTCAGCGGGCATACTCCTGACCTATGGGACAATTTTCCTTTAAAAACGAGCTCCTCGCCCCGTTACGAAAGTCACTCACCGAACAATTCGTCTTCGAACTGGCCCACCTTCCGAACGGCCCATTGCTGTCTCTGGCGAAACAAACTCCCGGAGGATGGAGTCACCGCGTGCCCTTCTTAAAAAACGCCTCACGGATATTTAAAAATCGCCAGAACTTTCTGACTAAAGACCTGGAATCAATCGCCGACCACTTGCCTTGGTTCTCCGCCCTGCTGTCGACGAAAAAGTCCCTCTTCCTCGAACACGCCGACGCTATCAATGACACCCTCGGCGGCCCGCGCGCGATGCTTTTATGTGTGCTGTGGAACCTGAAAGTGGAAAGCAAAGAGGAGGCCCTAGGTGCCGATGTGCTCACTCGCTTTGCCGCCGCTGGCAAACCGCAAGCCAACAAACCTGAACCCAAAGCCTTGCAGGCGTTGCACCACAAGCTGATGGGTGAGATCCCCAACAATAAAGAACCCGCAATCGACGAACCTCTCGACCCGGCGGACCGGACGCTGCGACGCCTTCAGCAAGACCTCGATAAGGGGAAAGCAGCTCGAGAAAAAGAGATTACCGCGCTCAAACGCCATCAGGCCAATGAATTAAAGGCCCGAGACTTAGTATTGGAGAAAAACCAGGCCGAGATCGCCGCGCTGAAGGTCAACCTCGACCAGAAAAAATCCGCGGACGAGGCGAATCTCGCATCATTAGCCGCTAAACTGGCCAAGGCCGATGACGAAGCCGTCAGACTTCGCGGTGAGCTTGATGGGGCCCGCGAACAGGTTGCCAAAAAAGCCCGTGAAATAGCGGAGGCCCTTCTCTCCGAAGAGATTCGCCCATGGCTCGCGGATGCCCGCATGCTGAAAGCCGCCTCGGAAGAAGTCGCCAAACTTCGTCAGTTGACGACCGAAAATGTGGAGAAGATCCGTAAGGCCCAACGCGACGCTGATCCCTTCCTCGCCAAGGAGCACGAACTGCGCCAGGCAATCCCCCAGATGGAGGAAATGCTTAAGTTGCTTCGACGCTATCAACGCACCGCAGGCCAAGTGCTTCCAGAAATGTCTGCGCTGGAGCAACGCATCACCGAACACGTCGAAAAAGTACGTTATGAATTAGAACGGCGCGATCACCCCTCCGACCCTTTCCTGGAACGCATTGCCGCCAAAATCAATGAAGCCGAAGCGGCCGCCTTAAAATCAATTGAGGCCGCCTTGCGTCTCTCCGAAGAGTCTGGGCTCGTGGACTCGCGCCATGCTGACCTTTATCGCCGCGACATCCACAAAAGACGCTCCAAGCTGGCCGACCAAGCCTTCCACGAACACAAGACCTCCGGCCCCCTCGCACTGCTTGAGCGGGCGGTCGCGATCGGCGAACCAGCCCGGCTGGCCGTCGATGGGAATAATTTCGCCTGCTTGCGCCAAGAATTCCTCGGCCTACGTTTGGCGACGAAGAAGAACAGCCAGGGGGATACCCGTCTCTTACTCGATCCCGCCGCCCGACAAAAAGTCGTGCAGGTCCTTGAGAAACTGGCGAACGATGCCACTGGCCTTCATCTTTGGGTGTGCTTTGACGGCCAATCCAGTACGCTGAAATTCACCAATCCTCGGATGAAAGTGACCTTCAGCCGTGCCGGTGCCAAGGCCGACCATGACATCATGGACCTGGTCGCCAAAGATAAGAGTATCGAGGCGCCATGGTTCGTCGTCTCCGATGATATCGAGGTTCGCGATGCGGGAACGCGCGAAGGCGCTCACATCATCTATAACGATGCCCTCGTCCGCCTGTTCATCAACCGAGGCATCAAGGCTTGATGGATAAACGCCCAGCCTACCGGCAAAGGACAAGCCGGAGCAGCTGACGCTTACTTGCCCGCAGGTTTCTTCTTCGCTGCCGGCGGAGCCGCAGTCAAAGGCTCGGGAAGTACGCCCACGAAATCCGCCGCCTTGAAGTTAGGGTGAAAAAGGTTGTTGGAATAATGACTGGGCTTCCATGCGACGAGGGGCGTCACGTCCGCCTTAGCGGGCACCGCAAGACCCAAGCCCCAGAACACACCGTTCACCAGCAATCGTCGCAACGATTCGTCACTCAGATCCGTGGCCGCCCCCAGGGTGGTGCATAAGATTTTATTCTTCGAACCAGAGGCGTTAGACACTTCGCGCACCCAAGCCACGGCCATGGCAGGCTCATTGACGCCCTGCTCTGCTTTGTCATTTGAACGTTTTTTCTTCAATGCGCTTGGCTGATCATCCGCCTTCATGCCCGTGAGCACCAAGCCGCGCAGCAGAATCTTAGCATCGGCCGGAGGATAGGCCTCGTAGACGTCCGTGTCTCCAAAAATGGCCCCGACGCCCTGGAGAATTGGATGGGATGCATTATCCGACTCCACCGCGGTCCGCGTCGCCTCAAACTTATGATGCCCCCAGTGGCTGACCCAAGTTTCGCCAAGCACGTTCTTGCCGAAGCCGCCCTGATTATTCCAATTGTAGGTCGCGTAAGGACTGTCCTTCGGGATGCCGCCAAAAGCGTGCGTGCTGGTGCGAGTGGCGATAATCGGAATCCCCCGCTTAACCGCGGCATCGAACTTAGCCATCGTCGCGGGCTCGAAATTACGGAAACGCAGCCCCAAAACTAGGGCATCAGCCGAATCAAGCGCCTCCGGCTTACCCATCGTCTTTTGGCTATTGGGATTAATCACCCCATCATCATGCGAAAAGATCACCGTACACTTAAAACCGTGGCGCTCCGAAAGAATGCGCGCGAGCATCGGCATCGACTCTTCTGAGCGATACTCCTCATCGCCGGCCATGAGCACGACGTGCTTGCTGGCACCGGGCCCTTTGCCTGCAGGGAACTCGAGCCAACCCGGACCGGAAGTGAAGGCCTCCGCGGCGACGGCCGGGAGAGCGAGGACAAGGGCAGCCAAGGCGGCCCAGAGATAGAGATGACGCTTCATGGGGTAAGGTTCAGAAGACTGCACCGCCGATGGCGGGTTTCAAGCGCTCTGTTGGGTGGCTCCCGCATCATTTCCGCTCATTCGCCCCATCCTTCTTCGCCGGAGCCGAAGAAAACGGGTCGAGGCGAATGGTCTCGCGACGGCCGTCGGAATAAGTCGTGACCTGGTTGCCAAAGGGATCGGTGCGCGTCGTGGCGCGTGTGCCGTCGCTGTAACTCGTAGTCGAGCCGCCGAAAGAATCAGGCCGTGTGGTCGCCGTCACACCATTGCTGTAGCGGGTCGTCGAGCCACCGAAAGGATCCGTCCGGGTCGAACCGGTGACGCCGTTGCTGTAGCGCGTGGCAGAGCCGCCGAAGGGGTCTGGCGTCGTCACGGCGATCACGCCGTTGTCGTAACGCGTCTGGGTGCGGCCGAACGTATCGGTGCCCTTAACGCCGGACTTCGGCGCTTCGCCGCTAAGAGGCGCGACCTTAATCTCCGCCGCCGGCTTGGCCTCTGGCTTCGGCTCAGCCTTCGCTTCGGCGCGAGCCGCATCCTTGCGGGCGATCTCTTTCCTCGGATCTAAGGGGGCCGCGAAGAGCATCGCGGCGTAAAGAGTGCCGAGAATGAGGAACGGCTTCATGGAGATAATTCTATTAGAAACCAAAGGAGGCCGGATGCAAGCCGCGGCCCCATAAAAAAGAAGGGCGGGCGCCTCGCAGCGTCCGCCCTTCCGTTGGTGCGACCGGAGTCGCTTAGCTGATGATTTTATCGACTACCTTACCGAAGTTATCGGTCAGGCGGAAGTCACGGCCGTTGTAGCGATAGGTAAGCTTGGTGTGGTCGAAACCGAGCAAGCGAAGAATCGTAGCGTGTAAGTCGTGGATGTGACAGCCGTCAGCAGCGACCTGCGCGCCGATTTCGTCAGTTTCGCCATAAGCCATACCGCCCTTGACGCCGCCGCCTGCCATCCAGCAGCAGAAGGCCTTTGCCCAGTGGTCACGACCGCTGGCTTGATTCACGCGACCAGGAGTGGAAGGCGTACGACCGAATTCTCCGCCCCAAATTACCAAGGTCTGGTCCAAGAGGCCGCGCTGCTTAAGGTCGGCAATCAAAGCCGCAGCCGGGGTATCGATGGCACCACCGGTGCGATTAATGGAAGTGAAGAGATTGGTGTGGTGATCCCAACCGCCGGCATCGATTTGCACGAAGCGAACGCCACGCTCAACTAAGCGACGGGCGCAAAGCAGTTTGGCGCCGAGGTCGGACTTGCCGTACATATCACGAGTCTTTTGGTCTTCCTTGGAGATATCAAACGCGTCGGTGGCCGCTGTCTGCATGCGGAAAGCGAGTTCGAAAGATTCGATTCGAGCCTCGAGCTGTTCGTCCTTCTGGACGGTCTGCATGTGGCGCTCGTTGAGTTGGTGGACCAAATCGAGCTGCTTGCGCTGAGCATCCTGCGAGGTGAATTCGCTCTGGAGATTCGGCATGATTTTGCTCGGCGCCGCACCTGGCTTAAAGGTGGTGTTAGCTCCTTGATAAAGCGAAGGAAGGAAGGCGGAAGTACGCGCATCGGAGTTGCCTCCGAGGCTGACGAAACCAGGCAGATCCTGACTTTCCGTGCCCAGACCATAAAGCAACCAAGAGCCCAAGGAAGGCTTAGGCAGGATTGCGGAGCCGGTATGCATCTGCTTAGCAGCGGGACCGTGAGCCGGGAGCTCGTGGTACATCGAGCGGATTACGCACATTTCGTCAGCAACACCTTGGAGCTTAGGAAAGATTTCGCTGATTTCCAAACCGGACTTGCCGGATTTCTTGAATTCGAAAGGCGACGGAAAAAGCACGCCACCCATACCAGAGGCGGACATGTCGGCCAATTGCTTCATCTTTGGCTTGGGATCGAAAGTATCGAGGTGGGAGGGCGCACCGCCGGCGAAGATATGAATCACATGCTTCGCCTTGGCCGGCAGCGGGGCCTTGCGAGGCTTGAGGCTGGCGACTTCAGCGCGGGCATCGGCGACGAGGTAGTCGGCGACCATCGTCCCGAAGGCGATAGTTCCCATCCCCATGCCGGTCTGGCGCAGGAACTCGCGGCGTGAGTTGGGGGTGGGTAAGCTGTTACTGCAATTTGGAGTTTCCATGGGGGTGTCTTATTGGGGGTGATTAAATTGGGTTAGTTGAGATATACAAATTCATTCGAGCAAACCATCGACTGGGCCAGCATTTCCCAAGGGGAAATTGGCTGTTTACGTGAGACTTTTTCGCCCACGTTCTGGATCGTCCCGCCTTTCACCTCGGTTTTGACTTGGACCTCTCCTGCGGCGACCTTGGTGGCCGTAACGGCCAGGGCCTTCGCGGCCTTCTTCGTCGCCTTCGTGTTAGCCACGCTCTTGTCAGTTTTAGGGTTGGGCGGCTCATCCACGTACCCAGCGATGCGGGCGACAAATTCCCGAGCCATCTTTAATTCGGCAGGCGTAGGCGAACGCTGGTACATGATTTTATAAAGCTGCACCACGCGATCACCATCCGATGACGCCTTCTGCATCTCCGGACGCGCCGCAACGGAGCGGGCGACATCGATGGCCAACGGATTGTTCATAAAGAACAAAGCCTGCTGAGGCACGATGGTCGAACTCCGGGCGGAGTTAGTCATTTCCGGATTAGCAAAGTCGAACTGAGTCTGTAATTCGTTTAATTTTTCGCGGTCGATAAAACCATAGATACTGCGACGATAGCTGTAGGGTTCATCGGTGATATTGACCGGGCGTCCGCCCATCGCGGAATCCAACTTGCCAGTCAGGGAAAGCATGGAGTCGCGGATGCTTTCGAAATCGAGGCGACGGAGATTTGCGTGCCAGAGATACTTATTGCTGGAGTCGAACTTGGTGGGATCAAGCTCCGCCTTCTGCACGATTAGCGGATTGAGGCTGGGGTTTGCGGTCTGACGATACGTAGCCGAGAGCAGGATCTTTTTATGCAATTTCTTCAGCGACCAACCGTTATCGACAAAGTTTGTCGCCAGCCAGTCGAGTAGCTCCGGGTGCAACGGCTTCTCTGACATGTTACCAAAGTCGTCAGCGGTCGTCACGATACCCGCACCGAAGTGGTGCATCCAGACGCGGTTGACTAACACGCGGGAGGTCAAAGGATTCGTCCGGCTGGCAATGGCCAAAGCTAATTCGCGACGGCCGCTACCTTCGTAGAATGGCTGACGCTCGGGGCCGGCCAGCACTTCCAAGAATTGCCGTGGGGCCAGGGCCCCGCGCTTATTCTTATCTCCACGGATGTAAACATAGCTGTCGCGAGGCTTCTCGGTGTCGGAGACGACCATCGCCGTGCCTGGGCCACCTGGGTGGGTGATTTCCAACTGACTGATGTCTTCGAAGCGGAAATACTTAGCTGGCTTGTTATTGTTAACGAAAGATGCGCTCGGCGGGGCCTGCCAAGGTTCGCAGAACTGCCGGGTCTCGCAGAGCAACGCCATCTGGAGCGTGGTGTTGATTTCTTCGTAATTAGGCAAAGGCCATGGATAGGCGGCCAACTGGGCGATGGCGGGATCGTCTCGATCTCCCCGACGGCCAGCGGTGACGTGCAACTGGATATGCGCTAAGATGCGGTCGTGGTTTTTCTTGAACACATCCTGACAGGCGAGCGCGACTTCATCGATTGTCTTGGGCTTCAGATTACGCAAGGCATCAGCAATCAGCGGATTCACGGGCGAACTGGTGTCGGCCAGTGCGGCGGCAATGACTTTAGGCGCCTCCTGGGCAAAGTTCTTTTCGCTCACTTTCTTCAAACGCGCCAGCGGACCCGTGATCGGTGAATTCGTTTGGACCACGATTGAGCCGTCCACCTCGCGATTAAAGGTCAGCTTATAGCGCTCCAGGATATCGAATCCGGCGGTCGAACGAGGGCCGCCGGCCATGTTCGACAGGGCGCGCCCGGCGAACTCGGCGTGTACCGTCTTCAGGACATGGGTGATGTGGGAAAAATAGCCGCGGACATTATCGTCCTGCAGGGCGGTCATCTTCTTCTCGAAATCGAGCCGCACGGCCGAAGGCACGGCACGCGCCCCGGAGGTCATCGCATTCTTGACGACAGGCTCATTGAGCGGCTCGCCAATCGACGAGAAAATTCCGTGCAAGGAATAATAATCTGCCGCCGGAATCGGGTCAAATTTATGGTCATGACAACGTGCACAAGCCACCGTCAAGCCCAGGAAGCCCTTCGTCATGGCATCGATCCGCTCATCAATCGTGTCGTCGTTGTTCGTAAACCGCTTACCGACGGTGATGAAGCCGAGGGCCGCTAAGCGGGCGTCATCCTTCGCTAAGTCAGGCAAGCGATCGGCGGCCAGCTGCTCGATGATGAATTGGTCGTAAGGCTTATCAGAATTAAAAGCTTCGATGACATAGTCGCGGTAGGTCCAAGCGTTCTCGAAACGATCGATAGTTCCGGCTTTCTTGAGCCCCTTGGTGTCGGAGTAGCGGGCGGTATCCAGCCAATGACGACCCCAGCGTTCTCCGTAATGTGGAGACGCGAGCAACTTGTCGACCGCACGCTCCAAGACCTGGGTGGCCGCCCGGGCAGGCTGTCCGTTACGTAACGAAAGATTATCCCGTAGCACGGCCGCATCGTATTCGCGGGCGAAGATTTCGCCCTCCGCATTCGAAGGCGGCAGACCAACCAAGTCATAAGAAATCCGGCGGATCAAAGCTTCGCCATTCGCAGCTGGGCTTGGCTTTAGGCCAACCTCGTCCAGTTTGCTTAAAATAAAAGCATCGATTTCATTTTGGCACCACGCTGGGGCGCTAAGCTTCTTAGGCACCGAAAATTCTCCGACTGGTTTAAAGGCCCAGTGATCACGGGCCTTCTGGGAGAGTCCCGTCAGTTTGACGGCAGCCGCGCCAGTTGGGGCCGGGGCACCCATCATAATCCACTTTTCTAAAATGGCGATTTGCGCGTCGGGCAACTTGGCACCGTTTTTCTTCGGTGGCATCGAAAGCTCGGGGTCACTCTGATGAATCGCAACGACGAGGAGCGACTTCTTTAAATCGCCGGGCACGACGGCGGGTCCCTGGTCGCCACCGGCGACCATGCCGGCACGAGAGTCCATCAATAACCCGCCCTTGGAGACGCCTTCGGAAACAGAGTGGCACTTATAGCAACGATCCGTCAAAATAGGGCGCACGTTCTTTTCGAAAAACTCGAGCCCTGCGGAATCGAATTTTGCCTCTTCTTTCACCGCCTTGTCATCGGCATGTAACACGACTGATCCCAGCATGATGGCTGAGGTTAAAAGTCTGGTTAGTGGCGAGGCGGGATGCATGAGGAGAAAGATAAAAAGGGGGAGCAAAAATATTTTTTTTAAGCAGAAGACCAAACGGTCGAAATTACTACTGAGGGGTTTAACTAGGTACAATTTTTTACCCCACCCCAGAGAGTGCAAGCGAAAGATTAAGAAGGAGTTAAGGTGAAAACCCTAAAACAACGAAGCCGGCCCTAGGGGCCGGCTTCGTAAAAAACCTGTTAATTTACTTTAATTAACGTAGACGAACTCGTTCGAAAGCAACAATGAGTGTACCAATAACTCCATGGGGCTGAGAGGTTTACGAGAAATAGCCTCTCCTACATTCTTGATCCCAGAGAGCAAGTTTGCCCCCGCCACTTCTGCCATCATCATGGGCGCATCTGCCCCACCCTCTCCCGCCATCATCATGGGGCTTGCCGCCGCTGCCACGGCTTTACCAGGGGTCTTAGCTTGGGCAACGGACTTAGAATAGCGTGAGGTACCCTTCGTCGCCTTGGTCGCCACGGCGGGAGTGACCGTGACGAGAGGAGCTGATTTTTGGCGCTCCAAGAAGTCGTGGGCCATCTTTACTTCCTGGTTAGTCGGCCGACGTTGGAAGAGCGCCCGGAACATCGCCGTAATGCGCTGACTTTCTGAAGTCCCTTTCAGGATTTCAGGCCGGGATGCCACGGTCCGTGCGACTTCAATCGCCAGCGGATTATTCATGAAGAATAACGCCTGCTGCGGGACGATGGTGCTACCCCGGCGAGAGTTCGTCGCATCCGGATCGGAATAGTCGAACTGGGAAAGCATTTCGTTCAAACGGTGGCGGTCGACGTAACCATACAGGCTGCGCCGATAGCTGTAAGGCTCATCAGTGATATTCACCGGATGACCGCCCACGGCAGAGTCGAGCCTGCCCGTCAAAACAATCATCGAATCGCGAATCGCTTCGAAATCCAAGCGGCGCAAATTACCTCGCCAGAGAAGTCGATTGCCCGCGTCAACCTTAAGGGGATCGACCGCGCCCGGCTTAAGCACGAGCGGGTTCTGTCCAGGATTGGAATCCTGCCGATAAGTCGCGCTCAGCACGATCATGCGGTGCAGGCGCTTGAGCGTCCAGCCGTTCTCGACGAAGTCATTGGCAAGGTAATCGAGGAGCTCAGGATGGGATGGCTTCTCGGACATATTGCCGAAGTCGTCCGGTGTGGAAACAAAGCCTTCCCCAAAGTGCATCAACCAAGTCCGATTGACGGCCACGCGCGCGGTAATCGGATTGGTCTTGCTGATGATGGCCTGGGCCAACTCCATGCGCCCGCTCCCGTCAACGAAGGGCCGGCGCTCACCGTCACCCGAAAGAATCTCTAAGAAACGTCGAGGCGCGAGCGCCCCTTTCTTATTTTTATCTCCCCGGATGTAGACATTGGTGTCCTTCGGCTCATCGATATCTTGGACGACCATCGCGGAAGCTGGCGCGCCGGGGTGCGTTAGGCGAAGCGCGTTGATTTGCGTGAACTGGAAATAAGCATTCGGGCGATTGTTATTTAACCCGCCGTAGATCGGGCGATTCTGCCAGTCGGCGCAGAATTTACGGCTGTTGAACATGTTCAGCAGTTCCTCGTTGTCTAAGATATCTTCCACGTCCGGCACCGGCCAGGGGTAACCCGCAAGCTGGGCAATAGCCGGATCCGAATCCTTGCTGGAATGGCCTAACTTGGCGCAGCGATCAATATGGGCGATGATCGCCAATTTATTATCTGCAAAAACTTTTTGATAAACAGCAGCTACATCATCGAGCGACTTGGGCTTTAAATTCCGCAGGGCCGCCGCGATCAATGGGTTGACCGGATGTTCCGCATCAGCAAGCGATGCCTTGATGGCCGCGGGGGCCCGGGCGGCGAATTGGGCGAAGGGCACGGCCACGAGATGGGCGTAGGGCCCAGTGATGGGCGAATTACGCTGAATCCGCATCGCCTCGAAGTCGGGCTGCAATTCGAGTTTATAGCGCTCGGAGATATCTCCGAACTCCGGCGAGCCGCGCTTCACGGTCGCGAGAACGAGCCGGCCGGCCATTTCCTTCTCATAGCGGGTGCGCACCTCGCGGATATACTTATAATAACCTGCCGCACTTTGGGCCTGCAAATCGTCCAGGCGCTTGAGGTAGTCATCGCGCACGGTCTTAGTCTTCTGCGTGACCCCGATGACCGGCAAGTCGCGCGGCTCTTTCACCGAAGCGAAAATACCATGGAGCGAGTAATAATCCGCCGCCGGAATCGGGTCAAACTTATGGTCATGACAACGGGCGCACGCCACGGTCAGGCCCAAGAAAGCTTTCGTCGTCGTGTCGATCCGTTCGTCAATCGTATCGTCGTTATTCGTAAAGCGCTTGCCGACCGTGATGAAACCGAGCGCCGATAGACGAGGGTCGTCGCCGCTGATACCGGGGATTTTATCTGCGGCAAGTTGCTCGACGATGAAGTCGTTGTACGGCTTATCGGAATTATAGGCGTCGATGACGTAATCGCGGTAAGTCCAGGCATAAGCGTAACGGTATTCTTCAAAACTATCCTTCACGTCGAGTTTGCCGTTCGTATCGGAGTAGCGAGCCGTATCCATCCAATGCCGGGCCCAGCGCTCGCCGTAATGGGGCGAGGCCAAAAGGGTGTCGACTTGCTTGGCCACGACCGCTTCCGCGTTGTTCGTCACCGTTCCGCGACGAGCCGAGACGCTATCCTGCAGGACGGCGGCATCATAAGCTTTGACGAAGGTGTCAGCCTGCTCAGAGGTCGGCGGTAGGCCGATTAAGTCATAAAATGCGCGCCGCAAGAAAGCCTCCGGATCGGCCGAAGGATTCGGCTGAAGGCCGTTGGCCTCGAGCTTCGCCAAGACAAATTGATCAATCGGATTTTTGGCCCAACCCTTTAACTTAACCTCGGGCAAGGAGACCTGCTGCAGCGGCTTAAACGCCCAATGCTGTTTAGCCTTTTCCGTCAGCCCGGTAAGCTTCGTTCCATTGCCGCTTGGGGATGGAGCGCCCATCTTCACCCACTCTTCTAAAGTCGCGATGTTGCTGTCGGATAACTTCCCGCCTTTTTTCTTAGGAGGCATCGCAAACTCCGGATCATTATAACGAACGGCATGAATCATAAGCGACTTTTCCAAGTTGCCTGGCACCACTGCGGGACCCTCTTCACCCCCCTTAAGCATGCCGTCACGCGAATCTAGAGTCAGTCCTCCCTTGGTCGTGGCCTTCTCGTTGGAGTGACATTCATAACAATTCTCAGACAAAATCGGGCGGACGTTCTTTTCAAAGAAAGCGATACCGGCAGCGTCGGCGGCATTAGCGACGTCGGCGGCCCGCAAGCCGTGCGCGGCCAGCAGGGTCAGGAAACATAAAAGTGGAGCTATTTTCATTTTAAGAAGAAGGGTAAATGCTGGGATTTCGGGGACTATTGGGGTTCAGCATCCCAACGGTCTGAGAGTTATCAAGGGGGAATTGAGCCCAAAAACCTTGATCTTTTTGGCTGCAATGGAATGACGCTGTGGGGCGACCATGTCGTTTAGATAGAGGTTTAGACATCAAATCTCCCGATTGAGTTCCCAGGGATGACTCGATTTCGGCCTAAAACAAGCGAGGCCAGCCGATCGGCTGGCCTCGCTATTATTTCACTAAACCTTAGTTAATATAAACGAATTCGTTAGAAAGGAGCAAGGAATGGGCCAGCAGCTCCAGGGGCGTGAGCGGATTGCGCGAAACCATCTCGCCGACATTCTGCAGGACCCCCTCGGCGCCACCCCGGCCCGTATCGCTGGTCGTCGCCATCATCATCGGCGCATCGGCGACGACCGCCTTGCCGACGGTCGTAGCTTTAGTCGCAACGGTCGTGGCGGCAGACTTACCGGCCTTTCCGGCGGTCGCACCCTTGGCGGAGCCAGTACGCTGCCCAGCGATAATCGCCCCTTTGGCTTTTGTTAAAAAGTCATTAGCCATGCGAATCTCGTTCGAACTCGGGCGACGTTGGAAAATCGCTCGGAACATGGCCGCCACGCGCTGGTCCTCCGAAGGTGCGTTGAGCACGTCCTTACGAGCTGCGACGGCGCGAGAGGCTTCGATGGCCAAAGCGTTATTCATAAAGAAAAGCGCTTGTTGCGGAATGATTGTCGAATTGCGGCGGGAGTTAGCGGCGTCCGGATCGGCGTAGTCGAACTGCGAAAGCGTATCGCTAAGACGATGGCGATCGACGTAGCCATAGAGGCTTCGGCGATAACTGAAGGGCTCGTCCGTGATGTTAGCTGGCTGGCCGCCGACCGTCGGATTGAGTTTTCCGGTAAGGAGGATCATCGAGTCCCGAATCGACTCGAAATCCAGGCGGCGCAGGGTCCCGTGCCAGAGCAAGCGATTAGGTGCGTCGAGCTTCAAGGGATCGACTGCAGATTTCTTTGCGACCAACGGATTGGCGCTCGGATTCGAATCCTGACAATAAGTGGCGCTCAAAACAATCATCCGGTGCAGACGCTTCACGCTCCATCCGTTTTGCATAAAGTCCGACGCGAGATAATCGAGCAACTCGGGATGCGAAGGAGGAAGTGACATGTTACCGAAATCATCGGCGGTGGTCACAAAGCCCTCGCCGAAATGCTTCATCCAAAACCGGTTGACGGCGACGCGAGAGGCGATCGGATTGTCCTTACTGATGATGGACTGGGCGAATTCCATGCGGCCGGAGCCATCGACATAAGGCTTTCGTTCCGCGCTACCTGAAAGGGCCTCAAGGAAGCGGCGAGGGGCTACGGCGCCCAGCTTGTGCTTGTCGCCCCGAATAAAGACCGAACTATCCTTGGGGTCTTCGGAATCTTGCACCGCCATCGCTTCGCCAGGCACGCCGGGGTGCGACAGGCGAAGTTCATTGATCTTCGCATGGCGGAAATAATCAATCGGTGCCGTGTTTTGCTGCCCGCCGTAGATCGGGCGGTTCTGCCATTCGGCACAGAACTTTCGGCTGTTAAAGAGCGCGATCATCTCTTCGTTGTCGAAAATCTCGTCGTGCGTGGGGACGGCCCAGGGATAACCCGCTAACTGCGCGATAGCCGGGGAGGCGGATTTACCGTCTTGGCCGGACTTGGCAATTAGATCCAAATAGGCATAAATCGCGGCCTTATTATCGTTATAAACCTTCTGATAGACAACGGCGACATCATCGAGCGTCTTAGGTTTCAAGTTCCGTAATGCGGCCGCGATGATCGGATTGACGGGGTGTTCGGTGTCGGCGAGGGCTTCCGCGAGCGCGGCTGGTGCCCGCTCCGCAAAATAAACAATCGGCACGGCGGCGACCTTCGCAAAGGGCCCAGTGATGGGCGAATCCTTCTGGATACGCATCGGGGCAAAGTCGTCATTGGTCACCAGGAAGATCTTATACTTATCGGCATAGGCGCCGGCCTCCGACGAGGCGCGCTTAACCGTACCCATCATCAAGCGTCCAGCCATTTCCTTTTCGTAACGGGCCCGGACTTCCTTCATATATTTGAAGAAGCCAGCAACCTGCTCTTCCTGCAATTGACTCAGTCGTTTTTGGAAATCGGCGCGGGCGACGGCGGTCTTCGGAGTGGCTCCGATTACGGGCTTCTGCAACGGCTCCTTAGTGGAGGCAAAAATTCCGTGAATTGAATAATAGTCTATGGCAGGAATCGGGTCGAACTTATGGTCGTGGCAGCGCGAACAGGCGACCGTGAGACCGAGGAAGGCCTTCGTGGTCGTGTCGATGCGCTCATCAATCGTATCATTTTGCTCTTCGAAGCGCTTACCGACGGTGATGAATCCGAGCGCAGCCAGCCGTGGATCTTCTTGATTGATTCCGGGAATCTTATCGGCCGCGAGTTGTTCGACGATGAAATCACTGTAAGGCTTATCCGAATTAAAAGCGTCGATGACGTAATCCCGATAAGTCCAGGCGTAGGCGTAGCGGTAGTCGGTAAAGAGGCTTTCCCCTTGGTCGACCTGCAGTCCGCGGGTGTCAGAATACCGGGCGGTGTCCAACCAGTGGCGAGCCCAGCGCTCACCGTAATGAGGCGAAGCCAACAAGAAATCTACCTGCTTCGCGAGGATCGCATCGGCATTCGTCGCCGGCGCACCCCGGGTGGTTGCAGTCACGTCCAGCGCCCTGGCGGCGTCATAGGCCTTGACGAAAATCTCCACCTGCTCGGACGTCGGCGGGAGACCTACCAAATCGTAAAAGATGCGACGCAAGAGCGCTTCGGAATCCGCGATGGGATTAGGCTGCAAGCCTTCCGCTTCGAGCTTCGCGAGCACGAACTGGTCGATGGGGTTCTTCACCCAGCCCTTATTCTTAACGACCGGCAGGGCGGGATTCTTAATAGGCTGGAAGGCCCAATGTTGCTTGGCCTTATCCGTCAAGCCAGTGAGTTTATTGCCGGCACCCGCGGGAGCTGGTGCCCCCATTTTTACCCATTCCTCAAGCAGGGCGATTTTACTGTCATCGATTTTTCCACCCTTTTTCTTCGGAGGCATGGCGAACTCTGGATCGGTATAGCGAATGGCGCGCACCATAAGAGATTTATCAAGGTTGCCCGGCACCACCGCTGGTCCTTCTTCACCGCCCTTAAGCATCCCGTCGCGCGAATCTAGGATCAGGCCGCCTTTAGAGGAATTTTTTGCCAACGAATGGCATTCGTAGCAGTGCTCGCTTAAGATTGGTCGGATGTTCTTTTCAAAGAACTCTAAGCCCTCCTTGGTGGGTTCGTCCGCGGCATGAACCGCAGCACCGGAGAGCAAGGCGAGGAGGACGGATTGGCGAAGCAGCTTGGACATGGGAAAGTAGATGGACTTAGGGTTGTGTCGGGGGATAACTTTGAAGATTAATAATGTAGGCTCTCCCTCTTAATAATCAAGAGACTCTTACCCGTTCCAAGATGCGCATCCTCCTCGCCAGCGACAAATTCAAAGGCTCCCTGTCGGCAGAAGATGTGGCAAAAAGCCTCCAAAGTGGGCTTTTGGGGTTATTCCCTCAGGCTAATTTCGATTTCTGCCCCATCGCCGACGGTGGCGAAGGCACCACGGCTGCCGTCATAAAATCAACCCAGGGGGAATGGAGGACAGCCGAGGTGACCGATGCTCAGGGACGACCAAAGGCTATACGCTACGGTTTCATCAAAGCCACCCAACAGGCCGTGATGGAAATGAGTGCCGCCAGCGGACTCGACGGGGTCCGAGATTTAAAACTGAATCCCCAGACAGCCAGTACCCGCGGAACGGGCGAAATGATGCTCCGAGCCAAAGATCAAGGGGCTCAATCCATCCTCATCGGCATCGGAGGAAGCGCGACTAATGACGGCGGCCTAGGCTTGGCCTTAGCGCTGGGTTACCAGTTTGAAAGCCGAGGGAAGCCATTCTTCCCCACCCTAGAGACGTTACTCGAAGTCGATCGATTGCTTCCCCCTGCGATCACATGGACGACGGAAGTCCTCGTCGCCTGCGATGTGGAAAATCCGCTCCTGGGGCCGACCGGGGCGACCCGGGTATACGGCCCGCAAAAAGGCGTGACAGATTTCATCTGGTTTGAAGAACGCCTTACGCACCTTGCGAACCTCGTCCAAAAAAACCTGGGCAAGGACTTGCGAAACTTCCCGGGCGCCGGCGCAGCTGGCGGATTAGGTTTCGGCCTGATGGCTTTTGCGAACGGCAAGCTGACTAGCGGATTCGACTTGGTGGCGAAGCAGATCGGCCTCGCCGAAAGAATCCAACAGGCGGACTTGGTGATCACCGGCGAAGGTCGCCTTGATGGGCAAAGCCTGCAAGGCAAAGGCCCAGTAGGGGTGGCCAAACTAGCCCGCCAGCTTGGGAAAAAAGTCGCAGGCGTAGCTGGCAGCGTCGAAAGCTCTGCCGAACTCCACTCGCAGTTTGATTTGCTGATCGGCATCAAGCCCGACGACATGCCGCTCGAAGAAGCCATGCGACGGACGCCCGAACTGATCAGCCGGGCGATACAGGATCACCGCGCCGCCCTCACCAGACTGATCAACGCCTAGGCGAAGATGGAAGTGATGGCTTTGCCCTTGCCGTCAATCGTGGCGTAAAACGGCCGCCCCTCGATATCGTAAGCCGTCTTGGGACTGATGCCCATGAGCGTGAAAATCGTGGCGTGTAGATCTTCGATTGGAACCGGGTCTTTGATTGCGACCAAAGGGCGCTCATCGGCCGTCGCACCGTAGACGTGACCATGCCTTACTCCGCCACCAAACATCACGACACTCGTCCCACCAGTAAAGTGACGGTGTAAGCCATAGTGATCCGGGCTTTCCATCGTAGTTCCTTTATTGAAAGACTGATCTTTGGCTTTCGATCCGGGCTTACCTTCAATCATCGCATCGCGACTGAACTCGCTGGCGATGACTACCAGCGTGCGATCAAGCAGGCCGCGTTTTTCAAGGTCGCGAATGAGTTGAGCCACCGGACGGTCGATTTCCGCATGCATCTTCGCCACGGTTTCATGGCCCTTGCCGTGCGTATCCCACTGGAAAAAAGGGACGTATTCCGTCGTCACTTCGACGAAGCGGGCGCCATTTTCCACGAGGCGCCGGGCCAGCAAGCAGCCGCGCCCGAAGCGACCAGTATCATATTCGGCCTGCACCTCTTTGGTTTCCAATGAAATATCAAAAGCCATCCGTTCCTTGGCGCTCAACAAGCGGTAGGCATTGTCCATAGAACGCATCATCGACTCATATTGATGGTCGCTCATGACGTCACGATTAGGACTGGCATCGGCGAGACGGCGAAACTCCTTATCCCGGTTAACGAAGCGCGAGGAATCCATGCCCTTCGGCGCGCGCACGGCCGCGGCGGCTTCTTCGGGGTAAGGCAGATTCATCGGCCCGAACTCGCCGCCAAAAAAACCTCCCGAAGTAAAAGCCTTCAACTCCTCGCTTTCGCCCACGCCCTCCAGTCGCTGGCCGATATTAATAAAAGCAGGCATCACGGGATTACGTGGCCCCAGGACGCGCGCCATCCACGCGCCGATATGCGGACAGGCCACGGTCTGCGGCGGCACGTAGCCGGTGTGCCAATGAAACTGGTGACGCGAATGCAAGATGCTCCCTAGGTCAGGCTGAATAGCCGAACGGATGAGCGTAGCCCGATCCATCACCGAAGCGATTTGTTCCATCCCCTCGCAGATCCGGATACCGTCAACGGCAGTCGGGATGGAGGGGAACGTACTCAGGACGCGCTTGTACTCCAGGCCTTTTTCATAAGGCACATAGCGCTTGGGATCGAAGGTTTCCGGTGCCGCCATGCCTCCGGCGAGCCAGATAAGAATACACGCGTCCGCCTTCGCCGCCGGCTGGATGATTTTCAGGTCGGCTGCCATCAACCGGGGCGCATCCATGGATAAGGTGGCCAGGCCGGCCGCCGCGAGCCTCTTGAGGAATTCGCGACGCGCCAACGATTCCGGCAAGGACGGATCAAGGGACAGGCCGTGTGAAGAGGACATAAATCAGCGGATGGTTTGGAATTCAGGTAGCATGAAAATCGCCCAAAGCAAATCAGCCATGCTGTGATCTGTGGGCTGAGCCCCCAGCAATTCGAGCGCGACCTTCAGTTCAGCGGCAGAAGGCGGCCGACAAAGCGTCGAGAGGTAAAGCCAGCGAGCCAGTTCTTCCGAAGACTTCCACGGACGACGCAGCAGACTGATTGCCCCGCGCTCGAGCAAGGAGGTGAGCGCGGTGCCATTTGAAAGGTCGATGGCTTCGAGCGTGCTGAGTTCAGTGGGCCGGGAGGAAACAATTTGCTCGCGATTAGGCCGACCTAAAGAACGCTGAAGTAAGTCGGATTTGACCAAGCTGGCCCGGGGCAGAAGCCCTTCCGAACTCGGTACTCCGGATATCATCTGCGCCATCATCGTTTCAGCCTTTTTCCAAGGCGCAGCCTCGACCGGAACTTTCGCCACGGGCAACCAGGCGGCCTTGACGGGCATGACGCCCTTGGCGTTAGGCAAGGCAGCGGACCATTCCCAAGTCGCATCCGAACCGAAGGTAACCTCGTTCTTATTATTGCGCAGACGAAGAGCAACCTGACACCAGACCGCCGCGACATTCGGTCCCGTTCCGCCATTACGGCCAACCATGATGATTTGATTTCTACCGAGCTTTAAAAAGGGCGCGAGATCGAGCAGTTGCGGAACAGCCCAATTCTCTCCCTTCGCCAACGTCTTTCCGTTCACCAAGATCTCGAAAGAATTATCGGCGGTCGCGACAAGGAGCGCATGTTCCACTTCCCCAGCGATAGTGAAAGATCGGCGAAAGGTCCGGGCTTCGCCCGCGGCAGGCAAACGCTGAGCCGTTACATCGTTCGACCAGATCGGCTGGGCCAGGAGAGGGGCCACCTTCACCTCAGGTGCAGCCGCTGGCTTGGTCGGCATCCGTTGGACGCCTGCATCAATCTTAAATGGAGTGGTGCCGGTCAAGCGCCAGACCAAGTCGACGAATTGCTCCGCGGTCAGCCGCTTTCCGCGCGGGCCGCGATAAAGATAATCCTTACCATCGACGTCACGCAACTGGACCTCAGCCTGGGATTGGTAAGCCTGGGAAGTCGCGATGAATTCGAGCGTGGCCTTTAAATCATATTTCTGCGCGACAAAATGATTGGCCAACACATCAAGCAGGTCCTGGTTCCATGGCTCCGTCTGCATCGCGTCCACGGGGTGGACGATACCGCGCCCCATCAGCCGGTGCCATAGCCGGTTCACCATAGTCCTTTGAAAACGAGCGTTGTCCGGCTGGGTCAACAAAGCCGCCAGCTGGACCAAGCGCTCCGCGCGCGGCTTATTGGCATCGACCTGACCAAGCTCCGGGAAGGGCCACCCCGCCGAGGCGGACTTTCCTGTCGGAATATCGCAACGCACCAACTCCATCGGGTGGTCGGAGTAGATGGCGGCCAGCCCGTAAGCGTCTTTCAACTTCCATCGGTCGATGAAACTATCATGACATGATGCGCACTTCATGTTGATGCCGAGAAATACCTGCGAGACGCTTTGGGAGAACTGAAGTTCCGGGGCTTGCGCCACGCTCACTGCCCCGCGCCAGATGATACCCTTGGAAAACCCTTCGCTCGCGGCTGTCGGGGCAATCAGTTCGCGGGCGAACTCATCATAGGGCATATTCTTTCGTAAAGCGGCATAAAGCCAGGGAGTGATCTGCTTACGCCCGCCGTCGATATAGCCGGTACCCGCATAATCATTACGCAATAAATCGTTCCAAAAAACCATCCAGTGATCGGCGTAATCGATTTCTCGAGCCAACAGCGACCGGATGAGGCGGGTCCGCTTATCAGGAGCCGTATCGGCGATAAAGGCCTGAACTTCGGCCACCGTGGGAAGCAGCCCGATAAAATCTAAGTGAGCCCGGCGGAGAAAAGTAGCGTCATCGGCCAAAGGGGGGGTCGGTAATTTCTTGGTCTGCAACCAGCCCTCAAGGACGCGATCGATAGGGTGCTCATGACCGGCGGTGACCGGAGGTATCGTCGGCTGGCGAGGCCTTAATGTTGGCTCAAAGGCGGGCTGCTTAAACGCAAAACCTTCGACCCAAATCGCTCCTTGATCGATCCACGCGCTTAATATTCTGACTTCAGCTGGCGTCAACGCGTCACCCTTCGGCGGCATCCGGACATCCAAATCCTTGCTGAGAATAAATTCGATGAGTTTGCTTTTATCCGCATGCCCCGGCACCACCGTCACGCCGTCCTCACCGCCCTCCAGCAAGACAGCCCTCGTATTCATCGAGAAACTGCCCTTCTTCTTATCGCCTGCGTGACACTCGCTGCAATGCTTCCTCAGGATCGGAACGACCTCGTGGGCGAAATCCACTTCCGCTGGCAACGTTGTCCAGCTGGCCAGGCTTAAACATACAGCCAACGACAACCGGCGGATTACGGTATCAGGCTGCACAGCGAATCAAGGAGTAAAAAGGATGCAGCAAGAGGAACCTGTGACAACAGACTGCTGCGTGTCGGTGAGTTTTCCCGTAGCCAAATCTACTCGGTAAGCGTTGATTGTCCCAGACTTCTGACCAGCGCAAACCAACCATCGTCCATCCGGGCTGAGCCCGAAACCGCGAGGAGTAGCAGGAGTATTAAGCATATGCTGGATCAAGGCCAATTTACCATCTGCACCGATGGCATACACCGCCAAGGAATCGTGTCCGCGGTTGGAGACATACAGCGCCTTTCCATTGGGGAGGCAGAAGATCTCAGCAGTAGAGGCACCTGTCGGCGAAGCGCCTTTGGGTAAGGTCGGCAAAGACTGGATTTCCGTCAAACCGCCCGAGGTGGCATCCAACTTGAATGTGCTGACCGTGAGGGCCATTTCGTTACAGGTATAAGCAAATCCGCCTTGCGGATGGAAAGCGAAGTGACGAGGCCCGGCGCCCGGGTTTACCCGGCCATATTTGCCGTCGCTCATCAACAAGCCCTTCGCAGCGTCTAATCGATAGATAAAAATATTATCCGTCCCTAGGTCGGGCACATAGACAAAACGCCCGGCGGCATCGGCATAAATCCCGTGAGCGTGCGGACCCGCTTGACGCTTCGCATTCGGCCCGCCGCCCACATGCTGAATAAAACTCGAGACGGGCAGTAGGCTGCCATCAGCCTTCAATGGCAAACAGGCTACCGAGCCCGAACCATAATTGGCGACCAGTAGATTACGTCCTGACGGATCGACTGAAAGGTGAGTGGCGCCTTTTCCTTGGCTCTCTTGGGAATTAAGCAAGACCGCGGCGGCTCCGCCAGCCAAGCGATAAGCGGCGACTCCGCCACCCGCGACCTCGGAGGTCGCGTAAAGAGTCTTAGCATCCTTGCTCAAAGCCAGGTAGGAAGCCCCCTTGGCATCGGCGATGACAACGGGGGCCGACAGCTTGCCG
Source organism: Verrucomicrobiota bacterium (assembly GCA_037131085.1). Lineage (GTDB taxonomy): Bacteria > Verrucomicrobiota > Verrucomicrobiia > Opitutales > UBA953 > UBA953. Next base: position 3,213 of record JBAXRS010000014.1, on the reverse strand, counting down.
GTTTCCGAATCAATGGTGCCACGTAGGATACCCTTCGCCTGTGGACCGGAGGTACCGACGTAATAAGTTAATTCGGCCGCATGCGACAAGGAGACGATCGAACACAGGGCGAGGAGGTTGAGGTTCATGTTCATGAATTAGGGTATGAAAATTGATTATTCAAATAAAGATTAACGGCCCGACCACCAGCCGTCCAAGAGCTTCTGGAGTTCGGCTGATTTGGCCGGCTGCGCGGCGGCGAGATCATGGAGCTCTCCCGCGTCCTGCTTGAGATTAAAAAGCCGCGGAGGTTCGGTGGCCCCGTTAAGACCGCTGGAGACGATCAGCTTCCAATCTCCCGCGACCAGCCAGCGGTAGCGCAAGCTGGAAGCCGGGTTACCAATCTGAACGATATCATGGGTGGAATTTTGCCCGGCGACAAAGGGGCGGGCCCGCAAAGCCTCATCGTCGAGCAGATCAATCCCGTCGCCGTCTGGCGGGACCTTCGCACCAGCCAATTTCAACAAGGTCGGCATGATGTCGACGGCGCTGACTGGATAATCGAGTGAGACCGGCTTGATGTGCCCAGGCCAGCTCACCAGAAGCGGAGAACGAATGCCGCCGTCAAAGGGCGACATCTTGGAGCGGTCAAAGTCCACCTTCGGCTTCTTCGGATCAGGAATCCATCCGTTATCAGAAATATAAACGATGATTGTGTCGTTCGTGAGACCCTCTTGCTCGAGGTGAGCCCGGACGGCGCCCACGGTTTCATCAAACCATTCGATCATCGCCCAATAGCGGGCAGCCCATTCCGTCGGAGCCTTATCGCGATATTTCGCCAAAAGACGTTCTGGGGGGTTATGCGGATCATGCGGCATCATCGGCGCATACCAGGCGAGAAAAGGTTTTCCGTCCTTCTTGGCTCGGGAAATAAAGTCCGTCAACGGGGCGAGGGTCTTCCGGCCGATATCGAGCCCCTCATCGCCATGTCGACTACCCTTGGTCATGCCTTCCGTGAAGCCTCCGTGCGTGTAGTCACCCATCCACCATTTACCTGTCTGCAGGCTGATATACCCACGCTCGGCAAGGAGGCGGGGCAAATGGGGAGATTGCTCGAAGAGTTTTACTAATTGCGCCCGGCCATCCGTAAAGTCGGCGCCTTTTTGCTTACCACCAGCCGCCTTCTTGGCCCCCGGCGCGGCCTTTACGACAGAGGTGGGCGGATCATTACCCGTAACCCCATGACGATGCACATGACGACCCGTCAAGATGGAGGCCAAGCTGGGGGAGCAAAGGGAGTTCGTGTCATAGCCGTGAGGAAAGGTGCGACTTTCGGCGGCTAAGCGGTCGATATTCGGCGTTTGGATGAACTTGGACCCCATGAAACCGTAATCGGTCCAGGCTTGGTCGTCCGAAATGATCATCAAAATATTCGGCGGTTTGGAGGCTGCGGCCGGCTCGGCCGCCATCAGATCGTTCGCAAATAGGGCAAAAAAACAGCAGAGCAGACGTAGTCGCATAGGGGTAAGACCAGCAAAACCTCCGAACGTTCCTGCCACAACCGCCAAACCCCCGTTTAACCTCTTATTTTCAATCAATTAGCCGCAAACCCTCGCCCCGCCGAGGGCGATGGTTTCCCGAAGAAGTTTATCTATAATTTTAATAGAAATCTTCGAGCAGGTCTTTGACAACTAGACCTTCGAGGGTAGAATGACCGCTGACCGAATAGAACGCACGCCCACGGGGGCCTCTGCGACCGGGGCGCTTTAATAAATCTACGCATTCAATTTACCTAACTGTCAGCGAGTTGCGGAAACCCGTGACTCAAAACCGTCTTTTTGAGCCTATATATAGAGGCCTCTCATATTTTATGAACCAACTCCACCCCACACCCGCGACCCATCCCTCCCCAACCACCGCCGCACTGCGCACCAACGCCAACCGGCTCGCTTGCCTGCTGCTCCCCGTCGACCGAATCGGCGAAACCGAACCATCGACGGAGCCCGCCCGCTGGAACGAGCTCGATGCCCTGGGACAATATATGTTTCAGGCCAGTCGCTGGACACGGCTTGAAGCCGCGGATGAGTTGCGCCTGGGCCGCGGGATCAAAGCCGGGCGCAACCCCGACGGCAGCCTAACTCCGGAAGCCAACGTGTGCTTCGACTTACTTGTTAATTCAAATCTGCGACTCGTTTACCATGCGGCCGCGCAACTTCGCCAACAACGCGACGAAATTTTGGAGCTGATGAGCGCGGGCAATGTCGGCCTCGTGGAGGCGGCCAGAGACTACGATGCCGACTTGGGCTTCCGCTTCAGTACCTATGCTTTCTGGAACATTCGCAGCCGGATCCTGCGCGAACTTAATTCGTCTGGCCGGGCCGTCCACCTGCCGCGCAACATCCATGAACAGCTCGCCAAATTACGGAAGATCGAGCACGAGTTACGACAAAAACTCACCCGCGAACCGATGGACAGCGAATTGGCCACGAGTTTGGGTTGCGACATCGAAAAACTCGCCTCCCTGCGGGCGTATCAGCAACACGGACTTTCCCTCGATGCCCCCGTGGACCAAGACAGCGAACTGACTCTCGGACAACGACTCGTGGATGAAAGCGCGGAGACGCCGGCGGAAATCGCTGCTCGCACTTCAGATAACGAGCTAGTGCGCTTTCTACTTCGCGGCATTACCGAACGCGAAGCCGAAGTCCTTCGTCTTCGCGGAGGAATTGACTGTGAAGAACATACACTCGAAGAAATCGGCCAAAAATTCGGGGTCAGTCGTGAACGCGTCCGACAAATCGAAGAGAAAGCCCTGAAAAAGTTACGCGAGCAAATCCAGACCTGAACCTAGCCTTGTCTCACAAAGGCATAAGTTTACGCTGTGGCCATGCCCTCATTCTGGAGTCTGTTGAAAGCGGCCGGTGTTTTTGGCTTCGGGCTCACCGTCGCGGCAACGGGATCAGCCCAAGACCATGATCCGTTCGAGGATCCGCCCATCAACTACTCGAAGTCCACCGCGGTCGATGCGGCCTCCCGACTAAATGAGACATTTCGGCTTAAGACGGACGAAATTCGAAGCTGGCCGGCCCGTAGGCGTCTACGCTGGCTGCTCGAGCAATTGGATATTCCCGTCGAATCGCAGCTCCTGGTTTTCAGCAAAACGAGTATTCAACGTAAAATCATCAGTCCCGAAAATCCGCGGGTCTTATTTTTTTCCGACGAAGCCTATGTCGG